>SLBA01000128.1 GCA_007126575.1 Gemmatimonadota bacterium | reverse complement strand
GCTATGGGGCCGTGGTGGGGGGCTGGGTCCGCCACCTGCTGCCGCACGAGGGCGAGCGGGACCGGGCCCGGCTGCGCCAGCTCGCCGAGTTCGCGGCGGGGTGGGAGGGGCGTGCGACCCTTCGGACCATGGATTTCGTGCGCGCCGTCGAGGGGGCCAGGCGGGAGCTGCCCGGGGGCGGGGCGATCCGGATCATGACGATCCACGCCTCGAAGGGGCTCCAGTTCGACGTGGTGGTGATCCCCGAGCTCGGGAGCTCGTGGCGGCGGGGGCGGGGGCCGACGCTCCTGGCCGACCGCCCGGACCCCACGGGTCCCGTCGAGCGGATGGTACCGAGGCTCCCCGACGGGCTGATCGGGCGTGCCCCCGAGGTGGCCCGGGTCACCCGGGACGCGGCCGTGGCCTCGCTGCGCGACGACCTCTCGGCACTCTACGTGGCGATCACCCGCACCCGCTACGCACTGCATGTCGTGATCCCCCCCGATGGCAAATCGGTCTCGAGTGCGCTCTCGGGGGCGCGGGTGCTCCGGGCCGCCCTCGACGACCCGGGCGCGCGGGCCGAGCCCGAGACGATCTGGGCCGAGGGGGGCGATCCGGAGTGGTGGAGGCAGGAGGCGCCCGAAGGCGAGGCCCGACGGCTGCAGGCGCTTCGGCAGCCGCGGCGGGGGGTCCGGGACCGGTCGACCCCGAAGGTGACGCTGGCTCCCTCTCCCCGGCGGCGGCTCCTGGAGCGGCTCACCCCGTCGGGTCTCGAGGGGGGCGTGCGGGTTCCCCTCGACCGGGTGCTCCGGCGTCCGGCACGAGGAGCGCTGGATCGAGGCAGCCTGGTGCATCGCTGGCTGGAAGAGGTGGAGTGGCTTCCGGCGGACGCCGATGCGGGCGCCGGCGGTACGGGCGCCGCCGACCCGTGGCGCGATCGGCTGCGCGAGCTGGCTCGCGAGACCGCACCCGGCTACGACGAAGTCGATACGCTGATCGACCGGTTCCTGGAGTGGATCGCGGTCCCTGCGGTGTCCCGCTTCCTGCGGGCCGCCGAATGGCCCGGGGGCACGACGGTGCAGCGCGAAGTGCCCTTCGTGGTCCGGCACCCCGACGGTCTCCTGCAGGGGATCGCCGACCGGGTGCTGCGCGTGCCCGATCCCGAGGGCGACCGGCTCGTGGTGATCGACTGGAAGACCGACGCGGTCGTGAGCGCCGGGGACCCGCTCCTCGACGAGCGAATCGAGCACTACACCCCTCAGCTCGAGGCGTATCGCGGGGCGATGGCCCGGGTCGAGAGGGTGCCCGAGTCCCGCGTCGAGGGCTGGCTCGTGTTCGTGGCCGCGGGAGAGAGCGTGCGGGTCTGAGCCCGATCCCTCACCCGCGACCACGAACCGTCGGTCGGCGGCGCCCGGCAGGTGGCGCCCGGTCAGTGGCGAGCGGTCAGCGGCCCCCGCCGGTCAGTTCGCGCACCTCGGCCAACCCGGCGGGATCCCACTCCGGGCGCTCGTCGGCGTTCGCGATCTCGAGCACACTGTGCGTCAGGAGGCGCGCGACGCGTGCGATCTTGTCGTGGCTCACCCACTCGACGGTGTCACAGGGGCGGTGGTAGCAGTCGTGCACCCCGGTGAAGAAGAAGAGCGAGGGAATCTCCTTGCGCATGAAGTGGAACTGGTCGGAGCGGAAGAAGAAGCGCTGCTCGGGCCACAGGTCGTCGGAGGTGATCAGGTTGAGCTCGGGGAGCCCCTCGTTCACCCGGTCCACCAGCGGCCCCAGGGTCGAGTACGTCTTTCCGATCACGATCAGGCTGTCGCGGTGGTGGTCGCCCCCGACCATGTCGGCGTTGATGTTCGCGATCATCGACTCCTCGGGTACCGTGGGATGGTCCACGAACCACGACGAGCCCAGCAGCCCCTTCTCTTCGCCGCTCACATGCACGAAGAGGACCGAGCGGCGGGGCGCTTCGGGCATCGAGCGGATCGCACGGGCCGCCTCGAGGAGCGCCACCGTACCGGATCCGTTGTCGTCGGCGCCGTTGTAGATCGAGTCCCCATCCATCGGCGTTCCCACCCCGACGTGGTCGTAGTGCGCCGAGAGCACCACGTACTCGTCGCGGAGCTCGGGGTCGCTTCCCCGGATCATCGCCACCACGTTCGCCGGCCGTCCGTCCACACGGATGTCGGCGGGCAGGGAGCCTTCCAGTCGCGCACCCTCGATCGGCACCCGCACGTCCTCGCCGGTCCGAGCCAGGAGCGCGTCGATCTCGGGTACGGCGGTCGCCGCCGCGGCGGGGGTCATGAAGACCTGGGCCGGCAGGTAGTCCATTCCCATCCGCCAGGTCGGGTTCGCCACGAGCTGCGAGAACTCCTCGAGGGTGCCCGCGTCCATGGCCGGATCGACGAGCACTACCGAGGCCGAGGCCCCGGACTCCTGTGCCCAGTTGGCCACCTGGTTCGCGCGCTGCCGCCAGGGCTGGGTGATCTCGCCCGGAAGGTGCACGACCACGACCCGGCCCTCCATCGAGCCGGCCTCGGGGGCCGACGCCCAGGGGTCACCCACGAAGACGAGGTCGCCGTCGAGGGGGGTGTCCGAGGCGCCGCGCAGCGAACCGTTCTCTCCGAAGAGGACGGGGGTCGTCCCCCGGGGACCGGTCAGGGCCACGGTGGCGTTCTCGACATCGGGCGCGATCTGACGGTAGGGCCACCGCTGGTAGAATCCGCCGTCCTCGCCGGCGGGCTCGAGCCCCATCGTACGGTGCTCGCTGACGAGCCACGCAGCCGCCGCGTCGAGGCCGGGGCTGGGGGTGTCGCGCCCCCGCAGGCCGTCCGAGGCCAGGAAGTAGAGGCGGTTGTAGACGGTCTCCTCGGTGATGATCGAAGCGGGATCATCCGGGTCGAGGGTCAGCGACGGGGCGCTCCGGGCCTCGTCCGGAGACGGGACGATCAGGATCATGACGGCCAGAATCGCCGCCAGCAGCGAGGCCGGCAGAAGGGCGCGGCGGAGTGGGTGCGCGGTGTCGCGAGGGGTCACGGGAGTCCTCCATGGGTGTCCGGGGGGAGACGCATACGACGCCTGAAGATTGCCAAAACGAGGGCCGTAAGGGAAGGGTGAGGCCCCGGGATGCCTCGCCGAGCCACCCTGCAGCGACCCTCACCGAGGAGCTGATCATGCAGAACACTCTGTCCAACAGCTGGGCCCTCGCGAAGGCCAGCGCCTCGGTGCTGAACCGCGATCGGGCGCTGCTCCTCTTTCCGCTCCTGTCGGGGATCGCCTCGATCGGGGTGATCCTGAGCTTCGTCTTTCCCCTCTGGTTCTTCGTCGGTCCCGACTCCGCGTTCGCCGAGAACACCACGTGGCACCTCGTCTTCGCCTTCTTCTACTATCTCGTCCAGTACTTCGTGGTCTTCTACTTCAACGCGGCGCTCGTGGGGGCGGCGCTGGTGCATCTGGGGGGCGGCCGGCCGACACTGCGCGACGGGCTCCTGATCGCATCGGACCACGCGGTGCCGATCCTGGGCTACGCGGCGATCTCGGCCACGGTGGGGGTGATCCTGAACTCGATCGCCCGCAAGAGCGGGATCCTGGGGAAGCTTTTCGGCGGCTCCCTCGGGATCGGGTGGAGTCTGGCCACCTTCCTGGTGGTTCCGGTGCTCGTGACCCGCAGCGTGGGCCCGATGGAAGCCGTGTACGAGAGCGCGGCGCTCCTGAAGAAGAGCTGGGGGGAGCAGGTGACCGGAAAGGTCGGGATGGGGCTGGTGTTCGGGCTGGCCGGGGCGCTGCTGGCGCTGCTCTCGGTGGGATTCGTGGCCGGGATCTCGGCGCTCGACCCCCTGTCGCTCATCCCGACCTACGTGGTGATCGCGCTGGCCTGGATCCTCTTCGCGCTGGTGACGAGCTCGATCCAGGGGATCTACCAGGCGGCCGTCTATCGGTACGCCATGACCGGCGAGGGGGGCGTGGGCTTCGAGACCATCTCGCTGGGCGAGGTGGTGCAGGGTGGGGGAGGGCTCCGGCGATAGGAGGCCGGCCGACGCCCGGCCGCGGACCGGACCGGCATGGATCCCCTCGGGCCGTGGGGGAGTAGAGGAGGGGAATCCCTTCGAGCGGCATTCCTGTCCATGATCTCAGAGGTCGTCATGCATCGCACCCGCACCGCTTCGGCTCCCGCGCCCTCGAGCGCGCTTCCGACGCTCCTGCTCGCCCTTCTGGCCACCCTTCTGGCGGGACCCCTCGCGCTCCACGGTCAGGCCGATGCCGAGGACCGGGCGAACGCGATCCTGGGCGAGGCGCTGGAGCGGTATCACGGCTCTCTGGTCGGGATCCAGTCGATCGAGATGGAGGTCCTGCAGATGGGCATGCCCGCCCGCATGCGGATGGAGGTGGTCGAACAGGCCGGTGCGCCGCCTCGTCTGAGTCCGGTGTCGGTCACCGTCATGGGCATGGAGATCGATCCCTCGCAGGCCGATTTTCCCGGGGGCGCCGGGATTTACGAGACCCCGATCGACGACCTGATCGGGATGTATCGCTACGTGGGCGAGGTCGAGCTGAACGGCCGGACGGCGCACCACCTCTCCTTCACCGATCCCGATCCCTCGGGAATGGCCACGGAGATGATGGGTGAAGCCGCCGTGGAGTTCCTCGAGGGCGAGGGCGGGCTCTACCTCGATGTCGAGACCTTCGACATGCTCCGCATGGAGTGGATCGGCGAGGTGCTGCACGAGGGGGAGCGGGAGTCGCTTTCGATGATCATGGTGAGCGAGGACTACCGCGAGGTGGAGGGCTACCGGTACCCGGCCGTCACCCGGGTCGAGACCGATGCGGCGCGCTTCAGCATGACCGACGAGGAGCGGACGATGCTGCGGGCGCAGCTCGACCAGATCAAGGGGTCGATCCCCGCGGGGGGGTTGCCCGAGGGGGAGATGGGTGACATGCTGGCCGGACTGCAGGGGCAGATGGAACAGTTCACCCGGATGCTCGAAGACGGGGTCATGGAGATCGAGCTGGAGATGCGGAATGTGCGCGTGACCCGCTGAGGGTTCGAGGGGGCCTCGCTGCATCTCGTCGAGGCGCCCGGCCCGCCCTCCACGAGTTGAACCTTTCGAAATTGAAAGGGTTCTAGACAGCTGCAGGTGCATGCACGGCGACCAGGCGCGAAATCGACCGGTTTGGCGGGGTGGCCGCTTCGGGCGGGAGGCCGGAGAAAATGAGAATAGTGTCTCGCGGCGCGGGACTGTGGACGGTCGGTCTGGTCCTGGCCGGGATGCTGGCCGGCGGGGGGCTGTCGGCCCAGCAGCAGTCCGGGATCGTGGTCGTCGGCTCGATCGTCGATCTGCAGCAGGGGGCGCCCGTCTCTCAGGCCCGGGTCCAGTTCTACCGGATTCTCGAGGACCTTCCCGTCGAAGTGGCCGCGGCGCAGCCGGCGGATGCAGAGGCGCTCACCGACCCGGCGGGCGGATTTCGCACCCAGCCGCTGACTGCGGCGCGCTATCGGGTGGTGATCACCGCGCTGGGCTACCGGGAGTTCACCGAAGAGGTCGAGGTCTCGGGGGCGTCTCCGATGGACCTGTCGATTCAGCTCGTGCCCGAGGCCGTGGAGCTCGAGGCCGTGATGGTGCGGGGGGTGCGGAGCCAGTGGCTGGCGAATGCCGGCTTCTACGAGCGCCGGGAGCGGGGTCTGGGTCGGACCTTCACCCGCGAGGAACTCGAGCAGCGCTCCACCACGCGGGTCAGCGACGTCTTTCGCACCGTCGCGGGGGTCAGCATGGTGAGCGCGGGGGCGCAGAATCGTCCGTACGTCACCTTTCGCAACAACTGCCTGCCCGATGTCATCATCGACGGGATCAACCTGGGCCACCAGGTCCGGATCGACGAGCTGATCGGCGCGCACGAGATCGAGGGGGTCGAGATCTATCGCGGCTCCGCGACGCCCCTGGAGTACAGCACGAGTGGGTGCGGGGCCATCATCGTGTGGAGCATCGACCCCTCGGCCCAGGAGGGCGAGGAGCCCTTCAGCTTCCGACGGATGGTCACGGCCGCGGTCTTCGTGACCGTCAGCCTCCTGATCGGGCGCTGAGGGTCCGGCAGCGCCACTGACCGGATCCCGTCAGCAACAGGACTCCGATTCCACGAAGTCGGTGCGGCACACCCCGGTCGAGGGGAGCTCCATCTGGACCGTGGTCGCCGCCGCCTCATCTCCCGCCAGCCGAGCCACCACCGAGCGCACCTGCTCGTAGCCCGTCTTCATCAGGAAGGTCGGGGCGCGCCCGTAGCTCTTCATGCCCACCGTGTAGTAGCCCGGCTCCTCGGGGTGGGTCAGGACCGAGACCCCGTGCCGGGGGACGGTTCCGCAGGAATGCTTGCGGGGGTCGATCATGGGAGCGAGCTCCACGGGGGCCTCGAGCACGGGGTCGAGGGCGAGCCGCAGGTCGGCGGTGAGCCTCGGGTCCGGCCGGTAGCCGGTGGCCGCGATCACCCGGTCGACGTCGAGTGAGAGGGCGTCCGGGGGCGTCGGTATGCCGTTCGCGGCGAGATCGGGGTCCGGGGCCGAGGGGGATCCCGAATGCCATCGACCGATCACCCGCACCGGGCCTCCGTCCGGATCGGCCTCGAACCGGTCGATGGCGAGGCCCGAAAGGACGGTGACGCGCCCTCCCTCCATCGCTTCACGGACCCGGGTGCCGATGGCGCCGCGCGCCGGAAGCTGGTCGTTCGAGCCCCCGCCCAGGTAGCGATAGGGGTCGGTGCCGCGGATTCCCCATGCGACCGTTGGGACCCCCTCTCGGAGGAGCGCCAGGATCGCCCCCATGGCCGTGTGGCCGGAGCCGACGACCAGGGTGCGAAGCCCGACGAGCTCGCTCGCGTCGGCCGGGATTCCGGCACACACCCGGTTCCCGAGATCCGCCTCGCCCGGAGCCGGCGTGCCATCGGTGCCGAGTGGGGCGGGGGAGCCCACGGTCCCCGAGGCGTCGAGCACCGCGGGAGCGAGCACGACCCGGCCCCCCTCCAGATGGATCTCGAAGGGGGGGAGCGGCGGGGCGCAGGACCCGTTTGAGCGGGCCGGTGCGCGGACGATCGAGGCGACACGGGCTCCGGTCCGGATGTGCGGGGCGAGCGCCGGGTGCCGGGCCAGGGGCAGCAGGTAGCGTTCGCGCAGCTCGTCTCCCGTCGGGAGGATGTCGCCGTCGGGGGCCTCCCAGCCCGAGGCCTCGAGGAGCTCCCGGACCACCGGATCGAAGAGAAAGCGCCAGGGGGAGAAGAGGCGGACATGCCCCCAGCCGGCCACGCCCCAGGCGGGCTCGGGTCCGGCCTCGAGGACCACGAAGGGGAGCCCGCGCGCGTGCAGGTGGGCCGCGGCGGTGAGTCCCACGGGTCCGGCACCGATGATGGCGACGGCCAGAGAATGCGGATCCTGAGAGGAGCGAGTCACGGGAGGCCACGGGGGGGAATGGGTCCACAAGGATCTCCGAACATCTTCAATCTATCAGCGTGGGGGGGACGCCGGCCACGGAGGTGTCCGGGTGTGGCGGCCGCGGGCCGTCGGGGTCTGGCTGCCAGGGGCCGCGTGGGGCGGGTTTCCGTCTGCATCGCTTGTGTCCACCGCGCCCGGGCCTCAGCTTGAGACATGAGGATTACTCCATTCGGAGCGGCCGGTACGGTCACCGGGTCCCGCTTCCTGGTTCAGTCGGGCCGCCGGAAACTCCTGGTCGACGCGGGGCTCTTCCAGGGTGTGAAACCGCTGCGGCTGCGCAACTGGCGGCCCTTTCCGGTGCCGCCCTCGTCGCTGGACGCGATCATCCTGACGCACGCGCACCTGGATCACTCCGGCTTCCTCCCGGTGCTGGTCCGGGATGGCTTCAAGGGGGACATCTGGATGTCGCCTCCGACCCGCGACCTTCTGCCCATCCTCCTGTTCGACGCCGCTCGGCTCCAGGAAGAGGATGCCCGCTACGCGGGTCGCAAGGGGTACTCGCGGCATGCGAACCCTCGTCCCCTCTTCACGCAGGACGACGTCGAACACACCGTGCGCCGGCTGCGCAGACTCGACTTCGACTCTCCGCGGGAGGTGCAGGGCGTTCGGGTGTCGCTGCATCGGGTCGGCCACCTGCTCGGAGCGGCCGCGGTGCACCTGACCGACGACGAGGGCACAGTGCTCTTCTCGGGCGACGTGGGGCGGGCCGGTGACCTCCTCCTGCCGGCCCCGGCGCAGCGACCCGAGGCGGACCGGGTGGTGCTGGAGGGGACCTACGGGGACCGCAGCCACGATCGGTCCCAGACCCTGCAGACGCTGGCCGAGGTCGTCAACGCCGGTCTCGGGCGCGGGGGGACGATCCTGATCCCCACCTTCGCCGTGGGGCGCGCCCAGGCGCTGGCGCTCGCCCTCTACCGCCTGCGCGAGCGGGGGGGCATCCCCGATGTGCCGATGTACCTGAATTCCCCCATGGCGAACGAGGCGAGCGGGGTCCACCTGGAGCACGTCGAGGAGCTACGCCCTTCGCGGCAGGAACTGACGGCGGCGCTCGAGGCGGTGCAGCCGGTAATCACCACCGAGGAGTCCCGCGCGCTGAATCGTCGGAACGAGCCCAAGATCATCCTGGCGGGTGCCGGGATGCTGACGGGGGGGAGGATCCTGCACCACCTCGAGGCCTTCGGAACGCAGGCCACGACGACCCTGATCCTGGCGGGGTACCAGGCCGAGGGGACGCGGGGGCGGCGGCTCCTCGAGGGGGACCGCCGGATCCGGGTTCACGGCGAGTGGCTCGAGCTGCGCTGTCGGGTCGAGCTGTTCGACGCCTTCTCGGGGCACGGAGACCGCGACGAGCTCGAGGCCTGGCTCCGCTCGGCCGCGATCCCGCCGCTGGGGGTTTCCCTGGTGCACGGAGAATCCCAGGCGCTCGAGCGCTTCCGACAGCGACTCGACGGGCGGCTTCAGGTTCCGGTCGAGGTGGCCGAAGACGGCCGCCCCCTCGGCCTGGATCCCTGGTCCGCCGCGGCCCCCCTCGATCTGGGCGACTGACCGACCCGCTCGGCCCGACCGACCGTCCCTGCCGACTCATCGGGCCATCGGGTCACCCCCCGCCCGCGGGATTCCACCGTCCGAGTTCGGGGGGCTGGATCGGTGACGGGAGGGTCGCGAGGTAGTCGCGCAGCCCATCGACATCGACCACTCCGGTGCGCTCCATGTCGGCTTCGAGGAGGAGCTCGTACCCGTCGCCCGCGGTCGCCAGAAACTCCGTCGTTCCCAGCCGGATCCGGTCGTCGGGGGCGACGACACGCCCGTCTTCGAGTCGGATCTCCCGGATCCGCTCCCCCTGCGGCGCCGCCGGATCGTAGCGTACGTGCGCACCCGAGATGTGCGTCCACGGGTTCCCGCCGGCGTCGAGACCGAACTCGAGGACGTCGCGCAGGAGAGCACCATCCATGTGCAGGAGCACGAGCTCGTTCTGGAAGGGCTGGAATTCGTAGAGGATCTCCCAGCTGACCTCGCCTTCGGGGAGGCTTCGCCGGAGCGATCCATTGTTCACGATCCCCACGTCGGCCCCGGTGGCCCAACGCTGCGCGTCGGCCAGAAGGTTGCCGGCCGGGTTCTCGCGCGGGGCCCGTTCCTCGTTCGAGAAGGGTCGGGCGAGGGTGGCCACGGGCTCCTCGAGGATCGGCCGGATCTCGACCGTCCACTCCTCGACCATCCGGGCCACCGCCGTGTCCGGGTCGACGAGTCGGGCCCAGGGCTCCCGGATCGAGCGGTGCACGAGGGTGGGTCGGTCCGGCGTCCCGGCCTCGGTCCCGGTGCGAGCCGGCACGTCGAAGCGGGTCACGCTGATGCCCCCCGAGTAGGCCGGGGTCTGTACGATCGGGATGCCCGCGACGTCGGTCAGGTTGCGCAGGTGGGTGTGCCCGCCCACGAAGAGGTCGACGGGCTCGGTCATGGCCTCGACGATCTCGATCAGCCCGCCCCTGCACCCCGACGAGAGCTCCTCGGGGGCCTCGCCGGGCTCTTCGCAGATCGCGCCCACATGGCCCGTCACGATCACCGCGTCGACGCCCTGGGCCCGCAGCTCCCTGACGGCCTCGTCGATCGCGGGTGCCTCCGGCAGGAATTCGAGCCCCTCGGTGCGCCCGGCCATCACGATCTCGGGGGTCATGGCCAGGGCCACACCGACGACGCCCACTCTGAGGCCACCCTCCTCCAGGATCACCCAGGGGCGGATCCAGTCGGGGCGGGTGCCCGCGGGGTGTTCGAGGATGTTGGCGGCGAGCCAGACGAACTCACTTTCGGCGACGCGGACCCTCAGGGTGTCGAGGCCCCAGTCGAACTCGTGGTTTCCGAGCGCGGCGGCGTCGTAGCCCTTTTCGTTGTACAGCGCGATCGAAGCTCGGCCCCAGCTGAGATTGGAGACCGCAGTGCCCTGCATGACGTCGCCTCCGGAGAGGAGGAAGGTGGGGCCGTCGACCTGGGCCCTCAGCGAATCGAAGTGTGCGGCCAGGACCGCCGATCCGCCCAGGGTGTCCTCTCCGATGACCTGCGGGAGGATGCGACCGTGAAAGTCGTTCGTGTGCAGGATCTGGAAGCTCTGTGCCCGCTCGGGGACCGGGTCCGTGACCGGTGCGGCCGGGGTGCAGGCCGGCAGGGCGGCCGCCACCAGAATCACGAGCACTCCGAGGAGTCGGTGCGCGCTGCCGGGCGCGTGAGGGTGGGGGAGCGTGGAACGCATGAGGGCCGGCCGGGTCGAGGGGAGGGTTGATGGTTTTCGCTGCCATGAGGATACCGTGCCCCCGCTCGAGGGATCCGCACACCCGGCGACGGGTGGATTCCGGAGCGCTCCGGGGTGAGATTAGGGGGCCGCCCCGCTGCGGTCTCTTCGCGGACCCCGACCTGACACGCTCCATAGATCTCCTGCCCGCCCGAGTGCCCATGACTTCCAAGCCAGCAGACGACACTCATCCCGACCCATCGCCCGGCACCCCAGCCGAGGTCCAGGTGGTGCTCTGGGATGGGGTCGAACTCCTCGATTTCGCGGGCCCGGGGCAGGTCTTCGCCTGCGCCGACGAGGGACGGGCGTTTCGAGTCCGGACGGTGGCGGCACGGCCGGGGCGCATTCGGAGCCAGGGGTTTCTGACCGTCGAGCCCGAAGGGGTGCTGGGCGAGGGAAGGCCTCCCCGGGTCCTGGTGGTTCCGGGGGGCGCCTCCGAGACTGCGATCGCCGATGAGCAGCTGATTCGCGCGGTCGGGCGGGTCGGCCGTGATGCGGAAGTTGTCCTGTCGGTCTGCACGGGGGCGCTCGTCCTGGCCGCGGCCGGGCTCCTCGAGGACGACATGGGGGCCACTACCTGGCATGGGGCGATCGACCGGCTGCGTGCGGCGGTTCCCGAGGTGGCGGTCGTCGAGGGGCCCCGGTGGGTCGACAACGGGCGGGTGATCACTGCGGCCGGGGTCTCGGCGGGGATCGACGCGGCGCTGCACCTGGTCGAGCGGATGCTCGGAGCCCGGGTGATGCAGGAGACCGCCCGCTACATGGAGTACTCGACCGGGCGATTCAATGCCGATGACGAGGCGGGGGACCACGAGTGAACCGGGTTTCGCTGCACTGGCGCGCGATCCTCGGACTGGTTCGTCGGCTGCCCCAGGGGCTGATCAGCCGGATCACCGGCCGGCTGGCGGGTATCCCGGTCCCCGGGTTCCTTCGGGGTCCCGTGATCGGCGGGTTCGCCCGGCTGGTGGGGATCCGGGTGGACGAGGCCGAGGCGCCCCCCGAGAGCTACCCCTCGGTCGGGGCCTACTTCGTGCGCCGGCTTCGAGCCGGGGCCCGCGTCTGGGACGGGCCCGAAGAGCTTCCCGGAAGTCCGGTCGACGGGGTGGTCGGGGCACTCGGGACCATCGATGGCGATACGGCGCTGCAGGCAAAGGGGATGCGCTACTCCGTGATGAAGCTGCTCGCCGGGCTGGGTGCGGGCGACCGAGGGGGTTTCTGGTGGGAGGGAGGCCGATTCCTGACGATCTACCTGAGTCCCCGGCACTACCACCGGATCCACGTCCCGGTGGGGGCGGAGGTGACCGGTGCGGTGAGCGTGCCCGGGGGGCTGCTCCCCGTCAATGACGCCGCGGTGCGCTCCGAGGACGGTCTGTTCGTGACCAACGAGCGGCTGGTGGTGCAGATGGAGGCCGAGGGAGGGCCTCTGGCGCTGGTGGCGGTGGGCGCCTTCAACGTTGGGCGGATCTCGACGACCTTCGAGCCGGCCTGGGCCGACGGGGCCACGAACCGGCCCGGACGGGGGGTGGGGTCCGGGGTCGAGCGGCGGGACTACTCCCCTCCGATCGAGCTGGACCGGGGCGAAGAGCTCGCGGCCTTTCACCTGGGCTCGACGGTGGTTCTGGTCTTCGGACCGGAATGGGAGCGTACCTTTGCCCCGGATGTCCTCCCCGGAGAGGAGATCCGGCTGGGTCAGGCCCTGATGGAGCCGCTCCTGCAGGGATCCGGTGAGGTCAGGGAGCCGAGCACTGGGTACTGAGCGGCTGGGCGTTGCGGCACTGGATGATCTCGGCCATGCCCGAGACGTTTCCTCCGCAGACGCTCTCCTGCGCGGCCTGACGGGCCTCGAGTTCGTCGGCGCCGCGACCGGCGCGGCAGACTTCCTCGCCCTGGAACTCCATGCAGACGACGCACTCCACGTCGGCGCCCTGCAGGGTGGACCAGACCACGATCCCCATGAATCCCACCATCGCGAGGATCACCGCTACCACCATCCACATCTTCATTCCGGTTGACTCCCGGGTCCCGAGCGACCCCTGGTTGTGTACTTGCGCATGCGAATAGGATAACTTATCAAGCTGAAGTGTATAAGGTAGAGCTCCGGGGTGTCCGCTCCGCGAGACTGAGTTGAGCAGAGAAACAGGAGTAGTTTGTGGCGAACGACGCAATCGAGGTGGAGGGAACGGTAACCGAAGTCCTTCCGAACGCGAATTTCAGGGTGGAGCTCGAGAACGGGCACAACATCCTGACGTACCTGTCGGGCAAGATGCGCAAGTTCTACATCCGGGTGCTGGAAGGCGACCGGGTGAAGGTCGAGATGTCCCCGTACGATCTTACGCGGGGGCGGATCACCTACCGGTACAAGTAGCCGGCAGGCGTCGGACCGAACAGGCAGGATCGGTACAGCCGCGCCGGTGCACCCGGAGGGCTGGATCGGTACACGCAGGACCCTGCCCGGCAATGAGGCCGGGAGGGGGGCGCGAGCGGACTCGACGTTTGCCACCGCCCCATGATCACTCGAAGCAACTCCCCGGAAATCAGGAGAATTCATCGTGAGTTCGGAGGCTCAGGCCACGGCGCACGCGGATGCGCATCATCACCATCACGACGAAGAGCACAACGACATCGTCTACCCCGCAGCCATTCCCTTCGTCCTTGTCCATGTGGCGGCGTTGGGGGTGTTCTGGACCGGGTTCACCGTCACCTCGGTGATCCTGTGCATTTCGCTGTACGTGATTCGGATGTGGGCGTTGACCGCCGGCTTCCACCGGTACTTCTCGCACCGGTCGTACAAGACGAGCCGTGCGTTCCAGTTCTTCCTGGCATTCCTGGGTCAGACGTCGGCGCAGCGCGGCGTGCTCTGGTGGAGCGCGATCCATCGGCACCACCACCGGCACTCCGATACGCACCTCGACGTGCATTCGCCCAAGCACACCGGGTTCTGGTTCTCGCACGTGGGGTGGATCTTCTCGCCGCAGAAGAACGAGGCGGACTACGACACGGTGAAGGACCTCAGCAAGTATCCGGAGCTGCGGTTCCTGGATCGCCACGCCTATTTCCCGGCCGTGATGCTGGGGATCGCCTGCTACCTGATCGCCGGGTGGTCGGGGCTCTTCGTGGGCTTCATCCTGAGCACCGTGATCCTGTACCACGGGGTCTTCTCGATCAACTCGCTGGCTCACGTGGTGGGCAAGAAGCGCTACGTGACCGCCGATGACTCCAGGAACAACTGGTGGCTCGCGATCATCACCCTGGGAGAGGGGTGGCACAACAACCACCACCACTACCAGAGCTCGACCCGGCAGGGGTTCTTCTGGTGGGAGATCGACATCTCCTACTACGTGCTCAAGGTGATGTCGTGGTTCGGACTGGTGTGGGACCTGCGTGAGCCTCCCAAGGAGGTCGTGCTCGGCGAGCAGCGTCTCGGTCGCAAGGTGATCGAGAAGATGGCCGAAGATGTCGCGGAGTCGTATCCGCTGGATTCGATCGCGGCCCGGGTGCGCGAGGCCTGGAATCACAAGCCGAGTCTCGACGAGCTCCGGCAGCGTGCCACCAAGCGCAAGGACGAAGCGGTGGCGCAGCTGATGGAGCTGGACCTGCCGCACGTCCCCTCCATCGACGAGATCAAGCGAGACCTGCAGGTGAGACTCGAGGACCACTACCGCAACTCGCCCTCGCTCGATGATATCGCGGAGCGAGCTCGGGAGATCATCGTGGAGCGGCTGTCGCACGGCCTGCTCGGAACCGCGGAGCCTCAGGGCGCCTGATCGGTTCCGGCCGGATGGGGAGCCTGTGACAGGGCTTGCCGGCCAGGTCCCCACAACGTGAAGGCCCCGGCGGAGAGATCCGCCGGGGCCTTCGTCGTACGAGTCGGATCGCGTTGGGTCCGGTCGCCCGGTTACTCGAAGATGTACGCGACCGCGTCGGCAGCCTGCTCCAGCGACTCGACGGTCAGGTCCGCCTGCGCGTCGAGTTCCTTCAGCGCGTGAATGAACTCCCCGGGTCGCACCAGGATCAGCGGGATTCCCGCGGCGATCGCGGCGCCCGCGTCCGAGGCGGTGTTCCACTGCCGGTACTTGTCGGTGAAACAGGCCACGGCAAGATCGGCGTGCCGCATGTGCACCCGGGTCCGAAGGGTGTTGACGCTCGCTCCCATCAGGTCGCGGTAGCGGTCATTCGGTTGCTTGCCCAGGATCGCTTCGCCGATGTCGTCGGATCGCTCGTGCACTTCCTGGGGGCCGAGGAAGATGGCTTCCACCCCGCGCTCCTCGAGGGCGGCGCGGAAGCGGTCGCGCCAGTCGGAATGAATTTCGCCTGCCAGATAGATGCTGACGTCGTACATGGGCCTCTCTGGTAATGCGTGAACTCGTTTCGGGGGAGGGGGTTAGGGCCTCCCCTCGCCTCCGGGTTTCACCCGATGTCGACCCTCGGGGAGCGGCGGGGTTCCGGTGCGCCGGCCTTGCCTCCCGGGCGGCGGGGGCTCATTCTTCCACGTCTTTGATTCCGGAGTGCGTCCGACCTGCGGGTCGTGCCGAGCCGTGACCATCAACGCCAACTCAGCAACCAACGGAAGGGCCAATGGAGGCTGTACAGTCAGTCATCGACGTTCTCGAATATGCGGTCTGGAGCTTCGGGATCCCCATCGGTGAGGAAACGATCCCCCTGGTGGTCATCTTCCTGCTCGGGGCGGGGGTCTACTTCACCCTGCGCCTGGGCTTCATTCAGGTCCGGCGCCTGGGCCACGGGTTCGCGGTCGCGACGGGTCGGTACGACGATCCCGACGAGCCGGGCGACGTCTCCCACTTCCAGGCGCTGTCGACCGCGCTCTCTGCGACGGTCGGGATCGGGAACATCGCCGGGGTGGCGATCGCGATTCACTGGGGAGGCCCTGGTGCGCTCTTCTGGATGTGGGTGACCGCGGTGCTGGGGATGGCCACGAAGTTTTCCGAGGTGACGCTGGCCCAGTACTACCGCGATGTGAAGAAGCGCGACCCGGATGCGCCGGTCTGGGAAGGTACCGTTGCGGGAGGCCCGATGTACTACATCGAGAGGGGCCTCGGAAAGAGCTGGAAGCCGATGGCGGTGTTCTTTGCGGCGCTTCTGGCGTTCACGGCCTTCCTTTCGGGCAACGGGGTGCAGGCGAACACCGTGGCCGACACGATGCGCGACACCTTCGGGATCGCTCCCTGGCTGACCGGGTTGATCACCGCCTCGATCGTGGGGCTGGTCATCGTGGGTGGAATCTCACGGATCGGACGGGTGACCGGGATCCTGGCGCCAGCCATGGCCTCGATCTACGTGGCCGGAGCGCTTGTCATCATCCTGCTGAACTATGACCAGATCCTGCCCTCCTTCGCGCTGATCTTCAGCGAGGCCTTCAACCCGTCGGCCGGCGTTGCGGGTGCGGGGGTCGGAGCCTTCCTGGTCACCATGATGTGGGGGGTCCGGCGCGGTCTGTTCTCCAACGAGGCCGGCCAGGGGTCGGCACCGATCGCGCACGCCGCCGCGAAGACCGACGAGCCCGTCTCCGAGGGAGTCGTGGCGCTCCTTGAGCCGTTCATCGACACGATCGTGATCTGCACCATGACCGCGCTCGTGATCATCATGACCGCGTCGTGGGACGATCGCTTTCCGACCGAGCTCACCTTCACCGGTGGGCACATGAGCTACGTCCTGGAGCAGGACGACGGCTCCTTCCAGTTCTTCGTGAGCGCACCCGATCAGATCGAAGTTGAGGCCGGTGTCGCGACGACGAGGGGGCCGGGGACCCGCCAGCTCGCCTGGCACGAAGTGGCGGTCGACACTTTCTGGGTGGACCCCGGGCAGACGCAGCTGTTCACCGGAACGATCCTGCCGGGCCAGAACCGGGCGGAGGCGGCGGACGGGACGACCTACTCTCGACTTTACGGGAACGCGCCACAGAGCGCCGCCCCGCTGACCATGGCCGCGTTCCGCCGCGGACTTCCGGGAGACTGGGGACACTACATCGTCCTCCTGACGGTGCTCCTGTTCGCGATCTCGACGGCGATCGCCTGGAGTTACTACGGGGACCGCTGTGCCTTCTACCTGTTCGGCGCGAAGGCGGTGCTGCCCTACAAGATCGTATTCGTGGGAATGCACTTCGTGGGAGCGGTGGTCCCCTTGTCGATCGCGTGGACCATAGGTGACATCTTCCTCGGGCTGGTGATCATCCCGAACCTGATCGCCGTGATCCTGCTGACTCCGAAGGTCATCGAGATCACCGAGTCCTACTTCGAGCGGAAGCCCTGGATCGAGAACGCCGAGGTACACCGCCGTGTGGTGGCCGAGAAGAAGGGGAAGCGCGGCCAGTAGTCCGTGGGCGAGGGGGCGGGGGCGAAAGCACGCCTCCGTCCCCCCCACTGCTGCGGTCCTCCCGCCCCCCG
>SLBA01000154.1 GCA_007126575.1 Gemmatimonadota bacterium | reverse complement strand
CGCGCATCTCGCGCGCGATCTCTTCTTCGATCGTGGTGTCGGGAGCGATGTCGGCGGGCGCAGGATCCCGCGTCGGGGTCGGCGGGGCCGGAGAGGCCTCCCCGGGCTCCCGGTCGCCCAGGATCCGGACTCCGTATTCGGGCGGTGGGGTCTGGATTCCGTCGGACTCGAAGCGCTCCTTGACCGCCTTGAGCGCCTCGGACCGTACCTTCACGAAGTCGGCCACCGTCTGATCGACCCAGCCGCTGAAACGCACCTCGACCGTCGAGTCCCCGAACTCCCGGATGCGGGCCGAGACCGCCGGGGATTCGAGTACGCCGGGGAGCCGGGTGATCGCGTCCCGGCCCGCGTCGAGCGCGGCCTGAACCGGTTCCTCGGGGGCGATCCCCACGTCGACCACGAATCGGCGGCGGGGGTTGCGGGTGAAGTTGGTCATCACGCTCTTGAAGACCATGGTGTTCGGGACCCGCACGTGGTTGCCGTCGAGGGTCATGAGGATGGTCTCACGCCCGGTGAGGCGGACGATGCGCCCTTCATGGCCTCCCAGTTCCACATGATCGTTGGGCGAGAAGGGCTGACGCAGGGAGAGGAGCACGCCCGACAGGTAGTTCTCGACGATGTCGCGAAAGGCGAATCCGACCGCGATCCCGAACACGCCGGCGGCACCCAGGACCGCCCCGACGAGGGCCGTGGCATCCATGAGCTCCAGCGCCAACAGGATGCCGATGAGTCCGATCACGGCGCGCAGGCACTGGCGCAGGAGGTTACGGTGGAAGGGGCCGGCGTCCCCTTTCCGGACCGGGAAGATCCACCGTCCGGCGTAGTAGGCCACCACGAAGGAGCCTCCGATCAGGATCAGCCCCACCAGGAGCGAGGGGACGAAGCGCAGCGCCCGGTCGGCCTTCTCGCCCAGGCGGTCCATGACCGGGGCCAGCCGCTTGCGCAGGTCGGTCTCGACCACGATGCGGTTGTCGACCCAGACGATGTCGGGGACCCGTTCGGCGAGCTCCCCCGCGCGTAGGCGATCCTCCATGTTGAGCGCCGTTCCCGACAGCTCCAGGATTCGGCCTTCGACGGTGATGCGCACCTCGCGCAGCCCGTCGATGCGCCGGTAGATCGCCAGGAGTTCCTGGATCGACCGCTGCAGATCGATGGTGCCGGGTGCGGGTTCGAACCGCTCGATCGTGTCCTGGGCCGGGGGCGTCAGGGTGTCGGGCGGGATCGGTTCGGCCGGAGCCTGCGCGGCCGAGAGGACCACGACGAGGGCGGCGAGCACGGGAAGTGGGGCGATCGAACGCATGGGGCGCAAGCTACCGCGCGTTCCTCGAGGTGGCCAGTGGGTGGCCAGTGGGGAGCTTGTTCGAGTCGGACGCCCGATGCATGTTTCGGGGCGTCTTCACACTGATCCAGTGAACCCAGTCGGGGCCTATGAGCCGTCACTCGTTCGTTCGTTCGATCCTCCGGATTCCGCGATGTCGCCACCTCGCCGGGGCGTGCGTCGTCCTCTTCCTCGTTATCGGGTGCGACGCGGGGCCGTCGCTCTTTCCAGCCGAATCGATCCCGGTCGAGGCTCCGGAGCGTCGGGGTGGAGAGGCCTTCCTGGACCGGGCCGAGATCGTCGAGGTCCTGGAGATGCAGAACCTGAGAGACGGGGCCGGGCTCCTCGAGTGGCTGGAGCACGAAGACCCCGGCGTCCGAGCGCGCGCCGCCTTCGCCCTGGCGTCGGTGCGGGACCCCGGGAGTGTCGAGGCCCTGCGAGCCCTCCTCGAGGACCCCGCCTTCGAGGTCCGCCGGGACGCGGCCTTCGCGCTCGGGCACCTGCGCCACGACGATGACGGCCGGGCGCTCCTCGCCGCGCTTCACGATGAGCAGGAGAGCAGCGTCCGGCTCCAGCTGATCGAGTCGCTGGGGCTGCGGGGCGGGGGAGAGGTGATCGGAGAGATGGCGGCCTTCAGCCCCGCCGAAGGGGAGTCGGGCGCGCTGTACCTGGCCCTCGCACGGATGGGGCTGCGAGCCGGACCGGCGGCCCCGGACGTCCTCCTCGAACGACTGATCGACGGGCTCTCGGACGATGATGTGCGGGCGCGTGAGGGAGCCGCGTACTATTTCGGACGGCAGGCCGACGCCGAGGTGTGGGCGGACCATGTCGAACGGGTGCGGACGGCCCTCGATCACTACGCGCCGGCCGATCCGGCTGCGATGCACCTGCTCCTCGGGATCGGGCGGCTTCGCGACCGCGACGACGCCGAGCGACTCTTGGAGTGGATGAGCGGGGCCGAAGACTGGCGGATCCGGGTCAACGCCGCGCGAGCGGTGGGGACCACGCAGCTGCTCGAGACGCCCGGAGTGCGCGACGCCCTGTGGGAGCGGGTCGAGGTCGACCCCTATGAGCACGTCGGGGTCGCGGCTGCGATCTCGCTGCTCTCGGGTTTCCGGGTGCCGAACACGGTTCTGGAGCGTTCGCGCCGATGGGTGGGCGAGGGGCCGGACCGCTGGCAGACCAAGATTCCCTTCCTGGAATTTCTGACCGAGGTGGGTGAGCCGGGCCCCGTACTGGCCTGGGTCGAGGAGAATCGCGGGCATTCCGACGGGCTGGATCGGCAGCTGCCCCTCCTTCTGGGGCAGTCGGCTGCGGACGACGCGATGGTGAGGGTCCGGGAGTTCGCAGAACACTCGGACCTTCCGGTGCGGGTAGCCGCGCTTTCGGTACTCTCCGAGCGGTGGGAGTTCGGGAATCCGGGGCCCGAGGTGCAGGAGGGGTTCTTCGATCTCTTTGTCCGTGCGCTCCGGGAGGGGCACCCGTACGAAGCGATGAAGGCCGCGGTGGGGCTGTCCGATCCGTCGTTTCACGCCTACGGTTCGGTCCATGAAATGGAGGAGGGATACCGCGTTCGCGCCGGGGGAGACATCGAGGAGGAGCGTCCCGTTCTTGTCGCGATCCTCGAGGGACTCGCGCAGATCGGGGATCCTGCGTCGCTTCCCCTTGTCGAGGAGGCGCTCGAGTCCGAGGACTTCCGCCTGCGCCGGGCGGCGGGGGAGGCCCTCGAATCGATGACGGGACAGGAGGTCCGCGGACTGGAGATTCCGGATCCCCAGGTGGATCTCGACGTGGAGTACCTGCGTCAGCTGGGGCCGAACCCGCGCCTCGTCCTCGAGACCGATCGGGGCACGCTCCGAATCCTGCTGGCTCCCGACGAGGCCCCTCTGACCGTGCAGACGATCGCCCGGTATGCCGAGGCGGGACGCTACGACGGGGTGATCTTCCACCGGGTGATCGGGAATTTCGTGGCCCAGTCGGGCGATTTCTCGGCGGGGGACGGCTCGGGGGGACCGGGTCTGGCGATCCGCAGCGAGATGACGCGGATCCCCTTCCGGCGGGGGGCGATCGGGATGGCCTCGTCGGGGCGGGATACCGAGCAGAGCCAGTTCTTCGTCACCCATTCCATGCAGCCCCACCTCGACGGTTCGATCGACGAGAGCGGGGAGTGGCAGGCCTACACGGCCTTCGGATGGCTCGAAGAGGGCGAAAACGCGCTGGATCAGCTCATGGAGGGGGATCGGATCCTGAGCGCCACGGTGGAGCGAGACGACGGGGCGGAGAGCTGACCGCACAGCTCTCGTGGCTGGGAATCCCCCGGGGGTTCCGCTACATGGCGGCGGGGGCCCTGGCCTTTTCGGTCATGAGCCTCCTGGTGAAAGTCGTGGGGGCCAGGCTTCCGACCATGGAGGTCGTGCTGGCCCGTTCGGTCATCACTCTGGCGATCACCTTCTGGCTCCTCCGGGGGATGGGGACTCCGCTCTGGGGAGAGGCCCGGCGTCTCCTCCTGCTCCGGGGGCTCCTGGGATTCGTGGCGCTCTCGAGCTTCTACTACGCGGTGATCCACCTGCCGCTGGCCGACGCCACCGTGATCCAGTACACGAACCCGGTCTTCACGGCCCTGCTGGCGGCGCTCTTCCTGAGCGAGCGGGTCCCGCCCCGCGCCGTGTTCCTGTCGCTGGTGAGCCTGGCCGGGGTGGTGATCATGGCGCGACCGGCGTTTCTGTTCGGGGGTGCGGCGTCGCTGCCCCCGATCCCTGTGGCGGTGGGGGTGACCGGTGCAGTCTTCAGCGCGGCCGCCTACACCACGGTCCGGCGGCTCGGGAGCAGCGAGGCGCCGCTGGTGATCGTCTTCTATTTCGCCCTGGTCAGCACCGTGGGGGCGATTCCCTTCGCGGCGATGGACTTCGTCATGCCCCGGGGAGTCGACTGGATCCTCCTGCTCGGCATCGGGGTGAGCACGCAGCTGGGACAGCTCTTCCTGACCCTTGGGCTGCGCGACGAGCGGGCGGGGAGAGTGATGCCGGTGGCGTACCTGCAGATCGTCTTTGCCGCGATCTGGGGGCTCTGGTTCCTGGGAGAGATTCCCGATCGATGGACGCTCGCCGGGGCCGCCGTGATCGTCTGGGCGACCTGGCGGCTGTCACGCCGGTCCGGGGAACCTGGGGCCGGGTCAAGTGAAGAAGTCAGAGAAGCTTGATCCGTTATCAAACGAGAGGAGAAACGATGGAGCGTAGATGCCCCCGGTTCGCCATGATCCTGGCCACGGCCCTCCTGCTTCCCCTTCTGGCCCTGGCCTGCGATGTGGGCGAGCCCGGCGAGGAGCGCCCTGCCGACCTTCCGGACGCGGCGGTCTCGGCGCTCGAGGGCGTCGGTTCGGTCGACATGCAGCTGGTGCCACGCAGCCATGATCTGAACGGTTTTGCGGTGGCGTTTCGAGGTGACTTCATCGTAACGGCCGAGATGGAAGACGACCTGGTCAGCTCGCAGCTCAAGATCCTGCCCTGGGACGAGGAGGCGGGTCGGTGGTCGATGCCCGAGGAGCTCCCCTTCAGCGCACCCGGAACCGGCGACGGAGCTCCCGCGCTGGCGCCCGATGCCTCGTACCTGCTCTTCCATTCCGGCCGGCCGACCACGCAGCCCGCGGCCGCCACCTACAATATCTGGGTCGCGCAGCGCGAGGACGGACCCGACGGCGAAGTCGGCTGGACCGAGCCGTGGCTCCTGCCCGGGGTCTTCTCTCCCGCATGGGACGGAGCCCCCTCGCTCGCCGGTGACGGATCGCTCTTCTTCGCCTCGGAGCGCGAAGGGCCGATGGACCTG
>SLBA01000091.1 GCA_007126575.1 Gemmatimonadota bacterium | reverse complement strand
GGGTTCGGGGGCCGGGGTCGTCCCGCGGCTCAGGGCTTCGGGATCACCCCGTACCGCTCCAGTACCTCGATGGTTTCGTCGAGGGGGAGGGCCTCGGCCCGCCGCCCCATGCCCTCGACCGTGGTGGCCTTGAACAGCGAGTTCAGGATCGCCTCCTCGGTGGACTCCACGACGGCCTGGAAGAGAGCCGAGGTGCGGGCGTTGGGGAGATCCGCCACCATCGGCAGCTCCCGGCTCCCGTCCCGGCGGACCTCTGCGGCGGTCGAGAAGGCGATCACGTAGTCGCCGGAGCCGTTGCCGGCGAAGGAGCCCGTGCGGGCGAGTCCCATCATGGCGCGGGCGGCGAGCCGCTCGAGGTTTCGATCCGAGAGGGGTGCGTCGGTGGCGATCACGATCATGATCGAGCCCGCCCCGTCCTCCTGGTCGAGCCAGCGCTCGTCTTCGGTCGCGGGGGTCGATCCCGGGGCGTCCGGAGTGGTCGGGGCGCGCACCTCGTCGCGCTCGACCGATCCGCGGAAGGAGTACTGCCCCAGCTCGCGACCCACCGGGGCTCCGTCCACGCTCAGGATCCCGCCGAAGTTCGACTGGACGAGCACACCCACGTGGTATCCGCCGAGGTCGACGGGGAGGATTCGCGAGGCCGTTCCGATCCCACCCTTCCATCCGAAGGCCCGGGTGCCGGTGCCGGCACCCACCGAGCCCTCCATGACCGGGCCGGTGCTCGCGCCCGCGAGAGCGGAGACCACCGCGTCGGGGGTGATGGGGCGGCTGCGGATGTCGTTGAGGCCCGCGTCGTTCGTCTCGCCCACGACCGGGTTGATCGAGCCCACGTTGTCCATCCCCTCGCCCGCCAGCATCCAGTCGACCATGGCGTCGGCCGCCTGCCAGACGCACAGGGTGCAGGTGAGCAGGATCGGCGTCTCGAGCTCGCCCAGCTCCCGGACCTGCGTGATCCCGATCAGCTTGCCGAAGCCGTTGCCGACGTGGATCGCGGCCGGTACCCGGTCGCGGAACAGGTCGCCGCCGTGTGGAAGGATGGCGGTGATCCCGGTGTTCACCCGGTCCCCGTCCTGAAGGGTCGTCTGCCCGACCCGCACCCCGGGCACGTCGGTGATCGCGTTCAGGGCGCCCGGCTGGAAGATCCCGATCTCGATTCCCAGTTCGCGGGCTCGGGGCCGGGACGACGCGTCGAGGGTGTCGGGGTGCATCGCGGTCACCTCGGCGACGGGTGTGGCCGAGGTGACCGTCGGGGTCGCCGGCTCCGGCGCGGGTGTGCCGGAGAGCAGGGTGAGGGCGAGGGGCACGAGGACGGACTGCGCGGCGAACGAGACGGGCACGATGGGCCTCCCTGAAAGGAGTCTACGGAGATGGGACCCGGGTCGCTCATCCGGGTCGGACGGTATCGAGCGCCATGAGGGCGAGCAGGAGGGGCTGGTAGGCGAGCGACGAGAGGAAGACCTTGCGGACCGCTCCCGACTTCTGCATGTCGCCCAGGGCCTGGATGCTCCACCAGAGGACGGCGAGTCCCAGCACGATGGCACCCCCGAAGTAGATCCAGCCGGTGATGCCGATCAGGGTGGGGGCCAGGCTCACCGGAATCAGAATCGCGGAATACAGGACCATCTTGCCCCCGATCAGCCGCCCTTCCGGGTCGGGTGGCGAGAGGTAGAAGCCGGCCCGGCCGTAGTCCGCGCGCAGGAGCCAGGCGAGCGCGAGCACGTGGGGGAGCTGCCAGAGGAAGGCGATCGCGAAGAGGACCAGCGCGCCCAGGCTCACCCCTCCGGTGGCCGCGCTCCACCCAATCAGCGCAGGCATGGCTCCCGGAAAGGCGCCGGCGAAGGTGGCCAGATAGGAGCGCGACTTGAGCGGCGTGTACACGAAGTTGTAGACCACCGCCGAGGCGAGGGTGAGGAGCGCGGGGAGGCCTCCCACGGTGACCCAGAGGTGGACGCAGCCGGCCAGGATGAGGAGGAGCCCGAAGACGAGCGCCTCGAGGGGGGCCAGGCGCTGGGAGGGGAGGGGGCGGTTGCGCGTCCGCTTCATGCGCGCGTCCACCTCGCGCTCGATGTACTGGTTCAGCGCGAGGGCGCCGGCCGTGGCGACCACCGTGCCGATGAGGGTGTGGACGAGGGGGAGGAGTGCGATCATCCCCGCGGCCCCGACGTAGAAGCTCACCCCCGCGGTCATCATCACGAAGACGGCGATCCCGGGCTTCGTGAGCTCGTAGTATGCCCGTACCCGGTTGGACGAGGGGCGGGCCTGCACGGTGGTTTCGGACACGATGGGGGCCGGGGCGTGGGAGGCGCACTCTCGAAACAGGGCACCCCGAAGTTCACCAAGGTGAAAATCGGACGCAAGCCGCTCGAGTGCATTGCCGATGGGTCTTTTGGGTGTCGGGTGAGCCCTCGTGTGACGAAAAGTCTCGGCAGGGGGCCGAAGTGCCGGTCAATCCGTCTCAGGTGAGGCCGTACGGTGGGTCGACCGTCGTGGTGCGGGGCGTCAATCGGGTCGTTGCGATCGCAGGGGTTTCGCTCGTTCGGGGGCCGGGGAGCCGGGCGGCATCGACTTTGCCCTGAGGCCCCGGTGCGGTCGAACCGAGTTCCCGATCCCTGCTGAGGAGTGCACGTATGTCCCGAACGCCACCCGGTACCGGGCAGCTGACGCTGGTGCTCGGCTTCTTCTTCGTTTCGGGGGCCGCGATGGCCCTCGTGATCTGGCACACCCTG
This sequence comes from Gemmatimonadota bacterium, assembly GCA_007126575.1. Classification (GTDB taxonomy): domain Bacteria; phylum Gemmatimonadota; class Gemmatimonadetes; order Longimicrobiales; family Gaopeijiaceae; genus SLBA01. The sequence goes on along the minus strand of SLBA01000091.1, from coordinate 90,812 downwards.
AGCGAGTTCCTGGCCGGCCAGCCGGTCGAGGGCGGACAGTACCTTCTGGCGATGGCGCTGATCGGAGTCTTCGTGGGCTTCGCGTGGCTCATGGCCCGATACATCCAGCTCGTGCTTCCCCCGTACCCTTCCCGTTTCGACGACCCCGACAACGACGAGGTGAGCCGGTGACTCCGGATCCCGAGCACTCCGACGCGAACGCATTCGACGACTCGTCCTCCCGGCCCTCCTCGTCCGTCGATCCGGCCGGGCCGGTCACCGACGACGACGAGGAGCTTCCCCTCCCGACCGGCACCCTCTTCTTCATGATGATCTATCTGATGGTGATGGCCGGGATGTGGGGTGCGATCTACTTCGAATTCCTGGGGAGGTGACGATGACCGTCGAACGCATCGAAAAGATCTTCCTGGGGCTCACGGCTGCCATGCTCCTGGTCTTTCTGGGGGCGCTCTTCTATTCGGCCTTCGGGATGGGGATGCACCTGCCCGACCGCGCGGGCGAGATCCTCCCCTCGGAGGTGCGAAACACCCCACCCTTCGACGATCCGGGGGTGCGCGAGGTGGGTGACAACCAGTACGAGGTCGTCCTGATCGGCGCGGCGTGGTCCTTCACCCCGCGCGAGATCCGGGTGCCGGCCGGAGCCGAGGTGACCTTCATCGCCACCACCACCGACGTGATCCATGGCGTCCATGTCGAGGGGACCCGGGTCAACTTCATGCTCATTCCGGGTCAGATCGCGAAGGTCACCTCGACCTTCCGGGAACCCGGAGAGCACCTCATGATCTGCCACGAATACTGCGGGGCGGGCCACCACCTCATGTACGGAAGGGTGATCGTCGAATGAGAAATCCAACCGTAGCGAGTCCCGAGGGCTTCCAGCTTCCGGATTCACAGAGGCGGGTCATCCGCTGGATGATCTACCTGGCGTTCGGCGCCCTCTCGATCGGAATCATCAACGGGCTGGGGCAGGCGCTCAACTACGCCCGCGTCGACATCCTGCAGTACTTCCCCGGGATGCGGACCTACTACCAGGGTCTGACCGTGCACGGGGTGGTCAATGCGATCGTCTTCACCTTCGCGTTCGCGAACGGGTTCCTGGCGCTCACGACGAGTCGCGCGCTCGCCCGGCCCCTGAACACCCCGCTGCTCTGGGCCGTGCTGGGGACGATGGTGACCGGGACGCTCCTGGCAGGCTACGCGATGGCCACCGGGCAGGCCTCGGTCCTGTACACCTTCTACCCGCCCCTTCTCGCGCACTGGAGCTTCTACGTCGGCCTGGCCCTGCTCGTCGTGAGCACGTGGCTCACGGCGATCCTCCTGTTCGGCGCGCTTCGGGGATGGCGAAAGGAGAACGAGGGGAAGCGGATTCCCCTGATGGCCTTCATTTCGGTGGCGACCTACGCGATGTGGACCCTCGCCTCGCTCGGGATCGCGGTCTCGGTCGTCGGGCTCCTGATCCCGTGGTCGCTCGGGCTGATCGACCACTCCGATCCCCTGCTGAGCCGGACCCTCTTCTGGTTCTCGGGGCATCCGATCGTCTACTTCTGGCTCCTGCCCGCGTACGTGTCGTGGTACGTGATGGTGCCGCGGCAGGCGGGGGGGACCCTGTTCAGCGACTCGCTGACGCGGGTCGTGTTCATCATGTTCCTACTCCTGTCGATCCCGACCGGGTTCCACCACCAGTACACGGATCCGGGGATCAGCGGGGGAATGAAGGCGCTGCACGGGGTGCTCACCTTCGGGGTGTTCTTCCCGAGCATGGTCACGGCGTTCTCGGTCATGTACGCCCTCGAGATCGGGGGGCGCAGGCGCGGGGGCACGGGGCTCGCCAACTGGTTCCTGAAGCTCGACTGGGGGAATCCGGCGCTGGTCGCCCAGATCCTGGCCATGCTGACCTTCACCCTGGGAGGGATCACCGGGCTGATCAACGCCTCGTACAACCTGAACCAGGCGATCCACAACACGGCCTGGGTGCCCGGTCACTTCCACATGACGGTGGGATCGGCGGTGACGATGTCCTTCATGGGGATCGCCTTCTGGCTGATCCCCTATCTCAACCGAAAGGAGCTGGTGGGGCGCGGGCTGGCACTGGTCTCCCAGTGGGTCTACTTCGTCGGGGTCCTGGTCATGGCCCGTGGACTGATCTCGGGGGGGCTCGATGGAATGCCCCGTCGGACCGAGATGCTCGAGGCGCCGTACTCGAAGCCCTCGTGGGAGCTCGCCGGGATGCTCACGGGGCTGGGGGGGACGCTCATGTTCGTGGGGGGGATGCTCTTCTTCGCCGTCCTCATCGCGACCATACTCTTCGGACGGAAGACCGAGACCCCCGAGGACATTCCCTTCACCGACACGTATCACCCACCCGCGACGACCGGCTGGGAGGTCAAGCTCGACAGCTTCCGGTACTGGGTGATCGCCACGATCGTCCTGATCCTGATCGCCTACGGGCCCTTCCTGGCCCAGTATCTGCCCGGAAACTTCACCTCGACGGGATACCGCTTCTTCTGACCGGTGACCGCGTTGCGGTCGTGGGGTGACGCGGGGTGATGGGCGCTCCGGATCGCTCGGGTCGATCCGGGTGACCCATTGGCCGACGGATGGTGTACACAGAGGGGTCCGGGGAAACCTCCGGGCCCCTCTGGCCGTATCTGCGGTGCAGAGGCGAGTGTGGCGCGACGCGAGGTCTGTGCACCCGGGGGGGATCGGCATGGCGGAAAAAAAGCCCCAGAATGTGGACCGGGCGGTGCACCTGTCTGCACGCGAGCGGCGTAAGAGGGAGCGGAAGATCTGGCGGATCGGCTTCCTGCTATCGGTGGTCGCGCACATCCTGATCTTCCTGATCGGCCCGAGCGCGTCGATGCCGGACTCGACCTTCTCGGCGGCCGGTCCCCGTGCGCTCGACGACCAGGCGGCCCAGGGTGCGATGCAGACGCTCGCGCTCAGCTCGGCACCGCCGGACGCCGCCATTCCCCCTCCGACCCCGGTCCCCGACGTCGAGATCCCCCCCCCCGAAGAGATCGAGGTCGAGCCCGAGGCCGTTCCCGAGGTCGAGATCGAGGAGCCCGAGGTTCCCCTGCCGGGAGTCGGGAGCACCGATGGGACGGATGCCGCAGACGACGGCGATGCCGGACTTCCCGAAGCGACGGGTGCCGGCGACGGGGGTTCGGCCGACGAGGGCCTCTTCCGAGTCGTGCCCCCCGTGCCGAGGGGCGTGATCTTTCCCCCGGATCCCGCCGCGGACCTGCGCGGCACCCAGGTCGAGGTCTGGATCTTCGTCGACGCCGAGGGTCGGGTCGTAGCCGACTCGATCCGTGTGGACCCGGTCTCGTCCGACCGGCGCTACAACGAGGAGCTCCGCGAGGTGATCGTGAGCTGGAACTTCCGTCCGGCCCGCCGGGGTGAAGAGCTCGTCGCCACCTGGTACAACTGGTCCATCTCGTACTGACCGTACGGATCGTACAAGCGTCTCGACCTGCGCGGACCCGGTGTGCTCTTTCCGGCCACCCCGGCGCACGATAGACTGAGCGGATCCACGACCCGCCGGTCCGAGCGCATCGGGGGGTCGTCCCGAACCCCGGCAACCGGCGGCCCGACCATGACCTCCCGCAGAGACTTCCTTCGGAATTCGGCCCTCATCGGGGGCGCCCTCTCCACCGGCGTAGTGCCGGGTGTCCTGTTCGGCGACACGCTCCGCCCGGGTCGCGAGGGCGTCGGTGGGGGCCTTCGGTCGGAGCCCCCGCGCTCGCTTCGGATCCTGATCCTCGGGGGGACCGGCTTCATCGGGCCCCACCTGGTTCGCACGGCGGTCGAGCGGGGACACACCCTGACCCTGTTCAACCGCGGGCGGAGCGAGCCGGGGCTCTTCGAGGACTACTACGCGGGCCTGGAAGGACTGGTCGGGGATCGCGACGATGACCTGGCCGCGCTCGAGGGGCGTGAGTGGGACGTCGTGATCGACAACTCCGGATACACCCCCGACCAGGTGCGGCTCACGGCGCAGCTTCTGAAGGACGCCGCCGACCAGTACATCTTCACCTCGACGCGTGCCGTCTACGCCGGCTACACCGACCCGGTCATGGACGAGGACGCCCCCATCGGTGTACCCGGTGTGCCCGAAGAGGAGTGGTCGGGCTATGGTCCGCTCAAGGCGCTCGCCGAGCGTGAGGTGGAGGAGGCCTTCCCCGGCGGCACCACCATCGTGCGCCCTCCGATCATCACCGGGCCCGGGGACCGCACGGACCGCTTCACCTACTGGTATCACCGGGTCGATGCGGGGGGCGAGGTGATCGCCCCCGGGGATCCCTCGGATCCGGTTCAGTACCTCGACGTGCGCGACCTGGTCGAGTTCTTCGTTCACCTGGCCGAGCAGGGCACGACCGGCATCTTCAACCCCGAGGCGCCCGCCGCTCCCCTGAGCTCGGCCGAGTTTCTGTACGGGGTGCGGGCCAGCACGTCGAGCCCGGTGCGCTTCACCTGGATCCCCTGGGAGTTCCTCGAGGAGCGCGGGCTTCGGGGCGGAAGCGAGATTCCCGGGTGGCGCAGCCCCACCGGAGACTGGCTCAACTACGGGCGGATCGACAACACGCGGGCGCTCGAGGCGGGGATCCGCTTTCGTCCGCTCGCGGTGACCGCCGCCGACACCCTGGTGTGGTGGAAGGAGCATGCCACGTCGGAGCGCCCGAGCGCCGGGTTCAGCCGCGAGCGCGAGGCCGAGGTCCTGGCCGAGTGGGCGGCTGCCGGTGGGGCGGGCTGACCGGGGTCGGCATCCGGGGCCGGGACTGTGCCGAGCGGGGTGATTCGGAGCCGGATTTCCCTTAGTTTAGGGCATGATTTCTGTCTCCAACCTCTCCAAGTCCTACGGTGATCGGGTCCTCTTCGAGAATGCGTCCTTCCAGCTGAATCCAGGGGAACGCTACGGGCTGATCGGTGCGAACGGGTCGGGAAAGTCCACCCTTCTCAAGATCCTCGCGGGCGACATCGATGCCACCGAAGGGACCCTTTCGATCCCGAAGCGGCTCCGGCTCGGCGTGCTGCGTCAGGACCAGTTCCGCTACGAGGAGGAGTCGATCCTCGGGGTCGCGCTCATGGGCAACCCCGAGCTCTGGGCCGCGATGGTCGAGAAGGAGGAGCTCCTGGCGAATGCCGACGAGAACTTCGACGCCGACCGGTTTTCGGAGCTCGAAGAGACCGTCCAGCGGCACGACGGCTACACGGCCGAGGCTCGCGCCGCTGCGATCCTCGAAGGGCTCGGGATTCCCGGGGAGGTCCATCGGGAGCCGATCTCGTCGCTTTCGGGCGGCTTCAAGCTTCGGGTGCTCCTGGCGCAGGTCCTGGCGAGCGATCCCGACGTGCTCCTCCTGGACGAGCCGACCAACCACCTCGACATCCTCTCGATCAAGTGGCTCGAGGAGTTCCTGAAGGGATTCTCGGGGCCCGTCGTGGTCATCTCGCACGACCATCGGTTTCTGGACACGCTTTCGACGCACATCCTCGACGTCGACTACCAGACCGTGCAGCTGTACCACGGGAACTACTCGCACTTCCAGCGGGCCAAGGTCGAGGAGCGGGAGCGGCGCGAGAAGGACATCGCCTCGCGCGAGAAGGAGATCGCCCACCACCAGAAGTTCGTGGACCGGTTCAAGGCCAAGGCCAGCAAGGCGCGGCAGGCGGGCAGCAAGGCCCGGATGATCGAGCGGATGGCCGAGGACATGGACGAACTCGCCCCGAGCTCCCGTCGGTATCCGACCTTCCGCTTCGACCAGCGCCGGAACTCGGGCCGCGAGGTCCTGAAGGTGGCCGGGGTCACGAAGGCCTTCGACGACAACCAGGTCCTCCACGGGGTCGACCTGACGGTGGAACGCGGCGACCGCCTGGCGATCCTGGGGCCGAACGGGATCGGAAAGTCCACCCTGCTCAAGATCGTGATGGGAGAGCTCGAGCCCGACGACGGCGAGGTGGAATGGGGCTACGAGACGCACCCGGGATACTTCGCGCAGGACTACAAGGACCAGTTCCGCGGGCACACGGGGAGCGCAGAGGACTGGATCTGGGCCGCCTGTCCGGACAAGGACCTCGGCTACGTCCGGGGTCGCCTCGGCCTGATGCTCTTTTCGGGAGACGAACCGAAGAAGCCCCTCGACTCCCTCTCGGGAGGAGAAGCGGCGCGTCTCGTATTCAGCCGGATCTCGATGGACCGGCCCAATGTCCTGGTCCTCGACGAGCCCACGAATCATCTGGACATGGAGTCGATCGAGGCCCTGGTCGAGGGACTCAAGGCCTTCGAGGGGACGCTCATCATGGTCTCCCACGACCGATGGTTCGTGAATGAACTCGCGAGTCGGATCGTCGAGATCACCGCCGGCGGGGTGCGCGACTACCGGGGCACCTACGAGGAGTTCGTGGACCGGCACGGCGACGATCATCTCGACGCGGACCAGGTGATTCTGAAGGCGAAGGCCGAAAAGCGGCGTTCCAGGGATCAGGGGACGCCGTCGAATGACGGGCGGGCTTCGGGGAACCGGAAGGGCGCCGATCGGCCCTCGAACTCCGACCGGGAGCGCCGGAAGCTCGAGAAGCGAAGTGGCGAGATCACCGAAAAGATCGAGGCCCGCGAGTCCCGGATCGAGGCGATCGACCGGACCTTTCTGCAGCCGGGATACTACGAGCGGACCCCCGCCGACGAGGTTCGCACGCTGGAAGAGGAGCGAGCCCGTCTCCAGGAGGAGCTCGAGGAACTGATGGCCCGGTGGGAGCGGATCGAGCGGCAGCTCTTCGCCCTCGATTGATGCGGGGGTCGGGCGGCGCCTGACGACCCCCCGGGGCCTGGAACGACCGGTGGCCGAGCGGTGATCCTTGGCCGCCGGAGGCGCTTCCCGTAGCTTAGCCTCATGGCACGAGCGGCGCGAAGGATCCTCTGGGTCGACGACGAGATCGAAATCCTCCGACCTCATCTGCTCTTTCTGGAGCAGAAGGGGTATCGGGTGGATGCGGTCGCCAATGGAGATGATGCGCTCGCGCTCCTCCGTGGTTCCCCCTACGACCTGGTCCTCCTGGATCAGCAGATGCCCGGGCTGAAGGGCCTTGAGGTCCTCGAGATCCTGCGCCGCGAGGACCCCCACGCGCACGTGATCATGATCACGAAGTCCGAGGAGGATCGGACGATGACCGAGGCGATCGGTCGACGGGTCGACGACTACCTCGTGAAGCCGACGAGCCCCATGCAGGTGCTCTCGGCGGTGACCCGCGTCCTGGAGGGCTCCTCGATCCGGCAGCAGCAGGTGGCGCAGGACTTCGCGGCGCGCTGGCCCCGCCTGGGGCAGCTGCGCGAGGAGGTGCAGGGGCACGAGGACTTCTCGTCGCTCTACAGCGAACTGGTCGACTGGCACCTGCGCCTCGAGGCGGCCGGGGAGGATGGCCTGCTCGACACCGTCGACTCCCTCTTCGCCGAACTGCGGCGGGACTTCGGCCAGTGGGTCCAGGAGGTCTATCCGGTCTGGATGGAGGACCGCGAGGGATCGCCTCTCCTGTCGACCGACCTGGTCTCGAACGTGGTGGTCCCGCGGCTCGAAGGGGGCCCCGTGCTCTTCGTCGTCGTGGACTGCATGCGGCTGGACCAGTGGCGGGTGGTGCTCCCCAGCCTGACCCCGATGTTCGAGGTCGAGGAACTCCTCCACTACTCCATCCTCCCGACGGCGACGCCCTACTCCCGGAACGCCATCTTCTCCGGACAGTACCCCGACGAAATCGCCCGCGACCATCCCGGCTGGTTCGAGGGCATCGAGGAGGAGGGCAGCATGAACGCCTTCGAGGACCAGCTCCTGCGGGAGCAGCTCCGTCGCGAAGTCGGCCGAGAGGTGTCGCTGCACTACGAGAAGGTGTTCTCGGATCGCGAGGGGGAGCAGCTGCGCGGACGGGTACAGTCGGCGCTGGGCTCGGGGGTCGAGGTGATCGCGCTCGTCTTCAACTTCATGGATCAGTTGATCCACTCCCGGTCGGAGTCGGCCGTCTTCATGGAGATGGCCCGCGACGAGCGGTCGCTGCGCGAGCTGTCGCGCACCTGGTTCGAGCGCTCCGCGCTCCTGCAGATCCTGAAGATGGCGGCGGCGCAGGGGCTCCGCGTGGTGCTCACGACCGATCACGGTTCGATCCTCTGCAAGCGGCCCACCACAGTCTTCGCCCGCAAGGACGCGACCTCGAACCTTCGCTACAAGTTCGGCCAGGACCTGAGAGCCGAGAAGCCCGAAACGGTCTTCACCACGAAGGACCCGGCCGAACTCCGGCTGCCCCCGGGACGGATGGGGATGAGCTACGTGTTGTCGCTCGAGGACTACTACATGGTCTATCCCACGAAGCTGCGCGAGTACCAGAGCCGGTACCGCGACGCCTTCCTGCACGGGGGGGTGACCCCCGAGGAGATGATCGTGCCGGTGGCCCTGCTCAACCCCCGCCCCCGGTGAAGCTCGACCCCCGCACGGACGCGGGACCCACGCTGAGTCCGGGCGGGAAGCCCTCTCCGACTTCCATGGTGGGCCTGTACCTGCGGGTGCTTCGGTACCTGAGGCCCTACTGGGGGGTCTTCGGGATCGCGGTGCTGGCGTCGTTGATCTTCGCCGCCCTCGACGCCTTTTCGATGGCGCTCCTGATTCCGTTCATGCGGACGCTCTTCGCGCAGACGGATACGGCGGTGGAGGGGACGGCAGCCGAAGGGGCCGCCCCGGCGACGCAGGCGGCCGAAGGAGACGATCTGCTGGAGTGGCTCCTCGACGGGACCCTCGGGCGGTTCGTCGACATGAGCGCGCCGCCCTCCGAGGCGATCCAGGGGATCATCATCTTCCTGCTGGTGATCTTCCTGATCAAGAACGTCTTCGACTTTCTCAGGAACTACCTGGTGGCCTGGGTCGAACAGGCGGTGACCCGCGACCTGCGCAACGAGGTCTACGACCATCTCGTCGACCTGGACCTCGGCTTCTTCGGCCGAACCCGGGTCGGCCAGATCGTGTCCCGGCTCACGCACGACGTGGAGCAGCTGCGGACCCTGGTGACGAAGGAGCAGTCGAAGATCATCTCGTCGGTCTTCGAGTTCCTCTCGGTCCTGGCGATCATGATCGCGATCTCGTGGAAGCTCACCCTGGTGTCGATCGTGGTGCTCCCGGGGATCTTCGCGATCTGGGGCCCCCTGCTGAGGCGGGTGCGCCGCGGAGATCGCACGATCCTGAACCTGGCGGGCGAGGTGCACAGCCACATTCAGGAGACCCTGTCGGGCATTCGCCTGGTGAAGGCCTCGGGAGCCGAGGACCACGAGCGGAAGCGCTTCTCGAAGGTGACCTGGGCCTACTTCAAGGCCTTCATCCGGACCGAGCGATTCCGCGCGCTTTCGCACCCGATCACCGAGATGGTCGGTGCGCTGGGGACGGTCGTGATCCTCTGGTACGGCACCCGGCTCGTCCTGACCGGAGGGGAGATCGGGGCCGAGGAGTTCATCGGCTTCCTGGCCCTCTCGATGAAGCTCTACTCTCCGGTCAAGTACCTGGGGAAGATGCCGGCGATCATCCAGCCGGGGATCGTGGCGGCCGGGCGGGTCTTCGAGTTCCTCGACGCGCCGATCGAGATCCGGGAGCGCCCCGGGGCGCGGGAATTCGAGGGGGTCCGGGATCGGATCGACTTCGAGGACGTGTCCTTTTCGTACCGTCACGGGGAGCCGGTCCTTCACGACATCTCCTTCCGGGCCGAGGCCGGGAGCGTCACGGCGCTGGTGGGTCCGAGCGGGGCGGGGAAGACGACGCTGGTCGACCTGCTGGGTCGGTTCTACGAGCCCACCTCCGGGAGAATCCTGGTCGATGACGTGGACCTGCGGGACCTGTCGATCGACTCCCTGCGCAGGAACCTGGGCATCGTCTCGCAGGAGACCGTCCTCTTCCACGACACGATCCGGGCGAACATCGCCTACGGGATCGAAGAGCGGGTGTCGCAGGAGGAGATCGAGCGCGCCGCCGACGCCGCGCACGCCTCGGAGTTCATCGACCGGCTCCCCTCCGGATACGACACGGTGGTCGGAGAGAGGGGCACGCAGCTCTCCGGCGGACAGCGCCAGCGGGTCGCGATCGCCCGGGCGATCCTGCGGGATCCTCCGATCCTGGTGCTCGACGAGGCGACGTCGGCGCTCGACACCCAGTCGGAGCGGCTGGTGCAGCAGGCGATCGAGCGCCTGCTGGAGGGGCGGACCGTCTTCGTGATCGCGCATCGGCTCTCGACGATCCAGCGGGCCGACCGTATTCTCGTGATGAAGGATGGCCGGGTCGTGCAGTCGGGTCGTCATGGCGAGCTCCTCGACGAGGGGGGGCTCTACGGAAAGCTGCACGCGCTGCAGTTCGAGAGCCCCGTCGGGGCCCCGGGCGATGCAGGACTCTGAAGCCAGGCAGGGGTCGGGGGGGACGGTGCCCCGCGACTCCCGGAATGCCGATGCTCCCGCCCCGGGACTCGGGGACCGGGCGCAGGAGCTCCTGCTCGTGGGCATCGGGGCCCTGGCGCGTCTGCTCCCCGAGCGGGTCGCTCAGTGGGTCGGGTCCGGGCTGGGCTGGCTGGCGGGAAGCGTCCTGCGGATCCGACGGGGGACCGTCGAGGGGAATCTCGAGCGGGCGTTCCCCGACTGGTCCAGGGGTCGAAGGGTTCGGGCGGCCCGTGCCGCCTACCGGCACCTGGGTCGCGAGGCGATCATCCTGCTTCGACTCGGAGCGATGAGTCCCGGCGAAGTGCGGGAGCGCAGCGAGATCAGGGGGGAGTCTCTTCTTCGGGACGCCCTCGACGAGGGGAAGGGAGTGGTCCTGCTGGCCGGCCACCTGGGGAACTGGGAGTTCGCCGGAGCGGCGCTGGCGGCCCGCGACATCCCTCTGGACGTGGTCGGGCGCAAGCAGTCGAATCCCCTGTTCGATGAGCGGGTCCGGGTGATGAGGGAGGGGTTCGGAATGCGTCCCATCTACCGGCATGCAGCCCTTCGCCCGGTACTGAAGGGGGTTCGGGAGGGGCGGGTGGTGGCCCTCGTGGCGGACCAGAACGTCCGGTCGGGTGGGGTGTTCGTGGACTTCTTCGGGATCCCGGCGTCGGCCGCGAAGGGCCCGGGAGTGATCCCCCTTCGGACCGGTGCACCGGTGATGTTCATGGCCGTGACCCGGCTTCCTGGGTGGCGCGCCCGTTACCACCTGGACTTCTCGGCCATCGCGGTGGCGGCCAGCGGCGACACCGAGGCCGACGTGGTTCGGGTCGTGGCGGAATTCCACCGCCTTCTCGAAGATGCGGTGCGAGGGGCCCCGGATCAGTACTTCTGGTTTCATCGACGATGGAAGACCCGTCCCCCGGGAGAGATCGAGCCGGCGAAAGGCGATGCGCCCGCTCACCGCCCGGGAACCCGATAGCCCCGCAATCTGTAGGAACCACCATCATGATCTACATCTCCATTCCCGCCCACAACGAAGCGGCCACCCTCGGCGCCGTCCTCTGGAAGGTCCGTCGTGTGATGGCGGAGTTCGAGCGGGACTACGAGATCGTCGTCTTCGATGACGCCTCGTCGGACTCGACCCCCGAGGTCCTCGCCCGGTACGAGAAGCAGCTGCCGCTGCGTGTGCTGCGCTCCGATCAGCGGGTCGGGTACGGCCCGGCGATCGAGCGCCTCATGAGAGACGCGGTCGAGCGCTCTCCCTACCCGAAGCGGGACGTGGTCGTGACCCTGCAGGCGGACTTCACCGAAGATCCGGCCGACCTGGTCCCGATGATCAAGGCGATCGAAGGGGGCGCCGACCTGGTGGGCGGACACGTCGAGGAGATCGACGTGACCCACCCACGCAAACGGCGAATCTGTGACTGGGTGGCCCGGCGGGTGCTCCTTGCGGGCACCGTGCGCGGCGCTCCGGTCAGAGACCCGCTTTCGGGGCTGCGGGCATATCGGGTGATCGTCCTGAAGAAGGCGTTCCGCACCGAAGCCGGGCCGGAACTGCTCCAGGCCACCGAAGGGGGGGCCGCGAGCCTCGCCCTGCTCTCGATCACCGCGCCCTTCGCACGAAGGATCGAAGACGCCCCCTACCGGCTGCGCTACGCCCATCGAGCGCGGGAGTCGCGGTTCGAGCCCATCCCCGCGCTGAAGGCCCTCCTCCCGTTCCGCCGCCTTCGCTGGGCGCCCGCCGAAGAGAAGGCATGAGGATGCGGGTGCGGCATCGGGGCCCTTCGCCCCTGATCGTTCTGTCGGGGGTTCTGATGGGGGTTCTGTTCGGTCTGGTCGGGGTCGCTCCGGCGCAGGCCCAGCAGCTCGAGGCACCGTGGGCCGAGCGGATCAACGAGGAGCTCGCCCCGGTACCCTTCGGGCCCGGAGAGCGGCTCGAATACCAGGTGAAGCTCGGGGCCTTCACGGTCGGCGAGAGCTGGATGAGGGTGCACGGGGTGGAGCGGGTGCGGGGCCATCGCACCTATCACGTCTCGATGGGAATCCAGGGGGGCATCCCCATGGCCCGGGTCGACAACCTGCTCGAGTCGTGGATCGATGTTGAAACACTCTCGTCGCGACGCTTCGTCCAAGACCAGGACGAGGTCCGCACCCAGCGGTTCCGGCAGTTCGAGTTCTACCCCGAGGAGCGTCGGTACGAGCGGGCCGACATCGACGAGTCCGGGGAGCTTCCCACCGATCAGCCGCTCGACGATATCGCCTTCGTCTACTACGTGCGCACCCTCCCCCTCGAGGTCGGGGAGACCTACGAGCTCGACCGGTACTTCCAGGAGGATGGAAATCCGGTCGTGGTGAAGGTGGTGCGCCGGGACCAGGTCGAGGTGCCGGCGGGCACCTTCAACACGATCGTCGTGCAGCCGATCATCCAGACCCGGGGGCTCTTCGGGGAGGGCGGGGAGGCCGAGATCCACTTCAGCGATGATTCCCGTCGCCTCCTCGTCCAACTTCGCTCGAGGGTTCCGGTGATGGGCTCCCTCAGCCTGCACCTGCGCAACATCACGCCGGGTCGTTCGCTTCGCCCGCTCGCGTTCTCCGAGGCGGTCGAGGAGTACCGGGGCGGCTGACCGGGCGTCGGGCCGTCAGCCCACCGGCTCGGCCTCCATGAGAAAGATCGACGGTCCGCGAAGCTTCTTTCCCTTGATCCTGATCTCGAAGGAGTAGCGCCCGGCCTCGGGGAAGACCACGTCCTCGAGCGGGAGGATCAAGCGGGTCCGCGGGGGCGGACGATGGCTGGGACGCGCATCGACCTCGGTCTCGCCTTCGACCGTCACCGAGGGACGCCCGTCGGGGCCCTTCAGTTCGACCTTGAACTGGTTGCGGCCTTCGTCGCCCCGGTCCCACTCGATGGTGGTCACGAGCACCATCCGGTCCTGGCGCGCCGGGAAGCCCGGGGCGGCCAGATCGTTGAAGACCCCCTCGACATCCATCTTTCCATCGGGTCTCATGCGTGCTTCGTCACAGACGAGGGCGAGTTGCACGTGCATCGGATTCTGCTCCTGGAATTCAACGGGAATCGGGTTTCAGGGACTCGCGGGCCTCCGGGCGGCTCACGACTCGGGGTCACCCCAGCCGCCGCCGCCCGGGCTCCGGATCGAGAGAAGATCGCCCTTCCGGGCGGCGAAGGTAACCTTCGAGGGGAGCGGGTTGACCTCGGAGTCACGGATGAGCCGGTTCTCTCCGGGCGCGCCGGCCTCTCCACCCTGCGCCCCCGCCGGACCCGACCGGCGTCGCTCCGAGAGAAGCGTGACGTTCGCGGGGGCGAGGAACTCCAGCGTCCGGACCAGGCCCTCCCCTCCGCGATGAAGCCCGCGGCCGCCGGAGTCCCGCCGTATGCCGTATTCGAGGACGCGGAAGGGGTAGGCGTGCTCGAGGGCCTCGATCGGAGTGTTGAGGGTGTTGGACATGTGGACGTGAACGCCGGAGAGTCCGGGGCCCCCCGGCCCGGCCCCCATCCCTCCACCCGCCGTCTCGTAGTAGGTGAAGGCACGGCCGGTCCGTGGGTCGATCCCCCCCGCCGTGAGGTTGTTCATGGTGCCCTGGGAAAGGGCCGGGATCACCTCGGGCAGGGCCTCCCGGAAGGCGAGGAGGAGGACGTCGGTGATCCGCTGGCTGGTCTCGACGTTGCCGGCGGCGACGCCTGCGGGGGGATCGGCGTTCACGATCGATCCGGACGGGAGGACGAGTTCGACCCCCCGAAGGCGGCCTCCCCCGGCCGGCAGGGCGACCCCGAGGAGGGCCTCGACCACACAGCGAAGCACGTAGCGGGTCGCCGAAGAGGTGATCGCGCTCACGGCATTCACGCCCCCGGGGGTCTGCTCGGCCGAGCCGGTGAAGTCGACGCGAAGCGAGGCGCCACGGACCTCGAGCGAGACTCGGATCGGCAGGGGGCCCGATCCCGCGCCGTCGTCCTCGAGGTGGTCCAGGGCTTCGTAGACGCCGTCGGGCACGGACTCGATCCCCCGGGCCAGCAGGCGGTCCGCGTACTCGAGCAGGGCCTCCATTCCGGAGAGGACCGAGGTGGTGCCACGGGCGGTGGCCATCTCCATCAGCCGACGGCTTCCGGTGTGCAGCGCTCCGATCTGGGCATCGAGGTCCCCGGTTCGCTCCTCGGGCGTGCGCACGTTCGCCATGAGGAGGGTGTAGACCTCTGGGACCGGGGACCCCCGTCGCTTCAGGTGGACCGGGGGAATCCGGAGGCCCTCCTGGTAGATCTCGCGGGAGAGGGGCATCGAACCGGGGCTCATTCCCCCGACATCGGAATGGTGGGCCCGCGCCGCGACATAGCCCAGAAGTTCGTCCGACTCTCCGAAGTGAACGGGAGATACCAGGGTGAGGTCCGGCAGGTGGGTGCCCCCCTCGAAGGGGTCGTTCAGGAGGATGACGTCACCGGGGTCGAGCGCTCCATGCGCGGTGAGAGCCGCCTGCACGCTCATCGGCATGGCGCCGAGGTGTACGGGCATGTGGTCTCCCATGGCCACGGGAGTCCCGGACGGGTGGAAGACCGCACAGGAGTAGTCCCGACGTTCCTTGATGTTCGGCGAGAACGCCGCTCGCCGGAGGGTCGCTCCCATCTCTTCGGCGATGGCGGTGAAGAGCTGGCGGAGCACCTCGAGACGAATCGGATCCGGGGGGGCTTCGGAAGGGGCTGTCACCACTGGGCTTCTCCGGGGTTCACCCCTTCCCGAGGGGTCATGGGGGAAGGGGTTGAGGTTTGCGTTACACGAAGATTGAAGGTTATGTTTGAATGCTGCAGAATAAACGTTACTCTGCACTCCCCGACGGGCAAAATGTCGGCTCTCGGGACGTTACAGCATAGAAGGGAGGCTTCATGACCGATATGAACAAGCTGAAGGACAGGGCTCGCGACGAGCTCTTCAGCCACATCAACCGATGCGGCGTGCTCCAGGCTGAGGAAGACGATCAGCAGCACTGGATGGAGGAGACGATGGACTACCTGGGCGAGCGGTATCCCGACCTCGCCGAGTCCGACCTGAAGGACCTTTTCCAACTTGGAATGCGGTTCTGCCGGCCGGCGATTCCCCACGGTCGCCCCGGAAGCGGGAGTACGACCGAGGTGGAGGGCGCCGTCGAGGATACCGAAGTCGAGGTTTCCGAAGGTGAGGTGGCCGGTGGCAACGAGGCTCCCGAGTCCGTCGAGGGCCCGCGGCAGCCAGTGGGTGCCGGAGCCGAGGATTCGCCCGCGGGCTGATTCAGCCACGGGATGACACCATCCGCCCGGGCGACCGAAGTGGGTCGAGGGGCGAACGCTGTTGAAGACGGGGCGGGGACCTGGCGTGAGCGTCAGGTTCCGCCCCGTCTTTTCGTGGTCCGTGCATCGGCGCCGGGGGCGGACGATGCATCAGTCGAAACGGCAGCCTGTCGACCGTTTGTGGAAGTGGTCCGACCCCCTTAGATTATTCTCGGTTGTCCGGGGACCCCGACCCGGGCGCAACTCCCGCAACAGTAGGAGGTCGGTTCGCCGATGCCCCATCGCTTCTGGAGCTCAGAGGAATACGACGACAGAGCGCATGACCTCTACAACAACGGCGATTTCGACGGGGCGCTCGAGACCCTGAAGGAGGGAGTGGCGCTCTACCCCAACTCGGTGGACCTCTACGTGGGACTCGGATACGCCCGTCTGGCCCGCGAGGAGTTCGCGTGGGCTCGACGCGCCTTCGAGCGGGCCTTGGTCCTCGATGCCACCCACGAGGATGGCATGGTGGGGATGGGTGAGGTCCTCCTCCGGATGGGACACATCGAGGAGGGGCTCAAGCTCTTCCGTCATGTCGAGTCGCAGGGCTTCGATGACGATGTGGAACTCATGCTCACGATGGGGCGTGCCCTCTATCGGGAGGGTCTGTTCCCGCAGGCTCGAAACGTGTTCGCTCGCCTCGCAGCCGCCCGGCCCGACTGCGCCGAAGCCACCGCCTGCGTCGGCTACACCCTTCACCGCCTCGGGGACGAGGTGGCGGCGGCTCGCCAGATCCGGCGGGCGCTCCGGGTCGCTCCTGACCTGTACGAGGCCCGGGTGTATCTGGGTCACCTCCTCTACGACCGCGGCGACGGGCCGGCGGCGCTGCGCGAGTACGAGCGAGTTCCTCCGGGGGAGAACTGGGATATTCTCTCCCTGTATCGCCTCATGGAGCTGAAGCACAAGGTCCGTGGATGGAGCCAGGATCATCCGAGCCTGGCTCCCTGGAATGCACGGATCGAGGAGCTTCAGCGATTCGAGGACGACCCGGTCGAGCGGGTACTCGCCGAAGTCGAGGCGCGGTTTCACGACGAGGATTCGCTCTGGCACACGGACGATTCGCAGTTGGAGCTTTTCGGGGGCGGCCGGACGTCGGCCGACGGCAGCGAGGTCGAGGTGCGGCTTCCGGGCAGAGGGCAGTTCAGGGGAAGCTGGCAGGATGTCGTGAGGGCGCTCCGGGACGACTCCGGGTTCCAGCACGACCGACCGGGTGAATTCATGCGGCGCATGGCCGAGCGGTGGCACGAGCAGTTCGGGGTGGATGTGCCGTCGACCGATCCCGAGGCGTTCCTGAAAGGCGCCGCCCGCGCCGGACTTCTGGATCTCCAGATTCTCGAGTGAACCCCCCGGGCATCCGAACGACCCAGACGCACCCTTCCCCCTGTGCAGCGATTTCATAAGGAGCAGACATGGCACCCGATGCCACCGTGGTTCGACGTTTTCACCAGGTGCTGGTCGAGGAGATCCGGCGCGGAGCGCCCGACTACCTCTCCAGCCCGTTCACGGTTGCCGAGATCTACCAGTCGCTCGTCCCGTATCGAACCCATCGAGACCGGATCGGCGTCGAACTCAACGGTGACTACGAGGCCGCACTCCTCCGACTCCTGGGTGGGAACGACGGACTCCTGGAGCTGGAATCCGACGCCGCGCAGGCCCGGATTCGCAGGGAGCTTGATTCATCGAACCCGAACACGGGCATCTACCGGGAATTCGCCGCGGTTCAGGTCCGCCTCAACCCGGACGCATTGCCGCCGGCCAATGGGGAGGAGCCCGGGGGGAAGGACGGCGCCTCGAAGTCGGATCCGTCGGGAAAGAAGTCGAAAGCTGAGCCCGAGTCCGATGAGCCGGCCACGGATGACAAGAAGGAGCCGACTGCGTCGGCGACTCGGGAGACGCCCTCGGCAGCGAAGCCGAAGCCGGCTCCCCCTTCGCTCTCTGCCGGAACTCCGAGGAAGTCGCTCCCATCCCGAAGCAAGTCCGGACCAACCCTGGTTCGTGGAACCCCTCCGTCCGAGTGCCCCGACTGCGAGTCTGCGCTCCCCGACCGGGAGACCCTTCGCTTCTGCCCCTTCTGCGGCACGAACGTCTTCATCATGCCCTGCGGCGAGTGTGGTGAGGTCCTGGAGCGGGACTGGGCCTTCTGCATCGCGTGTGGAACCAGCACCGACGACTGATCGGATTGCGCAGAGGCCGGGGTCGGAGTGTCGCTTCCATTGAGTTCTCCTGTCGGCGTCATCGTCGGACTCCTCCTGACGAGCCTGGTCTTCACGGGGTGTCTGCGGGACCCCCCGCCCCCTGAGGACCCCGAGCTCGCCGAGGAGTTGGGCCTGCCGTCCGGAACCGTCTTCCACCGGGTTCACCTGGCGGGCTCCGGCTCGCGGACCCGGGTGCTTCCGGGCGCCGTATCGCTGGAGCCCGGCGATTGGGTTCAGTTCATCGTCGAGGACCACCGGGTGCACGCGATCCGGTTCCTTCTCGACGAGATGGATTCCACGACGGTCGAGTACCTCCGGCGCTCGGAGCAGACCGCCTCCCCGCCACTCACCCAGCGAGGAAGCCGGCAGGTGTTCTCGTTTGTCGACGCGCCCGAAGGTCTCTATCCCTTCGTGGTCGAGGGGTACGGCGATCCGGTTCGGGGTTCGCTTCGTGTGGGTCGGCAGGAGTGACAAGCGGGGAGTGGCGCTGGACCCGCCTGAAACCTATACTCCTCGCTCGAGAGTGATCGATCCCTTCACGAATCTCCACGAGGTACATGGCGCGCATCGCAATCATTCCCGGAGACGGTGTCGGCGTCGAGGTCATGAAGCAGGCGGTGCGCCTGCTGGACGTGCTGTCCGGAGAGGAGGGGCTCGCGCTCGGCTGGGACGAATGGGACCTCGGGGCCGATCGCTACCTGCGGACCGGCACCACACTCACCGAGGAGGAATTCACCGAGCTTTCGGAGAACTACGACGCCATTCTCCTCGGGGCCCTCGGTGACCCCAGGGTCCCATCCAATATCCACGCCCGGGACATCCTCCTCGGCCTGCGGTTCCGGCTCGACCTGTACGTGAACTACCGGCCCTGCAGGCTCCTTCACCCGGATCTGTCGCCGCTCCGGCATGGTGCCGAGCGACCGATGGACCTCCATATCTTTCGAGAAAACACCGAGGGAAGCTATGGCGGGCTCGGGGGGAATCTCCGCGAGGGTACGCCGCAGGAGCTGGCCATCCAGGAAGATGTGACGACGGCGATGGGGGTGGAACGGATCGTCCGTCGAGCCTTCGAGTTCGCGCGGGAGCGGGAGCTGGGGAGCGTGACCCTGGTCGACAAGGCCAATGCGATGCCCCACTCCGGACGGCTCTGGCGACGGGTGTTCCGCGAAATCGCGGAGGAGTTTCCGGAGTTGGAGTCCGAGATGCAGTACGTCGACGCGATGGCGATGGATCTCATCCGGAACCCGGATCGACACGAAGTCCTGGTGACCTCGAACCTCTTCGGTGATATCCTGAGCGACGAGGGGGCCGCCCTGACCGGTGGAATGGGACTCGCCCCGTCCGCCAATCTGAACCCCGGGGTGCACGCCCTCTTCGAGCCGGTCCACGGTTCGGCTCCCGATATCGCCGGCCGGGGGATCGCGAACCCGATGGCCGCGGCGCGCTGCGTGGGTCTCCTGATGGGCTATCTGGGTCGAGGCGACCTGGAACGTGCGATCGACGAGGTGGTCACCGCGGCCATCGCCGAAGGGGTCACGACCCCGGATCTCGGGGGCACCCGATCGACCGGCGACGTCGGTGCGCGGCTGGCGGACGGACTTGCCGAACTCCTGACAACTCATCCCTGATGGTGGGCGTTCATGTCTGAGCGACGAAACCTCGGCCAGGTACTTCTGGACCTCGGCCGTATCACGAAGTCCGAGCAGAAGGCCGCGCTCGAATATCAGAAGCAGCACGGAGGATTCTTCGGTGAGGCGCTGACCCACCTGGGATTCATCTCCGCCGAGGAGCTCGAGTTCGCCCTCGCTGCGCAGTTCGACCTGCCGTACATCTTTCCCGACGCAGAGGCGATCGATCGGGACGTCGCCTCTCTCGTCACCGCGGAGTGGGCCCTGAGCCACCTGGCGTTGCCGATCTCGCGGACGGGGGGAGCGCTCGTTGTGGTCGTCGACTCCCCCCTGAAGGATGAGGTGGTCAAGGAGCTCAAGCACAAGACGGGTCTGGATGTGGAGCTGGCCATCGCGTCTCCGGGAAAGATCCGGGCCCTGATCCGGACGGTGTTCGACCAGGGGGCCGGGACGGAGGATTCGGGTCTGCGGGAGGTCATGTCCGTGGAGCGGTTCCTCGAGCTGGCGATGGATGCGGGAGCCCGAACGTTCGGGGTCTCGATTCGGAGTCGCACGGCGATGGGCTGGATCCGCAGGGAGCGCGAGGTCACCCGAGTCACCCTGGCGGCGGGGTGGCCGCGGGCCCTTTCGGAGCGGATGGATCCGCATGAAGGGGTGTTCGGTCCCGACGAAGGCGAGGACCACCCTGCCCGGTCGGCTTCGTGGGGGGCGACGCTCCTCTGGGAGGGTGTCGAGCTCCCCGTCGAGGTCTCGTCGCTGCGGGGTGGGGAGCGCCAGGAGGTCCTGATCAACCTTCTGGATTCCCCGGCCGGCGATCCGGACGGCGGCCCGACCCCGCCCCCCGAGCTCGTGCAGGAGGCGCGCCTGATCCGCCGCTCGGGCTCGGCCCGATTCGCAGTGCGCTCCGGTGAGGCCGCGAAGGCCGAGGGGGTTCTCCGATCCCTCCCCACGTCGCTGTTCGGTGCCGAAACGCGCTCGGCCCATCTGGAAGCTCGATCCGAGGGGGACCTCGACTCCGCGAACGCGGGGGGAGGAGAGTTGCTCCTGCGGCTTCCGGACCCGCAGGACACCGGCGCGGTCGAGGAATTTCTCACGAGGTTGAGAAAGTTCGACTTCGATGCGATCAGTTTGGACGCCGGCGACGACGCCGAGTTCTGGATCGAGCGATTGATTCCGGTGTCCCGGTCGCTCCTGATCGACCTGCCCTCGAGCGAGGATCGCGCGATGTACGCGGGCACGGGGATCAGTTGGGAAATCGAGGTCGAAGGCGCGAGCGCCGAAGACCTCTCCTGGAGGCTCTTTCCGATCAGTGTACCCCATTGAACACTTGGTTCCGACATGGCTCAGATTGATCAGTTTCTGAAGGTCCTCGCCGAACGGGGTGGGTCCGACCTGCACCTTACGACGGGAGCCCCTCCGATCATGCGGCTCAACGGCCGGCTTCAACCGTACAAGTTCCGTGAACTGACCGGGACGGATATGGAGAAACTGGTCTACGAGATCATGGAGGAAGAGTGGCGGTCGACCTTCCTCGAGACGATGGACTTCGACTTCGCCTACGAAATCGAGGGGGTGGCCCGATTCCGGGTCAACGTCTTCTGGCAGCGGAAAGGGCTGGGGGCGGTCTTCCGCACGATTCCTTCCGAGGTACTCACGGCCGACGACCTCGGCCTTCCGCAGGTGATTCGGGATTTCTGCAAGCTCTCGAAAGGTCTCGTACTGGTGACGGGGCCGACCGGATCGGGGAAGTCCACGACGCTGGCGGCGATGGTCGACCTGATCAACAAGACCCGGTTCGATCACATCCTGACCGTCGAGGATCCGGTCGAGTTCACGCACCCGAATCGAAAGTGCCTGGTCAACCAGCGCGAGATCGGTACGAACACACGAAGCTTCGCCAATGCACTGCGGGCCGCGCTGCGGGAAGACCCGGATGTGATTCTCGTTGGAGAAATGCGGGATCGGGAGACGATCGAGCTGGGAATGACGGCCGCCGAAACGGGGCACCTCGTGTTCGGGACGCTGCATACGAACTCGGCTCCCAAGACCGTGGACCGGATCATCGACGTGTTCCCGTCGGACCAGCAGGAGCAGATTCGGTCGATGCTGGCCGAGTCGCTGAAAGGGGTGGTGTCCCAGGCTCTGCTGCGAAAGAAGGGGGGCAAGGGGCGGGTCGCGGCCATGGAGATCATGGTCGGCACCTCGGCGATCTCGAACCTGATTCGCGAGGCGAAGCTGCATCAGATCCCCTCGATGATCCAGACCGGTCGAAAGGACGGGATGCAGTTGCTCGACCAGCACATCATGGAGCTGCTGATGTCCGGCGTGATCGATGCCGAAGAGGCGTACCTGAAGGCCAACACCAAAGCCACCTTCAAGCCACACCTTCCCGACGACACCCCGGAGCCCACCTTCGGTTGAGGGGCACCCCGGAGCGCGGCCGACCCGGCATGGTTGAGAGTGAACGCTCCCGCACATGAAGGGTACGTGGACCCCTCGACGGGCCCCACCTTCGACGGCCCCACGATGATCACTGCAGACCACGGAGCTCCACCTGATGGCGACCCAGGGACACGATATCGACGTAGTCTTTCTTTCGGGTACCCGCACCCCGTTCGGAACCTTCGGAGGGACTCTCAAGGGCTTCAGCGCCACGGAGCTGGGGGTGGAGTCCGCCCGATCGGCGCTCACCGCTGCGGGGGTGTCTCCGGACCGGGTCGACCACGTCATCTACGGCAATGCGCTCCAGACGTCGGCGGACGCCATCTATCTGGCTCGCCATGTCGGGCTGGGGGCGGAGGTACCCGAGGCGGTTCCCGCCGTGACCGTCAATCGCCTGTGCGGCTCGGGATTCCAGGCGATCACGCAGGGCGCCCAGGAGATCCTCCTGGGGGATGCGCGGGTCACCCTGTGCGGGGGGACGGAATCGATGAGCCAGGCTCCTCACGTCGTGAGGGGCGCCCGCTGGGGCGACCTGCGCCTGGGACCGGCCGGAGGCCAGTTCGACGACCTGCTCTGGGAAGCCCTCCTCGATACGAGGTGCGATCTGACCATGGCGCAGACGGCCGAGGAGCTCGCCGATCGATACGAGGTGAAGCGGGAGGAAGCGGACGAAGTGGCCTTCCGCAGCCAGAAGCGGGCCGCGGCCGCCTGGGAGGAAGGCCGCTTCTCGGAAGAGGTCTCTCCGGTGGTCGTGACGTCTCGGCGGGGTGAAACCAGGTTCGAGCGCGACGAGCACCTGCGCCCGGATGTCTCGATGGAGGGGTTGGGGAAGCTTCGGCCCTATTTCCGCAAGGATGGCCTGGTGACCGCCGGAAACGCTTCGGGGATCGGGGACGGCTCGGCGTCGGTCGTTCTCGCGTCCGCTTCCTGGGCCCGGGACGAGGGAATCAAACCCCTGGGCAGGCTCGTGTCGTGGGCATACGTGGGCGTCGAGCCGAAGGTCATGGGAATCGGTCCCGCCCCGGCGATCCGTGCGGCACTCGCGCGTGCGGGCCTGAGCCTGGACGAGATGGATCTGGTCGAGGTGAACGAGGCCTTCGCGCCCCAGTACAAGGCGGTCGAGAAGGAACTCGGCCTGGATCCCGAAAAGACCAATGTGAATGGTGGCGCGATCGCTCTGACGCACCCCCTCGCGGCGTCGGGGACCCGGATCACGCTACACCTGCTGCATGAGCTCCGCCGAAGGGGTGGGCGCTTCGCGGTGGGTTCGGCATGCATCGGGGGTGGACAGGGCGGAGCGGTCGTGGTCGAGGCCTTCCACGACTGAACGCGCTGTGAACGTTGACTGAACATGATCATTCTGAACGAGGGGAGTCGATGAAGGGTGGAATCCAGAAGGTGGGAGTGGCAGGCTGCGGGCTCATGGGGAGCGGAATCGCCGAAATCTCGGCCAAGGCGGGCATGGATGTGGTGGTCCGCGAGATCGACGCATCAGCGGTCGAGGCGGGACGGGGTCGAATCGAATCCTCGCTCGCCCGGGCGGTGAAGAAGGAGAAGATCACGGCAGAGGAGCGCGACACGATCCTCTCGAAGATCCGCTTCGTCACGGCCGTCGAAGAGCTTGCGGACCGGGACATCGTGATCGAGGCGATCATCGAAGACCTGGAGATCAAGAACGAGTTGTTCGGCAAGCTGGACGACCTGTGCGGTCCGGAGACCATCTTCGCGACGAACACGAGTTCTCTTACCGTGACCGACATGGCGGCAGCGGTGGATCGTTCGGATCGTGTGGTGGGCCTGCACTTCTTCAATCCGGTCCCCGTCATGAAGCTGGTCGAGGTGGTTCGGACCATCGCGACCTCCGACGAGGCCTTCGAGCGCACCTTCGAGTTCGCGCGGGCGCTCGGAAAGGAGCCGATCACGGCGAAGGACAATTCGGGCTTCGTGGTCAATCTGCTCCTCGTCCCGTACATGCTGGACGCGATTCGCCAGCTCGAGCGGGGGGTCGCTTCGGTCGAGGACATCGACGCGGGAATGAAGCTGGGCTGTGGGCATCCGATGGGGCCGTTCACCCTGTGCGATTTCGTGGGAAACGACACGACCTACCGGATTGCCGAGATCATGTACGACGAGTACCGCGAGGAGCGGTACGCGCCCCCGCCCCTTCTCAAGAGGATGGTGGCCATGGGGCGCTACGGGAGGAAGACCGGCATCGGCTTCTACGACTACTCGGGCGATCAGCCCGTTCCGGTTGCGGTCTGACGCGGGGGACGTCGGTACGTCGCCCCCAACGAAGAAAAGGCCCCGACTCGGAGGAGTCGGGGCCTTTCCCGTCGGAAGTGGAGGCCATGCCGTCAGGCATGGGGATCGAACCGTCTAGTGACGAGGCTTGTCGTCTTTGCGCTGACGACGACGTTCCCGTCGGATGGCCGCCTCTTTCTTCCGCTTTCGCTGTGCACTCGGCTTCTCGTAAAACCGGCGCTTGCGAAGCTCGGAGTAGAGACCGGACCGCTGGACCTTCCGCTTGAACTTCCGGAGGGCCCGCTCGAGGTTCTCTCCGTCCTGAACGATCACTTCCAAGAGTATCACCGTCCTTGGGTTGGGCGAAAACATTAGAAAAGCCCCTAATGATAGGGCGATTTCGGGTGCGGTTCAAGGGTTGTCGAAAAACCCGTCCGGTGCAGCCCTCAGTCCGTACTTTCACCCCGATGCAGTTCATGGGTGTACTTGCGGTAGGCTTCGGGGTGAGAGGTGTAGTCCTCGGCCCAGGTTTCGAAGGGAGGTAGCGGAAGAAGACCCTCGATTTCGGCCACGACCATCATTGCGAACTGCAGTCGGTCTCGTGTGCTGAAATCGAAGGCCTGACCGTCCAGGATCGTGTCCACGGTCCGCTGGAAGTCGTCGGGATCGACGAGAGTGATGAAGTGCGCGACCTGGTCGATCCGATAGGAGGCGTAGATCGAGCGGAGTTCGGCGAGCGTCCGTTCTTCGGCAGGCTCGTCCCGTGACTCCCACTCGCCCGCGACCTCACGGGAGTTCGAGGAGAGGACCTCTCCGAACCAGTTCCTGAGCGCCGGGGGATCGGGCTGGCTTCTTTCGCGCGTGTGGAGTGCAGAGGAAAGGAGGCCCGAGAGAAGCGGGCGACCGAGACCGCGGGCCTTACGGTCGATCTCGCTTTCGGCGTCCTCGAGGAAGATGTCGGCCGTCCGGATTTCTTCCCCCCCGTTCTCCTCTTCCCGCGGCCGGAACGAGAAGAACCCCTTCCAGCGCCCGGAGGCATCCCTGAAGGTTACGAGATAACACGCCCAGGTCGCTCCACCGAGGTCGAGAAATCCCATCGATCGCCGGCGATGTTCGTCGTTCTGCAATGCGCCTCCCGGAAGGCTGAGGTCACTGGGTCGATGGGAGAAGGGGACTCCGGCCTGTGCTCGATTCGGTCGGTCGGTCTCCAAGATCGCCCATCGGTGAGGGAGGGACAAGGAAGAGTGGGTGTGTCCGCCGGGTCACTCCCTTGCCCGCGGCCGGGATTGCAGGTTATCCTGCCGGTCCCCCGACAGGGGCGGAAGGTGGTTCCACGGTCGAGCCTGGCAGCTTGATCCGGGCCCCAGCCGTATTGCACCGCCTGCGTCGGTGGGAGCGGTGAGAGGAAAAAACGAAAAAAGAGCCCCCGGGCTGGCACCCGGAGGCTCTTCCGAAAGGCATGGGCTGGCACCCACGGCTCTCCGTAAAGAATCTAGGGAGATAGTCGTAATTCGACCGGCCCCTGTCAAGGGGTGGGCTGTACCCATCCCGGGTGACTGCGAACACGACGGAGAGTTCTCCCATGGCGAACGTGGTTGGAATCAATGAAACGGCCCTCGGTTCTCGAGAGGCCCTGATCTTCACGGGGCGTTGCGAGTCCTCGCTGCGTGCGGCGGTGGTGTCCTATCGCGACGCACCTCCGTCCCCAGAGGGAGGACACCGACTGGAGGACCTGGGGCTGGGCGTCGTTATCGACGAGGTCGCCGGATCCACCACCACGGTCCTCGATCTGGGAAGCGGTCAGATCCGGCGGGCCGATCTGCGCGGACCGATCGTGATCCTGGGGTGGCTGTACCCGTCGACCCTTCGCGGTCTGGTCGCTCGCGCCACGACCTCGTCCGGACCCGACTCGTCTCCGGGGGAGGGCTGGTGGCATGACGCGCTTCGGCTACTCGACCGGGTGGGGTACTCGGCCGAGACCCGACCCCTCTTCCTCCGAGTGGGATTTCGGGACATGGTCGAGGACCTGGACCTTCACGAGTCCCTCGCAATCCGGGTCCTCCTGCCGGGAGGTGTGGCGCGCGCCGAACTCGATCCGACCGATTCGGTGCTCTGCATCCAGACGAGCGACGGGAAGCGGGATCTCGACTTCGAGACGGCGCTGGTCGACGGGTTTCCGGGCTGGACGATCGAGCGCACGGTTCCGACCGATGGGTCGGAAGGGCAGAGCTACAGGGTGCAGATCCCCCACACCCGTTCCCTCGCGGAGCTGCGCCGGGAACTGAGGCGGGTCCGCCGCGGCTTCCATCATCTCCTCTCGCGGTTCGAGCCGCGGCGATATCAGGCAATCCGCGAAATGCTGTGCGGCTTCGGCGAGCGCGACTCCCTCGCCACCCTGGGAGGTCAGACCGGCGCACGCACAACCACCTCGATCGCCCCTTCAAACGGTGCGTTCATGGGCGTGGCGCCGGACCCCCTCCAATCGACTTACCCGGTCACCTCGGGGAGGGTGCATTGATCCCCCCGTTCGCGAAGGGGCAGTCGGATGCTTCCGACGCCACCGATCCCGCCGCCTCTGCCGGGCGCGGTGGCCTTCGCCATACGCGCGCCGGATTTCCCGTGCCCGCCTTTCCGCAGACGCTGCGCGCACTTTACGAGCGCTATCGTCGAGGCGAGGCGCAGGAGCTTCTTTCCCTGATTCCACGTGAAGGGCTTCGGAGTCTCTGGCGGCATCATCGGCGGGCAACCGGGTCCGAGCCATCCCGGGAGGGTGCGTCGCTCGAGGAGCTCCGAGAGGTCGCCGAGGAGATCCTCCCCCTGCCTTCCTACGAGGTCTGGGTGCGCAGCTATCTGAGGGACCGTCGGCCCTACCTCGACCGAATGGGGGTCCCCGCGGCTCCCTCCCGTCCAGATCCGGTCACGGTTTCGACCCGGGAAGTTCGGGACGAGATCTGGGCTCATCTGCATCTGCGCAGGAGCGATCGGGCCTGGGTCGGGTTCATGAGCTTTCATGGGCCGGCTCTGACCTCGTCGCACCGCACCGGCGAGATCTTCCGAGGAGAAGCCCCGGACGAGATTCTGGATCGATTTCACGAATTCACGCGACCAACCCTCGAGGCCTTCCTGCGATCAGTGGCAGGGTAGGGCCGAGCGATCTAGGCGGGGAGTCGAAGTCGGTTTTGTAAAAAAACGGTCACCGCTCGGGTGTGGCTTTCCCTGAAAGGAAGTCCGAAACTCCCTGCGCTCCCTCGGGGATGGGAAAAAAAATTCGAAAAATCTGAGTTTTCCAAATGCTGGGAACGTCTGATTTGTGATTTTGGCAAAATCTGTAACTTGTTGCAGTGTATAGACTTATCAGAACGCCCTGTTGTTCCGCCTCCTTTCGCGCAAGCCCTTGCGCCTGGAAGAAAGGCTTCATAAGATCGAACTCGACACGGTCCCCGGGCCGATCGATCGAGGGAGAGTCATCGCCTCGGGATCGATCGTTCCGTCACGCCCCCGACATCATGCCATTCATACCCTGACGAGATCCGAGAACGCCTATGTGGGAGACCTGCTCCGTCCAGTTGAATGTTCGCCTTCCCAGGGAAATCGCCCAGCAAGCGGAGGAGGTTCAGGAGTCGGACCCCGAGTTCCTCAGCAGAATCGTGCTGTATGGACTGACACGGAGGTCGGTATACCGGCATCTGCGAGAGCAGCAGGAGGCTTCGTCCGGGGGCTCCGATTCCCCGGTTTCCCTCCCGCTCTGAGCCGGACCAAACCCACGCTGCCCGTCCGATCTTCTTGACGGAACACCGCTCGACCCCGCAGGTTGAGGGTATTCCAGTCTTTCCCCGCACCGGGGGCCGGCTGGTCATGGACTCTCTCTGCGGGAGGGAATGTGACGGGCAGCGCTGGAAGAGCCTCGCCACGAAAGGGAAAGGGGCCGCCACAGGACGACGCCGTGCTCCGTGCCAAGTATCTGGACTACTGCTCGGCTCGGGTGGCCGAGGCGTTACTGACGCTTTCTCCCGACGAGATCTTCCTGCTCGCCGAAGCCGCGGTCCGAGGGCGGAACGAGGAATCGTCCGAACCTCTCTCCTACGACCAGATGGTCCAGCTCGCCACCGGTCGGATCTCGAGCGAGCTGGAGCTTCCCCGCTTCGAGGAGTGGGCTGAGGCCTACCGAAGTGACCCCTCGCTATTCGATCGGGAGATGCTCGGGCTCTGGGAGTCCGAGGCCGGGACCGACGCCTGAACGGCTCCGTGCCCCTGCTTTTCGCTCCTGGTCGCTCCGAGGTGGGTGCACTTCATGGGTCTGCTCTGCCCCCCCTCCCCCCGGGGCGCCCGTCGTGGTGCCGCTCACCAATTGGGGGTGGGTTGGCTCGGGGTTCGCTACACCGTGGGGCTCTTCGAGGGTGCCCCTTTGCTGTCATCCGGGGCTCGCCCCGCAGACTGCCCCTCGACGGGCGCCCCGGGGGGAGGGGGGCTGTCGGGGTGGTGGTCGAGTGCGGTGTGTTGCGGGGAGGCGGGTGTCGGGAGGGTGGTCGGGTGGGCTGGGCTGCCGACGGTGGAGAGGACTTGAACGCCGTTGAAGAAGTACAGGGTGCACCGTTGGGGCCCCTGGCCCCAACCCCAAGGGGGACGGGGGATTGCGGCCCCGGATCTTCGTTGGACCGCTTCACCGATGCTACCGCATCGCTTTCAGCGGCCCGCCTTGACCAGGGGTACCCTGTACTTCTTCAACGGTCTTCTTGTGGGCGTTGTCGTTACTGGGCTCTAGCTTTTTTGATGTACGCCACCAAGAACCGGCGTCTCAGAAGGGGAGGTCGTCGTCGGGCTGGCTCAGGTCCGGCTCGGAGGGTCCGGCGAATCCGCCGCCTTGCGATGGTCCGCCACCGCCGGGCTGACCGCCTCCCATCGTCGAGCCCAGCATCACCATTTCCATGACCACGATGTCGGTCCAGTACCGGACATTCCCCTTGTCGTCTTCGGTCTGGGAGTATTCCAGGCGCCCCTCGGTGTAGAGGCGATCACCTTTCGTCACGTACTGCTCGACGATGTCCGCCAGCTTCCCGAAGAAGGTGAGGCGGTGCCACTCCGTCTTCTCCTGCTGCTGACCCGATCGGTCCTGGAAGGTCCGGTTGGTCGCCAGCGATACCTTGGCCACCTTGGTTCCCGAGGGCGTGGTTCGGATCTCGGGGTCGGAACCGAGATTTCCGATCAGCATGACCTTGTTCAGTGATCGACTCATCGTGGGGTCTGCTCCTTTGGTGTGGGGCCCCGACTCCGGATCGACACCCCGGAGGCAGGTTCGCGGCTGCGAAGAATGGCATTGTAAAGGTAGTCTCACGGGCCGACTCTGCGATCCGGCCCGGCTCGAACCGTCGAGAAGGTAGTCATCTGCGCGGGGCGGGACCATGGGGGAACGGGTGGCACCGCGTGTCGAGCGCGCCTATTTTCCGAGAGGGGTGGTCGTTGGGCATCCGGACCCGGACGCCGGCACCCCCTGGGACTCGTCAATCGTTCCTTTCCACCGCGGAGTACACCACTGTGAGTTACGTCGGGATCACCCGCGACGGTCGCGTCGCCACCATCACCATCGATCGCCAGAAGAAGTTGAACGCTCTGAACCCGGAGGTGATCGACGAGCTCGGGCAGGCCTTCGAGACCCTGCGCTCCGACGAGGACATCGGCGCCGTGATCCTGACGGGCGCCGGTGAGAAGGCGTTCGTCGCCGGAGCCGACATCGGGGTTCTGGCGACGATGGATCCGATGTCGGGCGTTTCGGTGAGCCGGCAGGGGCAGGAGGTCTTTCGCAGCATCGAGACCTTCCCCCGGCCCGTGATCGCGGCGGTCGGAGGCTACGCCCTCGGAGGCGGGTGTGAACTCGCACTGGCGTGTCATCTCCGGGTGGCCTCCGAGAATGCCCGCTTCGGCCTCCCCGAGGTCGGCCTCGGGATCATTCCGGGCTATGGGGGAACGGTGCGGCTCGCCCGGATCGTGGGCCTGGGACGAGCGCTCGAGCTCACCCTCACCGGAGAGATGATCACCGCCGAGCGGGCTGCCGAGATCGGGCTCGCCAATGCCGTCGTGCCCAGGGAGCAGCTGATGGAGCACACCCTGAAGATGGCCTCGAAGATCGCCTCCAACGCCCCGGTCGCGCTGTCGCTCGCACTGGAGTCGGTGTACCAGGCGCTCGACAGCTCCACGGCGGAGTCGATGCGCTTCGAGTCATCGCTCTTCGGCCTCCTGGCATCGACCTCCGACATGAAGGAAGGGATGCAGGCCTTCATCGAGAAGAGGAAGGCGGAATTCACCGGCTCCTGAGTCTTTCCGACGCTCCAGGACGGCCCGGCCCGGCTTTCGTGGCCCACCGATGCTGACGCAGCTGCGGCTGAGCGGATTCCGGAATCTTGCCGATGCCCGGCTCGACCTCCCCGCCGAAGGGGTGGCGCTGGTGGGCGCGAACGCGCAGGGAAAGACCAACCTCCTCGAGGCGATCTACTATCTCGAGATCTTTCGGTCGTTTCGGGGCACGCGGGACTCCCGGATCATCCGGTTCGGCGAGGACGTCTTTCGGGTCGAGGGTCACCTCGAGCATGGAGCGGATCGACAGGTGATCGCGGCGGCCTACCAGCGCTCCGGAAGCCTCAAGAAGGTCACCGTCGAAGGGGTCGAACCCGCCACACTGGGCGCGGCCATCGGAGGGGTGGGCGCGGTCCTCTTCACTCCCGAGGATGTCCGGATCGTCTCGGATGGACCCGAAGAACGCAGGCGCTTTCTGGACATCATGCTCTCGCTGAACCTTCCCGGGTACCTCGAGGCCCTGCAGAAGTACCGGCAGGCACTCTCGCAGCGGAACGCCGTGCTGAGAGATGGCGGAGAGGCCGCGGCCGTGCGGGCGTGGGATGCATTGCTCGCCCGCCTCGGGGGCGAGATCTCTCATCGGAGGGTTCGCTGGGTTGAAGAGCGCGGGTCGGAGTTCCGGTCGGTGTTCTCGGAGGCCTCGGGCGGGGAGGAGGCGACGGTCTCCTATCAGCCCGGGAGCGTGGACGAGCCTCCCCCCGGGGAGGCCGGCTCCGAGGCCTGGGGAGACGCCATGGCGGAGAAGCTGGACCGGCAGTTCGAGAGCGACCGTCGGCGGGGAACCACGCAGTCCGGCCCCCACCGGGACGAACTGCGCATGCACCTGACCGGATCGGGAGGCTCGGACGCTTCGTCCGAGCCTCGGGACCTCAGGCACTTCGGATCCGGTGGGCAGCGACGAACCGCGGCGTTGACGCTCCGGATTCTCGAGGCCCGCACGGTGGCCGAACGACGGGGTCGGCCGCCCCTGCTCCTCCTCGACGACCTGTTCGCGGAGCTCGATGCGGACCGGTCCCGACGGGTGGTTGAGCTGCTGGATCGCACGGCCGCCGGACAGGTGATCCTCACCGCTCCCAAACAGAGCGATCTGCACTTCCGGGCGGATCGGCTGGTGCGGTGGAATATCCATGACGGCCGAGTGGATCGGGGACCGTCGCCGAATCCGGAAACTCCGTGAGGGGGCGCGGCTCCGGGGGATCGAGTGGGGGCAGCGGGGACCCGGACCGTGTCGGGGACCTGCTTTCGGGGCTTCTAAGCAAGTGGGGGATCCAGGGTGCGCTCGAGCAGCAGGACCTGGTGGCGGCGTGGCCCGAGATCGTCGGGGACGCGATCGCGCGGGTGACACGGGCACGCGGGGTGGCCCGCGGTGTCCTCTACGTCGAGGTTCGCTCCAGCGCCTGGATGAGCGAACTCAACCTGATGCGGCACGAGTTCATGGCGCGGCTCAACGCAGGAAAGAAGGACGGCCGTATCGAGCGAATCGTCTTCCTTCTGGCCGAGGACCCCGACACCGCATCGTCGGATTTCACCGAGGGATCGGAGGGTGGCATCTGATCACCCGACTTCTCGCATCCCAGGGGCCCGTCGAGGAATGGTCTCGGGAGAGAGATTTCGCTAAATTTCAGTGTCTGTTCCGGAACCTTGCACTCCCTCGAGGGACATGTTGATGGCTGAACAACCCAGCGATCCGAATATGAGCGACTACAATGCCGGCCAGATCCAGGTCCTGAAGGGCCTGGAGGCGGTGCGAAAACGGCCGGGCATGTACATCGGCTCCACCTCGGCCAGAGGGTTGCACCACCTCGTGTACGAGGTCGTCGACAACTCGATCGACGAGGCCATGGCCGGCCATTGCACCCAGGTCGACGTGACGATCCACGAAGACAATTCCGTGACGGTCGTCGACGACGGGCGTGGGATCCCGGTCGACGTGCACCCGGTGGAGAAGCTCCCCGGGGTCGAGCTGGCGATGACGGTGCTGCACGCCGGCGGAAAGTTCGACAAGTCGAGCTACAAGGTGTCGGGGGGTCTGCACGGTGTGGGCGTGAGCGTCGTCAATGCCCTCTCCTCCTTTCTCGAGGTCGAGGTCCACCGCAACGGACGGCACTACCACCAGAGCTACGAGAAGGGGATCAAGACCAAGGAGCTTGAGGACCTCGGTCCCGCCGAGGGGACCGGCACACGGGTACACTTCGTTCCGGACGGAGAGATCTTCACCGAGACGGTGTTCAACCTCGACACCCTCTCATCGCGGCTGCGGGAGCTGGCCTTCCTGAACCGCGGTCTCAAGATCACGATCCGGGACGAGCGCCCCGACGAGACCGAGGAAGAAAGCTTCCGCTACGAAGGTGGACTGGCGGAGTACGTCACCTACCTGCGCGGCGCGCGCCCGTCGGTTCACGACGATGTGATCTACTTCGAAGCCGACCGGCCCGAGGCCGAGATCGAGCTCGCGATGCAGTACGACACGGGATTCTCCGAGAACACGCACACCTTCGTCAACAACATCAGCACCCACGAAGGGGGAGCCCACCTCACCGGGCTGAAGGCGGCGCTGACGCGGACGATCAACGACTACGCCCGTCGCAACAAGCTCTTCAAGAAGTCCGATGAGAGCCTCTCGGGTGACGACGTGCGGGAGGGCCTCACCTGCGTGCTGTCCGTCCGGGTCATGGAGCCCCAGTTCGAGGGTCAGACCAAGACGAAGCTCGGGAACTCGGAGGTCCGCGGGGCCGTCGAGACCGCCGTCAACGAGCACCTCGCGATCTGGCTCGACGAGAACCCGAAGGCCGCCAAGGCGATCATCGAGAAGTCCCTGCAGGCGGCCCGCGCCCGCGACGCGGCCCGGCGCGCCCGCGACCTGGCCCGAAAGAAGAATGCCCTCGAGGGTGGCGTCCTGCCCGGGAAGCTCGCCGACTGCTCGCTGAGCGACGCGTCGCTCACCGAGATCTATATCGTCGAGGGTGACTCCGCCGGTGGTTCGGCCAAGCAGGGCCGCGACCGATCCTTCCAGGCGATCCTCCCGATCAAGGGGAAGATCCTGAACGTGGAGCGGGCACGGATCGACAAGATCCTGGCCAACGTCGAGATCCGCGCGATGATCACCGCGCTCGGGACCGGGATCCGAGAGGATTTCGATATCGAGAAGGCCCGGTATCACAAGGTCATCATCATGACCGACGCCGACGTCGACGGAGCGCATATCCGCACCCTCCTGCTCACCTTCTTCTTCCGCCAGATGCGGGAGTTGATCGAGGCCGGCTACATCTACATCGCGCAGCCCCCCCTCTACAGGGTCGCGAAGGGGAAGCAGGAAACCTACGCCTTCTCCGAGAGCGAGAGGGAGCAGATCGTGAAGCGGCTGACGAATGGCAAGGGCGAGGAGGCCCGGGGGCTGAACATCCAGCGCTACAAGGGTCTGGGTGAGATGAACCCCGACCAGCTCTGGAACACCACGATGGACCCCGATGGCCGGACCCTCCTGCAGGTGACGATGGAGAGCGCCGCCGAGGCGGACTCCATCTTTTCACGGCTGATGGGCGACGAGGTCGAGCCCCGTCGCGCCTTTATCGAAAAGAACGCCCGGTACGTCCGGAATCTGGACATCTGAGCCGATGGTCCGGGAACTCCGGGCGAGGCTGAGTGCGGGGATCGTGCGTTCGGCCCGGGTAGGAGCCGTTTGCGGGGTGGTCCTGATGCTCGTCGCCTGCGCTTCGAGCCCGGGGGCCGAGGGCACGGACACCCGTGAGCCGCCGATGGTTCACACCGCTCCGGATCGGCCCGACCGTCCGGTCGACCCGCGCCTCGATTCCGCCATCGAATCGGCCCTCGAGCCCCCCGACGAGATCCGGGTGTACACGGGTTCGGGGACTCCGGTGGAGTGGGCCGACTTGGTTCGGGCGGCGGGTGAGGTCGAGGTCGTGCTCCTCGGCGAGATCCACAATGACGGAGTCGGTCACCGGGCTCGGCAGGCGCTGGTCGCGGCGAGCATCACCGACGGCCCCTCGGCGGCGATCTCGCTCGAGATGTTCGAGACCGACGTACAGGGAGTCCTCGACGAGTACCTGGGGGGATGGATCAGCGAGGAGCACTTTCTGGGAGCGTCGCGTCCCTGGAACAACTACGATCCGGACTATCGGCCCTACATCGAGATGGCGCGCGAGGCGGGTCTCCCGGTATTCGGAGCCAACCCACCCCGCCGCTATGTGAACCGGGTGAGTCGGCTCGGCGCCGAATCGCTGGCGGAGCTCCCTTCCTCGGCTCTACAGTGGCTTCCTCCCCTCCCGTACCCCGGCCCCTCGGACGCCTACCGGGCCGAGTGGGAATCCCTGATGGAGGGTGCCGGCCCCCACGGCCCTTCGGGTCCCGAAGGTGAGGCGGCCGCGGAGCGGATGCTCGAGGCGCAGGGGCTGTGGGACGCGGGGATGGCCTGGACGATCGTCGAGGCCCTCCGGAGCGACGCGGTGGAGCGGGTCATTCACGTCGCCGGCGCCTTTCACATTGCGAATGGCACCGGAATTCCCGAACTGGTCCGGCACTACCGGCCGGAAACCACCCTCCTTCTCGTCGTCGGCTATCCGGTCGCCCCCGGCAACGAGTTCGATCCCGATGCGCACGGCGGTCGGGGCGACTTCATCCTCCTCGCTCCGCTCCCCTGAGGCATCGATGCCGGCCCCCACCTACGTCTTCGGGCACCGCAATCCCGATGCGGACGCGATCTGTTCGGCGCTCGCCTACGCCGACTTCAAGCGCCGGACGACCGGGGGGGACTTCCGCGCCGCTCGCTGCGGGAACTCGAACGCCCGCATCGACGCGATTCTCGATCACTTCGGAGTCCCGCTCCCCCCGTTCATCTCCGACGTGACCCCGAGGCTCCGGGATCAGATGACGTCCGAGGTCGTCACCGTCGGCCCGGGCGATACCTGCGCCCGAGCGCTGGAGTTGATCGACGAACATGATTTTCAGCTCCTTCCCGTCGTTCGGCCCGACCGCACCCTGCTGGGCACGCTGAGCATCTTCCAGCTCGGCGAGTACTTCATTCCGAAGTCGGGTGGTGGGCGGGACATCCGACGGGTGGAGTCGTCGCTCGACTCGGTCATCTCGGCGCTCGATGCCGGGGTGCTTCATGTCGAGCGCGCCGGTATCGTCGAGCCGCTCTGGGTACGGGTCGCCGCCATGGACCTCGAGTCCTTCCGCCGATTCCAGTCGTCGGGAGACATCCCGCCCGAGCGCTCCGTCATCGTGGTCGGCGATCGATCCGATATCCAGAGATCGGCGATCGAGCTGGGTGTTCGGCTCCTGGTGGTGACCGGAGGACTCGAGGTCGACGCCGAGATCGTCGAGAGGGCGAAGGCTCGGGGCACCAGTATCATTTCGAGCGACCACGACACGGCGACGACGGCCTGGACGATTCGCACGGCCGCTCGGGTGGACTCGGTCATGGGCGAGGCGCCGACTCGCTTCTCGGGACATGATCCCGTGGACTCGGTGCGCAGAAGGACCAGTCAGCTCGACCCCTCGGTATTCATGGTCACCGACGAGGGGGGGCGGCTGGAGGGGGTCTTCACCCGGCGTGATCTCCTTCGCCCCAGCGGCACCCAGCTCATCCTGGTCGACCACAACGAGCTGTCCCAGGCCGTGGCGGGTGCGGACCAGGTACAGATCGTCGAGGTCGTGGACCACCATCGGCTGGGGGATCTGCGCACCGAGGAGCCCATCCTCTTCATCAATCGCCCGGTCGGTTCGACCTGCACGATCGTGGCCGACAAGTACCGTGCGGCGAAGCTGACTCCGTCTCGCGAGATGGCTGGGATGCTCATGGGCGGGCTCGTCTCCGACACCCTGAATCTTCGAAGCCCCACGACCACCGCGATCGACACCGAGATCCTCGGGTGGCTCGAGGAGATCACCGGGGTCACGGGCACCGAGCTCGCCGAGATCATTTTCTCGTCGGGGTCGGTGGTCGCGGACAGCCCCCCGGCCGCGGTCCTGGCGCTCGACCGGAAGGAATACGAGGAGGGCGGTCGCCGATTCGCCATCTCGCAGGTCGAGGAACTCGGCTTCGATCGGTTCTGGGAGCGGGCCGAGGAGCTGTCGGCGGAGCTCGAACGATTCCGCGGCGAGGAACAGCTCGACTTCGCGATCCTGATGGTGACCGATGTGAAGACCCAGGATTCGCTGCTCGTGGTCAAGGGGGGAGCGGAGCTGATCGATGCGATCTCTTACCCGGCCGTGATCGAGCGCGAGGTGTTCCGGCTCTCGGGGGTGGTGAGTCGCAAGAAGCAGCTGCTCCCCTTCATCACCGGGGTCCTGAAGCGGTCTCAGCCCGAGTCCTGATCGCCCGGAAGATCCATCCGTTGGAATCCTCGCGCGGGGCGGCGGGTAGTCCTTTGACTCCCGCCCTTTTCTTTCCCTGTGGAGGTCTTTCGTGCGTGTTCTCGTCACCGGCGCCACCGGCTATATCGGTGGGCGTCTCGTCCCTCGCCTGCTCGACAGGGGGCACACGGTCCGGGTCGTGGTCCGGGATCCGCGCAAACTCGAAGGGAGAGACTGGGCGGACAAGGTCGAGATCCGACGGGGCGACCTCTCCGACGCCTCCTCGCTGTCGGGGGTGGCCGATGACGTCGACGTGGCATACTACCTCGTGCACTCGATGTACGCGGGGGCGGATTTCGCCGAACGGGACCGCGAGGCCGCACGGAACTTCGTGCAGGTCTGTCGAGGTGGGCCGATGGTGGTCTACCTGGGTGGCATCCTGCCGGAGTCCGAGGACCCCGCGTCGGAGCACCTCTCGAGCCGGGCCGAGGTCGGCGAGATCCTTCGGGAGGGCCTTCCGACCACCGAGCTTCGCGCCGGGCCGATCATCGGGTCCGGCTCGGCCTCGTTCGAAATGGTGCGATACCTGACCGAGCGGCTTCCCGCGATGGTCGCCCCCCGCTGGATCCAGAACGAAGTCCAGCCGATCGCTGTGCGTGACATCCTCGCCTATCTCGTGGCCGCCGCCGAACGGGCCGAGCCGCTGGGTGTGCTCGAGGTCGGAACCGAGGTGCTGACCTTCCGGTCGATGATGATCGGGTACGCCGAGGTTCGGGGGCTGAAGCGACTGATCATTCCCGTGCCGGTGCTGACCCCGGGGCTCTCGGCCCGCTGGGTGGGCCTGGTGACCCCGATCCCGAATGCGATCGCGGTGCCTCTCGTCGAGGGCGTCGTCCAGCCCGTCGTCGGCGACGTGGCGCGCGCACGGGAGCTCTTTCCCGAGATCGTTCCCATCTCCTACCGGCGGGCCGTGGAGCTGGCGCTGGAGCGAATCGAGACCGGACAGGTGAGCACCCGGTGGAGTGGGGCTCTGGGAGACGGCTCCACCTTCGAGTTCGAGGATCGCGAGGGGATCATGCGCGAAGTGCGAACCCGCCGGGTCGAACTGCCCCCCGAGGCCGTGTACCGCACCTTCACCTCGCTGGGTGGGGCGCGCGGCTGGCTCGTCTGGCGCTGGGCATGGGAGTTCCGCGGACTGGTCGATCAGCTCTTCGGGGGGCCGGGGATTCGCAGGGGGCGCCGGCACCCGACCGATCTGAGTGTCGGCGAGACCGTCGACTTCTGGCGTGTCGAGGCGCTGGAGCCGGGACGCCTCCTCCGTCTGAGAGCTGAAATGCGGGTTCCGGGAAAGGCCTGGCTCCAGTGGGAGGCCGAGCCCGAGAACGGCGGCACACGCCTGATCCAGACGGCGCTGTTCGCGCCGTCTGGGCTCCCGGGGACGCTCTACTGGTATTCGCTGGTGCCCGCCCACACGCTGATCTTCTCGCAGATGATCGACGCCGTGGCCCGACTGGCGGTCGAAGCGCACGAAGGGGGTGAGTAGGGCGGTCGGAACTCAGGGGAGGTGCTGGGGTGTGCAAGACCTGTACAGAAAATGTACAGGAAACTTTGACATCGTGACCTAACCGCTTTATACTGGGAGACGAGCGGTTTTTCGATTGTCTCTCGTCCCCATGCCGGAGCTCCGATGCAGGCCTTCAATTCCGAACTGTTCCTGACCACATCCGAGGCCGCCGACCTCCTCGACGTCCACCCGTCGACGGTGAAGCGGTGGACCGACGCCGGTGAACTGGAATCCGACAAGACCGATGGCGGTCACCGTCGCATCTACCTGAGGGAGGTCCTCGAGTTCGCGAACGGCAGGGGAGTCCAGACCTATCTGGCGCCGTTCACCCCCTTCGAGTCCCACGTCTGGCTGGCGGTCCAGGACGCGATCCGCCATGATGACTATTCGCGGACCGTATCCCTGGCGATGGGATGGCTGGTCCGCGGATACCCACGCCGGATCTCGGCGCTCTTCCAGGATCTGGGTTCCCGCAAGGAGCTCGCGTTCGCGCGGGTCTGCGACGGGGGTATCCAACCGTTCATGGAGGAGGTCGGTATGGCCTGGAGAGAGGGTCGACTTCGGATCGGCGAGGAGCATATCGCCAGCCAGGCGGTTCTCGAGGCGCTCGTCCGGCTCTCCGACGAAGCCTGGGCCGGGATCGCTCCCGACGACGACCTCCCCACCGCCAGACCGGCGGCAGTCGTGGGCTCGATGGAGGGGAACCGACACCACATCGGGGCGATGTGCGTCCGCATCCTCCTCGAGCGTGCGGGCTGGACCGTGCACTACCTGGGGGCCGATACGCCCCCCGAGGAGTTTGCGGCGATTCAGCGGGCGAGAGGCGCCGAGTTGGTGTGTGTCTCGTTTTCACCACCCACCTCGATTGGGCACATGCGCCGCTGCCTCGATGTGCTTCGGGAGTTCTATCGCCCGGCGTCGCCCTTCGATCTCGTCTTCGGTGGAGCGGGGACGGATGAGCTGGATGGGGGTACCGACCTGCCCTTCCGCAGCTTCCTGACCTTCCCCTCGGCCGAGTCCTTCATCGACTGGGCTCACGGACGAGGGCAGGCTGCGACCGGGGCGCGTTCGGCGTGACTACCACGGACGGGAACTGGCTCCGATCGGCCACGGGATGGGGCATCGCCCTTCTCCTGGGATTCACGATCACCGCCCTCGCCGGATACGGGGTGTTCGGTCTGAATCCCGAGCGCATTCCGCCATCGCTGATCGGCTTCTGGCGCATTTCCTACGCCTTCTTCGCCCAGCTCCACATCATTCTGGGAGCCGTGGTTCTCGGGATCGCGCTCGTTCGATGGGGAGGGATGCGATGGGTACCGGCCTTCCTGACCGTCTACCTGATCTCCTTCCTGTCGGAGTTCTTCGGGACCGGCTTCGGGATTCCCTTTGGCCTCTATGAGTACACCAGCCTGCTCGGCTACAAGATCGCCGATCGGGTGCCCTGGGTGATTCCTCTCTCCTGGTTCCTGATGGCGG
Source organism: Gemmatimonadota bacterium (assembly GCA_007126575.1). Lineage (GTDB taxonomy): Bacteria > Gemmatimonadota > Gemmatimonadetes > Longimicrobiales > Gaopeijiaceae > SLBA01. Next base: position 50,863 of record SLBA01000091.1, on the reverse strand, counting down.
TGCCCGCCTGGATGCTCGCTCGCGAGACCTTCCCGGGAGCCATTCGGTGGTTCCCCCGGATCCTCTTCGCAGCGGTCCTGCTCACGCTCTGGGACCTGGCACTCGATCCCGCCATGAGCTACCAGGCACCCTACTACTGGATCTGGTCGGATACCGGGCCCTACTTCAAGATGCCCTGGGTGAACCTGGCGGGGTGGCTGGGAACGGGGGTCCTGCTCATGGGGGCGATGGAGCTTCTGGGGATCCGCTCCTGGACCCGCACCATCCCCCCGTCGTATGCGCTCGCCTACTACGCGGTGACTCTCCTGATGCCGTTCGGCATGATCGTGCTGGAGGGGCTCTGGATCGCGGTTCTGGTGACGCTGCTCTCGTATCTGGCCGCCTGGGGCTTTCATCGGACGGTCACTCGGGGGATCGCGCGCGGAGCCAACTCCGACCGCGCCGCCGGGGAGCCGGCATGAGGGAGCCATCCACCGCTTCCATCGAGGTGCGGGAGGGACTCGAGGCCGCTCTCGAGACGATGAGCAGCGAACTCCGCTTCCCGTCTCTGGCCCTCGAGGGCCAGCTGCTCAGGCCGCGGGTTGCCTACGCGGCCGGAGGGTATTCGACTGACAATCCGGCCCCCCGGCGCTTCTGGTACGGGGCGCTGGCGGTGCAGATGGTCCACGAGGCCTCGCTCCTGCACGACGACATCCTGGACGGGGCATCCCGTCGGCGCGGCGAGCCCGCCCTGGCCACGCGCAGCGGGATCGGAGTCGCCCTCCTCGAGGGTGACCACCTCCTGACCGCCGCCTACCGCGCCGCATCGCTGTCCGGATCCCTGGAGTTCGTAACCGCCTTCGCCCGAGCGGTGGAGCGGACGGTCGCGGGTGAGAAGGCCCAGTGCGCGGCGCGCGGGCAGCGACTTTCGGACGCGGAGTACCAGGAGGTGATCGGTGGAAAGTCGGGGGAGCTGTTCGGTGCGGCCTTCGCACTTCCCGGGTTTCTCGCCTCGTCTGCGGAGCCAGCGGTCGACGAATGGGTCGGGTTCGGGCGGCGGGTCGGATGCATGTATCAGCGGATCGACGATTTCCTCGACCTGTGCCGCTACGCCCAGGTCGGCAAGCCGGCCCTTCAGGACCTGCAGCAGAAGAAGTGGACCTGGCCCCTCGCAGTCGCCGGGTACGAGGCCTTTCCCGACGGCTCTCCCTCCGAGATCGCGGAGTCGCTCTTTCGTCCGGGCGACGGGGGAGACTCGATCATGCGGCGGGCGATCGAGGTCCTCCGGGCCGAGGCCGAGGGGCTGGTCCGTCAGCGGGCACGTGCGTTTCCCCGGGCGGCGGGTCTGGACGAGATTCTGCGATCCTGGCTCGGACGAGCTGAAGGAGCGCTGGGGGTCGAGGAGGTCGAGTTCGGCAGCATGCCCCCCACGATCAGGTCGACGGCCGGCAGCGGTGACGCCCGGGCGTCCTCGGACGAGCCCGACCTCGTGCCCGTGGATGCCGAAATTCTCGAGGCGGTTCGCAGGGAAGCGGCGGCGCTCGGAGATGATGGGGACTGGGTCCGGTACTTTGCGCATCACTCCAAGTCCTTCCGATTTTCGGCCCGGCTCTTTCCCCGCGAGGAGGGTCGACTCGTCTCCGGGGTCTATGCCTACTGCCGCTTCACCGACGATCTCGTGGACCGGAACCCCGACGATCCTCCCGCCCTTCGGACTGCCCGGCTGCAGGCGTGGACGCACTGGACGCGCGAGGCCTACGCGGGTCGACCCACCGACATTCCCCTCCTCGATGAAGTGATGGGCGAGACGGCCCGACGCTCAGTCCCCTTCCTGTATGTCGACGAGCTGCTCCGGGGGGTGGCGATGGACATCGAGCCGACGGAGTTTCCGGACATGGAGGCCCTCCGGGTCTATTCCTATCGGGTGGCGTCGGTGGTCGGGCTCTGGCTCACCGAGATGTTCGGGACGCACACCCCCTGGGTGCTGCGTCGTGCCGAGCGCATGGGGCATGCCATGCAGCTCACCAACATCCTCAGGGATGTGGGAGAGGACTGGCAGAACGGGCGTCTCTACCTTCCCCTGGATCGACTCGAGGCCCATGGGGTCTCGCCGGAGCAGATCGGACGCGCGATCGAACGGGGCGGACTTCCCGCGGGATGGCCGGGACTCATCGAGGAGCTGATCCAGTCGGCCGAGACGGACTACGAGAAGGCATTCGAGGCGATCCCCGCGCTCCCGACGTTCTTTCAGCGCCCGGTGGCGGTGGCGGGCCGGGTGTATGGCGGAATCCATCGCGAGATCCGCCTCAACGATTACGACAACCTCCACCGTCGGGCGATGACCTCACTCAGCCGCAAGGTCATGGTTGGTGGCGGCGCGCTCTGGGACCTTCGGCGGACCCGAAAGGCGTCGTCGATCACCGGCCCCGAAACGGGGGCGCTCGCGTCACCCTCGAAGCGGGTCTGACCGACTCGCCTCGGCCTTGCGGACCGCCTGGTGCACCCGGAAGAAGGTGTCGGGCGTCACCGAGATCGACGAAATCCCGCACTCCACCAGGAAGGCCGGAATCTCCTCGGGGTGGTCGGAGGGAGCCTGTCCGCAGATCCCGATCTCGATCCCACGGTCCCGAAAGCGCCGAACCGCTTCTCGGATCAGGGTCTGGACTCCCGGAGATCGGGCGTCCGGTGGATTCTGATATCCTTCGAGGTCGTCTCTCGAGAGCGCATATACGGTCTGCACCAGGTCGTTGGAGCCGATCGATCCGCCGCTCAGCGACATCTCGTCGATGAAGGCCTCGGCTTCGAGCACATTCGATGGGATCTCGACCATCAGGAAGAGGGGCACGCCCGACGCGGGATCCAGCTTTCGGGCCTCGAGAAGGCGGATCACCTCGCGCCCCTCTGCCGGGGTCCGGCAGAAGGGGACCATCACCTGGAGGTTGTCCATCCCCATCGTGTAGCGCACATGCTCCAGGGCCCGCAGCTCGAGATCGAACGCCGGGGCGAAGCGGGCGTCCACGTAGCGGGCGGCTCCCCGCCAGCCGATCATCGGGTTCTCTTCGTGCGGTTCGAAGAGTCGACCGCCGAGGAGGTCCCGGTACTCGTTCGATTTCAGATCCGACAGGCGAACCAGGACGGGTCGAGGATAGAAGGCAGCGCAGATCAGGGCGATGCCCGAGCGTACGCGGTCCACGAAGAAGTCCGCGGGGGAGTCGTACCCGGGAATCCGGCGTTCGACCGCGCCGAGCAGGGTCCCCAGCTCGAAGAGGTCTTCGGCCCGCAGCTGTTCGCGGAAGGGTTCGAGCTCCGGAGGAAGCTCCCCCGAGGCGGCGAAGAGGCGCAGCGCATCGAACCAGACGAGTGCGAGCGGATGAATGCCGACCTGTGCGGTCAGGATGAATTCGAGACGGGCGAGTCCCACCCCGTCGGCCGGGAGCATGGCATCTCCCGGGGCTTTGCCCGGGAACCCGACGTTCAGCTTGATGTCCGTCTCGAGGGGGCTGTCGTCCTCGAGTTCGATCTCTTCGATCTCGAAGGGGTGGATGCCCTCGAATACGAGGCCTGTATCGCCCTCGGCGCAGCTTCCAGTCACCTCCTGCAGGGGCCTGAGGATCTCCATGGCGTCGCGGGCTCCCACGATCGCGGGTGTGCCGAACTCCCTGGCAACGATCGCGGCGTGCGACGTGCGGCCCCCGCGCTCGGTGATGATCAGGGAGGCGTCGCGCATCAACGGTTCCCAGTCCGGCGTGGTGAGGCTCGTCACGAGAACGTCGCCGGGGTCGAACACCCGGTCCTCGACGGGCAGGTCGCTCAGGTCCTCGCCCGCCGCGGTGCGCTCCCGGAGGTCACGCTTGCGCCGAATCACTTCGTCGTAATCCGCGTACATCCGGATCCGGCCGGATCCGATTCGGCTTCCCACCGCGAGGCCGGTCAGGAGGACTCGGCCCTCCTCCTGGAGTCGGGTGGTCAGATTGGCATCCATGCGCCAGGTGCGCAGGATCCGGCCCGATCCCGACCCCGGTTCCGAGGGGGCGTGCACCGTTTCGGGTCGGCTCTGCACGATGAAGAGCTGGCCCGAAATGCCGTCTTTCGCCCACTCCACATCCATCGGGCGTCCGTAGTGATCCTCGATGGTGAGGGCCATGCGGCCGAGCTCGAGGACGTCCTCGGTCGAGATCGACCACTCACGACGACGGCTCGCCTCGACATCGACCGACTCGGTCGCCGTTCCCCCCTGGGTCGAGTAGACCATCTTCTTGTCCTTGGCCCCCAGCTCCTGGTGAACGAGGGCGTCGTGCCCCCGCCGAAGGCCCTCTTTCCAGAGGAGGAAGGTGTCCGGTGTGACGGTACCCTGCACCACCAGCTCCCCCAGCCCGTACGACGAGGTGATATGTATCAGGTTCGGGTTTCCGGAGTCCGGATCCAGGGTGAACATCACCCCCGAGGTATCCAGATCGGAGCGAACCATCTTCATGATCACGACCGCGACGGCACCGGCCATCGGGTCCATCCCCTGGCCCCTCTGATACGAGATCGCCCGCTCGGTGAAGGCCGAGGCGAGGCATCCCCTCCAGCTCTCGACCACGGCGTCGCCCCCCTGGACGTTCAGAAAGGACTCGTACTGGCCGGCGAAGGAGGCGATCTCGGAGTCCTCGACGGTCGCCGAGGAGCGGACCGCGGCGTCGACTCCCCGCCCGTAGCGGGCCTCGAGGACCTCGTAGCCAGCCCGGATCGCGGACTCGAGTGGCTCCGGCAGTGGGGTGGCGTGAACCAGGGCCCGGGCGAGGGTGGCGGCGACCTCCGCGCCCTCTTCCGAGAGCGCCGCGTCCGCCGAAAGGATGAATGCGAGCGCGTCCCCGAGCGTCGCGTCGCTGTCGAGAGGCGAGCGGACCGACTCCCATCGTCCAGCCACCTGGCCCAGCGGCAGGAGCGCCGATGTCCTGGGGTCGGGTTCCCGGGGAACCGGCTGCGAGAGGAAGAGCCGGAAGGCGGCGGCGGTCGTGGCGAAGCCGCCGGGAACCCGGATCCCGGCACTCGAGAGCTCGCGAATCATTTCGCCGAGAGACGCCGCCTTGCCCCCGACGCTCGAGCGGTCGACGCTGCCGACGGACTCGAGGGGGAGGGTGAGAGGGATGCCTTCGGAGTCGGGGTCGGTCGGATGCCCCCTGTCGTCCTCCCCGGAACCGCTCACGGCTGATTCATCGAACGGGGCTCGTGAACTCGGGCGGAACTCCGTCGACCCAGTCGCGGGGCTTGAGCATCTCCATCAGCCGATGCTCGAAGGTGCCGGGCTCGTACGAGAGGTTGTAGCCCCAGCGGGCCATGGGAGGGAGGCTCATCAGTACGCTTTCGATGCGGGCGTTGGTCTGGAGCCCGAACCGGGTGCCCCGGTCGTGAACCAGATTGAATTCCACATAGCGACCCCGCCGGATCAGCTGGAGTTCCTTTTCGCGCGTTCCGAAGCTCATGTTTCGGCGTCGTTCCACGATGGGCCCGTAGGCGGACCGCAGGGCGAGCCCCACATCCTGCGAGAAGGCGAATGCCGACTCGGCGTCGAGAGTGCCGTCGGGTCCGCCGCGGAGGTTGTCGAAGAAGATTCCCCCGATTCCGCGCATCTCGTCGTCTCGATGACTGTTCACGAAGTACCGGTCGCACCAGGCCTTGAAGCGGTCATAGTAGTCGGGGTGATGCCGCAGGCAGGTCTCGCGCAGGGCACGATGGAAGTGCACCGCGTCTTCGGGGAAGGGGTGGGTCGGCGTCAGGTCCATGCCGCCCCCGAACCAGTAGTCGAGAGGCGTCCCGTCCTTCCCCTCGATCTCGAAGTACCGGACGTTCATGTGAACGATCGGGAGCATCGGGCTGCGCGGGTGACAGACCACGCTCACCCCGGTCGCGAAGAAGCGGACCTGTCCCCCCGAGATCCTGTCCGAACCGAGCCGGGCAGCCATCTCGCCCGGGATCTCGCCGTCGACGACGGAGCGGTTGACCCCGACCTTCTCGAAGGTGACGCCATCGGTCAGGACGCGCGAGATTCCCCCGCCCCCGCCCGGGCGGAGCCACGCGTCCTCTTCGAACCGGCCTCCACCGTCGCGGTCCTCGAAGAAATGGGTCGTGGTGTCGTGGAAGATCTGCATCCAGCGCGAGACCCGAGACCGCATGGGAATGGCTTCGACGTAGTCTCCGATTCGACCGGAGCGTGCCCCCGGGAGACGTGAATCGGTCCCACCGCGGGGGGAGAGCGGGATCGAGACTCCGGGGGTGAGACCGGGGTGCGCGATCGCCTGCGGTTCGGGAAGGGGGCTGTAGGACGCCATGACTACCTCGGGTTCTGGGGGTGATTCGAAGAAGAATCGGATTCGGAAAACAGGTGCATCAGGGCCCGGGCCAGAATCTCGCGAGGGGGATTCTCGGTCGGCACGGAGCCCGGAGACGATCGGAGCGCGTTCATCGGCCTCGCCATCAGCTTGGCCGCGATTCGGCGGGCCGCGCGCTCTGCCGCTTCCTCCTCTCCGGCCACGTAGGAGACTTCCTTTCGGCAGACCTCGACGACGTATTCCCGCAGGGGGCGCAGCGCTTCTCGGGCTCCGGCATCGGCGAGCCATCGGTCGAAGACCTCGAACTCCTCTTCGATGATCTTCTCGGCCAGGGGAATGGCCTCCCGTCGTGCCTCCTCGACCCGTGCGGCTTCGGGGTGGACCTGGTCGAGGTTCGACAGCTCGATCCCGTCGAGCTCGGCGACTCCCTGGTCGACGTTTCGGGGAAGCGAGAGGTCGATCACCGGAAAGGCGCGACCGGAGGGACGGGCGCGCAGCACGTGCTCGTCGACCCACGCCGTGGGGGCCCCGGTGGCCACCATCAGCGCACCGGCCCGGGCAAGTTGATGGGAGAGCGTATCGAGCCCGCCCCACGCGCCATTCCATTCTGCGGCCAGCTCCCGCGCCCTCTCCGGGGTTCGGTTCAGCAGGACCACCTCGACATCCCCGCGGGCCGCGAGCGAGCGTGCCGCATGAGATCCGACCTTCCCCGCCCCGACCACTATGATGCGTCGGGGCGCTCCCTCGGGGATCTGATCGAGCAGGTACCGGGCGGCTTCGGATCCGACCGAACTCTGTCCCGACATGAGGCGGGTGCTGGATCGCACGCGCTTTCCTGTCCGAAGGGCCGAGGCGAAGAGCCGGTGCAGGTGACTGTCGACCGTTCCCCCGCGCTTCGCATCGCGGTAGCAGCGGCGCACCTGGCCAAGGATGTGAATGTCGCCGAGGATCTGGGACTCGAGCCCGGCGGCCACCCGAAGCACGTGTCGCGCGGCGACCCCGTCTCGCAGGACGGCCACCGGGGCATCGGGTCGGGTGCCCCGGGCGTCGACGCCGTGGGCCCACAGGCGAAGAATGCGCTCGGGGGACTGGTCCGGACCCCAGACCACGAGCTCTGTCCGATTGCAGGTGCGGATCACGACGAGTTCTCCGAAGCCTCCCTCGCGGGCCTGCTCGAAGATCCGGGTGAGGGCGGCATCATCGATGGCCCACCGTTCCCTCACCGCCACCTCGGCCGAATGGAAATCGATTCCGACCACCATCAGGGCCCCGGTCTGAACATCGGTCATGCCGTCATCCCCCAGCGTTCGTGATCAGGCTCGGATTCGGGCGTCCCGGCCGTGGCGCCGGCCGTTCTCTCGGCCAGTGCTGCGAGCAGGACCCGCCCCTGTGCGTCGAGGCCCGGGGTGGCGCGAAGCGTCCGCAGGGAACGGATCAGGAGCCGCAGACTCTGCCGTCGGGGCGCTCGACCCGCCGGTCCCTTCCCGAACTGCCCATCCTCGACCCAGTCGTCGGCGTCGTCGGCCAGCTGGTAGGCCCAGCCCAGGTCGCGCCCGAACCGTGCCAGTCCGGCCTCGGTCTCCGCCGAGGCTCCCACCGCGATCGCGGCGCCCTTGAGGGCGAATTCCGAGAGTCCGGTGGTCTTCTTGCGGTGCAGACGCCGTGGTGATCCCCCGTCGGCAAAGGCACCGGTCAGGTCGACCGCCTGCCCCCCGCACATGCCGCCGATCCCGAAGGCGCCGCCCCACTCCGCTGCCAGCGCTCCACCGGAATCCGGAATCGACCCCAGGAGTTCTGCCGAGCGTCCCAGGAGGGACAGGGCGAGCAGGATCGCACCCCCCGTACCGACCTCGAGATGGGTGGCCGCCCGAGACCTCCGGAGGGGGGAGTCGTCCATCGAGGGCAGATCGTCGAGGATCAGCGAAGCGGTGTGCGTCAACTCGACCGCCAGCGCCACGGGAAGGGCGGCGGAGTCCTCTCCCCCGCAGGCCTGTGCCGCTGCCAGTGTAAGGAGCGGGCGCCAGCGGCTCCCCGGATGTCCCTTCACGCCGAGCGCGGCCGCTGCGGCCTGGGGCAGCGCGGGGGGAAGCCCCGCGGGCATCGGGAGGACGTCGGCCAGGGCGGCTTCGAATCGAGCCCGGTGGGTGCGGACGAAGCCCTCCATGGCGTCGGCCCGGCTCGCTTCGGGCATCGAGGGGAAGGGGAGGCCGGTCATGCCGGTACCAGCCCCGTCAGGTGCCCGATGTTCTTGAAGAAGATCCGGGCGTGGGCGAGCGGCTTCGCCTTGACGAGCTCCTTGTGCATGTAGCCGTCGAAGGTAAGCTCCTGCACGTCGCGGTCCTGGCAGATCCGCACGAAGCGTTCTCGGCGGCTGTCGGTCGTGTACCAGAACCACTGCATCACCCCGAGCACCGTGAAGACCATCCCGTGCGTGCGCAGGAAGCGGCGCCGGGCCCGCTTCAGGGCGCGGACATCGCCGGTCTCGAGGGCCTCGTGCACCGACAGGGCGGCGAGGCGTCCGCCGGTCATGGCGTAGAAGATCCCTTCCCCCGAAGAGGGCGCCACGACACCCGCGGCGTCACCGGCGAGGATCACGTCGCGGCCATTCTCCCAGCGGGGGAGGGCCTTGAGGGGGATCGGTGCGCCTTCCTTCTTCAGCGTTTCGAGGCCGTCGAGCCCGGTGGACTGCCGCAGGGAGTCGATCGCGCCCCGCATGTCGAAGCCCTTCTGCTCGGTCCCGGTCCCGATCGAGGTCGTGTCCCCGTGGGGAAAGACCCAGGCGTAGAAGTCGGGGGAGAGGTCTCCGCGGTAGTACACATCGCAGCGGTTGGCGCCGAAGCTCTGCGAGTCACCCTCGGGGGAGCGCACGATCTCGTGGTAGGCGAAGACGAACCGCCCCTTCTTCGAGTTCGGGACCGCCTGCCGGGCGACCTGAGAGAGCGCGCCGTCGGCCCCGATCACCATCCGGGCCTCGACGGTGCGCACCGGGCCGCGGCGTGAGCCCCCTTCGCGAAAGCGGATCCGGGGCCGTCCGGTGCCGGCGTTCTCGATCGACTCGAAGTTGCCCACCACCCGCTCGGCGCCCGCATCGGCGGCCCGGGTTCGCAGCCACTCGTCGAAGGGGCCCCGGTCCACCATCCCCACGAAGCCGTCCCCCACGGGGATGTCGACACTCCGCCCCGAAGGGGAGAGGATCCGCGCCGTATCGACGCGATTGACGAGCATCGATTCCGGAACGTCGAACTCCTGGAGGAGTCTCGGTGGCACCGCACCCCCGCAGGGCTTCACGCGTCCCTGGCGGTCGAGGAGCAGGACCTTGTATCCCTGGGTGGCGAGGTCGTGGGCGGCGGTGGCGCCCGAGGGGCCTCCCCCTACTACAACGGCGTCGTAACGGTCACTCATGGGGTTTCCCCGGGTTCAGGTTCCAGACCGTATGGTTCGGCGAGTGACCACACGTGCGGAGGGATCATGCGGCGCATCCTGCGGGGTCGTTCCCGACGCAGGTGCACGATGGATTCGAGTGCCTTCATCTCGAGTCGGGCCCGTGCGAACTCCAGTCCGCGGGGACCGATGCGAGGCATCAGGAAGCTCACGATCGGCTTCAGCCAGCGGGGGGTTCTCCGTACGGGGAGGCCTCCCGAGGCGCGTTCCAGGTTTCCGAGGAATCCCCGGACCGGCCCGGCCCGCTTGCCGGCGCTCCCCGGCTCGGTGGTCTCGAGCTCGGTGCCGAGCAGTTCGACCAGCTCTTCGCCCCGGTCGTTGCGGACGAGTAGCCACTGGTGCCCCTCGCCACCCATGTAGCCGACCGTCAGGTCTGCCAGGACATTCACGTAGTCCACGCAGCTGCGGCAGGTGAGGGGGAAGAAGTCGTCGGGCAGGTCCGAGATCGGCAGGTCGAGAAAGGGGATCTCTCGCGTCTCTCCGTCCGAGAACCGCAACTCGACCCGGTAGTCCGGGCGAAACTCCAGGTACTCGATCTGGTCGGGGCGCGAGGAGAGAAGGTCCAGGAAGGTGTGGAAATTCTCGGTGGTGGTGTTGTCGGAACACGGGGTCCCGATGACATACAGCCGCTCGAAGTCGAGCTCCTCTTCGAGCGCACGCAGCGCGTGCACCTGACAGGGGATCCCGATCACGGCGAGTCGGGTCCAGCCACGCTCGATCGCCGGCTCGAGCAGAGAGAGCAGGGGGGCGTAGCCCATCTTCATTCCCCGGCAGGCCCGCATCCCTTCGGGCTCGGTGACGAGGACGGGGCGGGGCTTCCAGGGGTCGTCGGGATCCGACGCCATCGTCAGGACCGCGTCGACGGCACCGGTCTCGAGGAGTCGGGCCCCGACCCGGGTCGTGATTCCGGTCCACTGGGATCCTTCGAGCGGGGTCGAGAGACGCGCGCGGAGGATCCGACGGAAGGGTCCGAAGTGAAGCTCGTCGGGTCGGCCGGCGTCGCGCGATCGACCGTGGGCCTTTCGCTCCAACTCCTCGTAGCGCGGATCGATGAACTGGCAGGCCCGGCCACAGCGGCCGGGGTCCGACGACCGTGAGATTCCGCAGTCGGTGCACAGGTCGCGGGAGTGTGCCGGGCCCGGCTCGGCCGCCCAGACGGCGGTGGGTGCGCCCGTGGAGTCTAGAACGGGAAGAGCACGAGTGACACTCATGATGGCCCCGACAGTGCGACGGCGCGTCGAATCGGTCGGAGACCCCGGGCCTGCCCGGCGCTGGACACGGTGAGCACGATCCCGGCGGCCGCGACGAAGAGGACGGCCTCGAGGAGGAAGACCGAGATGTAGCCGATGACCGGAGAGCCCAGGAGGGTCCGGGCCAGATCGGAGAGAACCGCGCCCATCAGCCCCCCGGCGCCGTAGGCCATCGCCTGCGCGGCCCCCCAGAATCCCATCCGGAGTCCGGCCCCTCCGGCCTTCCCCTTCACGGTCAGCCCCATCATCGCGCCGATCGCGGCCACGGCGAAGACGCCGTTCGCCACACCCAGCGCGAAGACCGAGGCCTTCATGGCGGTGACCGACCCCAGCCCGGGGGTGGCGGCCAGGGCCAGAAGGGCCAGCGCCGACCCGATACATCCGGCCGCGGACCAGCGGGGCAGGGTGCTGAAGCGCGAGGCCCCGATCGCGCCCACCGCCATCCCCAGGAGGGCCCCCCCGTGCTGGAGTCCCGCCACCCGGGTCGACTCTCCCGGAGTGAGCCCGAAGATCGAGCCGGCGAAGGGCTCAAGGATGATCTCCTGCGCGCTGTAGGCCAGCATCGAGACGAAGACGAAGATCGCGAAGCGGCGAGACTGCGGATCGGCCCACATGGCCGCGAAGGCGTCGCGAAAGGAGACGCGGGACTGGTCGCTCTCGCCGGTGCCGCGGAGTGGATTCACGACCACGCCGTCGCGTCGCCCCCAGACCGCGATCAGGGTGAGGAGCATGGCGACCCCGCAGACCCCGCCGGTGACGGCCATCATCCGTGGGTAGGTGAAGGGGTCCAGGAAGGTCCCCGCGATCCCGGCCGTCGCGATCATTCCCGCGATCATCAGGATCCAGAAGAGCGCGGCCGCCGCAGCCATCCGGTGCTCCTCGACCCGCTCGGCCAGGTAGGCGAGCAGGGGGGTCGACGAGGCGCTGATCCCTGCCCCAAGTCCCACGAAGGAGGCGAGCGCCAGGGTGATCCCGGCGGTTCGGTTTACCGACATCCACGAGGTCGCGACAGACGCCGCGAATCCGCTCACGACGACCAGCGCCATCCCTCCGACGATCCAGTTGATCCGACGCCCGCCCACATCGGAATGGAACCCCATGCGGGGCCGAAGAAGCTGGACGGCGAAGTGCAGGGCCACCAGGGCTCCCGGGACGGCCGCGGCGAGCCCGAGCTCGACGATCATGACGCGGTTCAGCGTCGAGGTCATAAGGACCATGACGGAGCCGATCGCAACCTGCACGAGTGCCAGGCGTGCGATGCTGGACCACGTCAGGGAGCCGGCCGCGGAACTCATTACAGCCCTCCCGCCCGAAGCCCGAAGGCGGTGACCATCATCCCACTCACGAAGAGGGGGACCCCGAGAGCCGAGTACCAGAGCGCCCGTTCGGTCGGAGCCGCCAGAAAGCGGGCCAACATGGGAATCTGCACCGCCAGGAGGAGACCCACCCCCGCCGCGTAGGCCGCAAGACCCCAGAGGACGAGGAGTGCGATGACGGCGATCTGGGCCAGGACCATGACCGCACTCGCCACCTGGGCAGCCCGTTGCGGTCCGAGTGCGGCCGGGAGCGAACGGATCCCCATCTGCCGGTCCCCTTCGATCGCCTTGTAGTCGTTGAGCGTCATGATCCCGTGCGCTCCCAGGCTGTAGAGGAGAGCCACCACGATGATCGGCCACCCGGGAAGGACTCCCCCGAGGAGCACGGCCGCCCCGGTGAACCAGGCGATTCCCTCATAGGAGATTCCCACGGCGAGATTCCCGTACCAGCCGTTCTGTTTGAGGCGCAGGGGCGGCGCCGAGTACGCCCACGCGAAGGCCAGGGCCACGAGAGTGGCCGTGAAGCCCCAGATTCCGAGAAACCAGCCCGCGCCCGCCGACACCACCGTCCAGAGGATGGCGAGGTACAGCCCCCATCGGCCGGGGATCCGGCCTGAAGGAATCGGTCGCTGGGGTTCGTTGATCGCATCGACCCTCCGGTCGAACCAGTCGTTTACGGCCTGGCTTGTCGCACAGACCAGGGGGCCGGCCACGGCCACCCCGAGCAGGACGATCGGCCACCGCTCACCCGGAGCCACTCCGGACGAGATCGCCCCACAGAGGAATGCCCACATCGGAGGGAACCAGGTGATGGGTTTGAACAACTCCAGCACGGCCCCAGGCTGTGGGTACGCCCGTCTCTCAGGGTGTAATCTTTGACTTACAGATGGGTTCGTCAAGTAAACTGGACAGTTGGGGGTAAAAAAAACCGTCCCATAGTCCCCGGAGGGACCCTGAGCGATCAGGAGGGATCGGGAGCATCGACATCGTAGCGTCGGAGTTTCGTGTACAGGGACTGCCGGCTGACACCGAGAATTTCTGCGGCCGCCGTGCGGTTTCCATCGGTCAGGTTCAGGGCCGCCTCGATGAAATGTTCCTCGACGAGGGCGACGGTGTTCTGCACCAGCTCCTTGAGCGAAACCTTCCCGACCTGACCCGTCATGTTCTCGAGCGCTTCGAAGACCTCGCGACTGGTCGTCGGCTCCCCACTTCCGATGCGACGGCTCACATTGCGGATCGTGATCCCGATGCAGGGCGGCTCCTGGTCTTCGGTCAGGACGGCCGAGATCTCGACATCGGACTCCAGGTCGAGCGAGGAGTAGATCGTCGTGGGGAAGAGTCGAACCTCGCCGAACTTCTCGAGATTCGTCAGAAGCACGGTCAGATCCGCCCCGGGCCGTCCGAGCCAGCGTCCCAGGCTCTGCCCGAGGATGTCCTCCTCGGAATTCATCTGGACCAGCTGCAGAAAGGCGCGGTTGGCGATCAGGATTCGGGCGCTCCGGTCCGTCACGACGTAGGCGTCGGGCGCCTGCTGAAGGAGCCGAAGCACGTCGACCCCGCGCGGGTGATCCGAGCGTCCCCTCCTCTCCTCGACGTCCGAAAGGTGGACGAGGAGCACCCCGTCGCGCTCCTCCCGTATCAGCGAGGCCTCCATGCGCCACGTCTCACCGCCGGCGAAGGAGATGGTCAGCGTCTCCGACCGCCCCCGGTCGCGGACCCCAATGAGGTGCGACCGGACTTCGTCGCGAACCTCGGCGTCGAGTGGGGCGTCATCGGGGAAGGTGTTGCCCGAGAGCTTCCGGGCCGGAACACCGAAGACCCGGCCCGCGGCGCGATTCGCGTCGAGGACCTTGAAGGTGCTCGCCTCGAGAAGGAGCACCGCTTCGATCGACCGCTGGAAGAGGAGGCGATAGCGGGTCTCGACCTGCCGCAGGCGCCAGTAGTCGCGCTCCAGCGCCTGCTGCGCCTCGATCAGCTGCCGCTGAAGGTCGGAGAGCGGCTGCAGGTTGGTTCCGATCGCCAGAAAGCCCTCGTTGGGCCCGAGGGCGATCAGCTTGTAGCCCACCGGGACCTCGCGGCCGCCCGGAAGCAGGTGGTTCACCTGCCGCTCCCGCGCCATGCCGGCCCGGTCCGCGTCCGCCAGGAGCTGGCCCACCTTCTCGCGGGTGTCCGGGATCACGGTCTCGGCCCACGGCCGGCCCACCCAGACGTCGAGCCCTTCCGACTCGAACACCCCTCGGCGGAAGACCTCCTCGATGACACCATCCCCCGAAACCCGAAGGGCAAGGTCGGCCGAGGCGTGAACGACGCGATTCAGCACCGCGTCCAGCGTACCCTCGTGGGGCTCCCCTGGGGGCTGGAAAAAATTCGTCGCCTGGGACTTCATGCGATCCCTCGCAGATTCGGACTCTCGGGTGGAACCGGGAGTATAAAAGGTAAGGCGTTCAGGCATCATAGGAAGGCGCGAGCCACCTCGGGCGCCAGATGGGCCTCGGGGGCGGAGGCATCGGCCCCCACATCGTCCACTACCCCGGGATTGGTGAGAAGGACCGGTCCGCCGACCACGATTCCGATCGACGGGTTTCGGGACAGCTTCCGAAGTTTGCTGATTTCTCTGCGTGCGAGGGGAAGAAGCTCGATCAGCGGCAGCGACAGGGCCAGCACGTCGATGTGCCGGCCGGCCACCACATCGCCCGGTGAGGCGGGACCCACCGGCGGCCCCACGCTCACCTGCCACCGGGCCCGCCGAAAGAACTCGGCCACGACCAGGAGCCCGAGCGTGTGCTGCTGGCGGGGCAACGACGAGACGAGCACGGCCGGAGCGTTCGACTCGGGCTCGTCCATCCCGAGCGGGTCCCGCTGCGCCAGCGAGCGGACGATCCTCTGCAGCCTTCCGGTGACAAGGGTGACGTCGACGAAGGTGCAGCGGTCCTGGGTCCACTCCTCTCCCATCGTCCGTGCGGTCGGCGTGACCAGATCCCTGAGGATCCGCTCCGCGCTCACCCCCCGCTCGATCAGGGTGTCGATAAAGGCTTCGATCGGGGCCTCCTCGACCCGCCGGATCAACTCGAGGAACCGCGCCCGCTCTCCGACCGCCAGCTCATGGTTCAGCCGGTTGGAGGCGGCGGGCCGGGGCAGCCGGACGGTGTGAACGGCCTGGGTCCCGATGCCCTGGGTCCAGCCGAGCATCAGCGACCGGCCCCCGTCGACCGTACCCCGTCGGCGATCCAGGAAGAGCTCCTGCCTGCGGGCGGATCCGGAGGTGTCGGTCGGAGGGGAATCAGGCGAGGGGGGACGCATCGAGACTCGGTCTCCTGAAGAGGGACGGTGGGGAGAACGCTCAACTCTCCGAGCCTGAACGTCCATTTCGGTTTCCATCGTACGGGGCCTCCATGCCTCAGGTCAAGCACCGGTTCGAGACCGACTCCCGCCGCCCTCGAACGACCTCCTGCCCTTCATTTAATACTGTCTCGTCGCCTTGACGTCAAACTTTCTTGACACATCCCTTCGAGCACCCCTATGTTGGCGCCAAAACCCGGAACGACTCACGGACCCAACCCGGACGCTCGCGGAGCAACATGCACTCGGACCCGGACTCAAAGACCACGCGACTCCCGCACGACGGGACTCCCACCGCCGTCGGCTCACGACAGCCGGGAGACACCGCCGACGTGCGAAGAGGCCTCTACACCCCGGACGAGCGCCGCCGCCGCGACGAATCTCCGTGGACCCTGGTCCAGGGGATCCTCGCCCCCCTGCAGTTTCTCGTCATGCTCGTCAGCGCCTGGCTCCTCGTGCGGTACCTGATGACCGGCGCCGGCATCGAGCTCGCGACCGCCTCGGTCCTGGTCAAGACCGGCCTGCTCTACCTCATCATGATCACCGGCTCGATCTGGGAGCGCGAAGTCTTCGGCAAGTGGCTCTTTGCCGAACCGTTCTTCTGGGAGGACGTCGTCAGCATGGGCGTGATCCTCCTCCACACCGCTTATGTGGCCGGCGTCCTCATGGGATGGGGCGGCCCGGTCGCGCTCGCCTGGCTGGCGCTGGTCGCCTACGCGGCCTACACGGTCAACGCGATCCAGTTCGTCCTGAAGCTGCGGGCGGCGAGGTTGCAGGAAGCGGGACAGCGTGGGACTCCGGCCTTGCAGGGAGGGCTTTCATGACCCCGTCCACCCCTTCGACTCCGACGATCCCCGGTTGCACGAATCCCCCCGCCGACACGCGCGATGGCGCAGGCCCCGGTGCCGCGAACGGCACGGGGACCGCCAACGGAGAGCTGCCGGTGCTCAAGGAGCGGGGCCAGCGCGAAGTCTTCTGCGGGCTCACCGGGATCATCTGGCTGCACCGGAAGATGCAGGACGCCTTCTTCCTGATCATCGGCTCGCGCACCTGTGCGCACCTGATGCAGTCGGCGGCCGGGGTCATGATCTTCGCGGAGCCCCGCTTCGGCACCGCCATCATCGAAGAGAAGGACCTGGCCGGGATGGCCGACGCCAACGAGGAGCTCGATCGGGTCGTGACCCGGCTCCTCGAGCGGCGCCCCGAGATTCGCACCCTCTTCCTGGTCGGTTCCTGCCCCTCCGAGGTCATCAAGCTCGACCTGGCCCGCGCCGCCCAGCGGCTCGACGCCGAGGCGGGCGGAGAGGTCCGGGTCCTGTCGTACTCCGGAAGCGGGATCGAGACCACCTTCACCCAGGGCGAGGACACCTGCCTGACCTCGATGGTCCCGCACATGCCCCCACACGCCGGCGCCGATCACTCGGCCAGCCGGCCCGGGGGGACGAACGGGTCGGCGGCCGCGCGCCAGGCCGAGCCCGGCACCGCGGCCGCCCCCCCCACGTCCCTGCTCGTGGTGGGCACGATCGCCGACGTGGTCGAAGACCAGTTCCAGCGCATCTTCGGCGAACTGGGCGTGGGCCCCGTCCACTTCTTCCCCCCGCGGCGGAGCGCCGAGCTGCCGCCCATCGGTCCCGGCACCCGCATGCTTATGGCGCAGCCCTGGGTCAACGACACGATGGCGGCGCTCACCCAGCGCGGCTGCGAACGGATCGACGCGCCCTTCCCCTTCGGTGTCGAGGGGACCACCGAGTGGCTGGTGGCCGCGGCCGCCGAGTGGGGGATCGGGCGGGAGCGGGTCATGGAGGTCACCGCGGCCGCGCGCGAGCGGGGCCGGAAGGCCGTCGCCCGTCATCGGGCGACGCTCGAGGATCGGAGCATCTTCTTCTTTCCCGACTCGCAGATCGAGATCCCCCTGGCCCGGTTCCTGGGCCGCGAGCTGGGGATGCGACTTCTCGAGGTCGGCACCCCCTTCCTGCATCGGGGCCACATGGCGCGCGAGCTCGCGCTCCTTCCGGGAACCCCGCGCCTCAGCGAGGGCCAGGACGTCGATCGCCAGCTGGACCGCTGCCGCGCCGATCAGCCCGATCTGGTCGTGTGCGGACTGGGGCTCGCGAACCCGCTCGAGGCCGAGGGGCTGAGCACCAAGTGGGCGATCGAACTCGTATTCACCCCGATCCACGGCTACGAGCAGGCGGGCGATCTGGCGGAGCTCTTCGCCCGTCCCCTGGTCCGCCGCGAGCTGCTGGAGGTCTGAATGGAACTCACGATCTGGACCTACGAGGGGCCACCCCACGTGGGCGCGATGCGCATCGCCACCGCCATGAAGGGGGTGCACTACGTGCTGCACGCGCCGCAGGGCGACACCTACGCCGACCTCCTGTTCACGATGATCGAGCGGCGCGACCACCGGCCCCCGGTCACGTACACGACCTTTCAGGCCCAGGACCTGGGCGGGGACACCGCCGAGCTCCTCAAGACCGCGGTCCGCGAGGCCCACGAGCGGTTCAAGCCCGATGTCATGCTGGTGGGGGCCTCGTGCACCGCGGAGTTGATCCAGGACAACCCGGGAGGGCTCGCCGAAAGCCTCGGGCTCCCGATTCCGGTCGTCCCCCTCGAGCTCCCCGCGTATCAGCGCAAGGAGAACTGGGGCGCCTCCGAGACCTTCTACCAGCTGGTGCGGGCGCTGGCGGCTCCGCACGCGCCACCCCCGGCCGAGCCCAGACCCGAGCGTCCGGCCGGCCAGGCGCCCTCGTGCAACCTGCTGGGGCCGACCGCGCTCGGCTTCCGTCACCGCGACGACACGGCCGAGATCCGGCGCCTCCTCGAGGCGGTGGGAGTCGAGGTCCGCGTCGTCGCTCCCCTCGGCGCGACTGCGCACGACCTGGCCCGCCTCGGCGAGGCCGACTTCAACGTCGTCCTCTATCCCGAGGTGGCCCACGCGGCGGCGTCCTGGCTCAAGCGGACCTTCAAGCAGCCGATGGTCACCACGGTGCCGATCGGGGTGGGGGCCACGCGCGACTTCCTGCGCGAGGTCGCCGTGGTCGCCGGACTCGAAGCCGACAGCCTGGTCGAGCGGATGCACACCCAGCTTCCCTGGTACTCGCGCTCGGTCGACTCGAACTACCTGACGGGCAAGCGCGTCTTCATCTTCGGCGACGCCACGCACGCCGTGGCCGCCGCCCGGGTGGCGCGCGACGAGATGGGATTCGAGGTCGTGGGGCTCGGGGCCTACAACCGGGAGTTCGCCCGCGAGGTGCGGGCGGCCGCTAAGGAGTACGGGGTCGAGCCGCTGATCACCGACGACTACCTCGAGGTCGAGGAGGCCATCCGCGAGGCGGCCCCCGAGCTGATCCTGGGCACGCAGATGGAGCGGCACATCGCCAAGCGGCTGGGCATCTTCTGCCAGGTCATTTCGGCGCCGGTCCACGTGCAGGACTTCCCCGCCCGCTACTCGCCCCTCATGGGCCCCGAGGGCGCCAACGTGCTCTTCGACAGCTGGGTGCACCCGCTCATGATGGGGCTCGAGGAGCACCTGCTGGGGATGTTCCAGGAGGACTTCGAGTTCGGAAACGACACCCTCCCCTCGCATCTGCGCGCCGAGGTCCCGAACGACCCGGCGACCGCGAACGGTGGGTCCCCGGCCGGCTCGGCTCCGGTGATCCCCGCGGCAGAGCCCGGGGCTTCTGCCGACTCCGCCGTCCCCGCGTCCGCTCTGGCTGCCGAGCCCGATGGCGACATCGATCCCGAGTGGAATGCCGAGGCCGAAAAGGAGCTCGGGAAGATCCCCTTCTTCGTGCGCGGCAAGGCGCGGCGCAACACCGAGCGTTTCGCTCGCGAGCAGGGCGTGGTCGAAATCTCGGTCGACACCCTCTACGAGGCGAAGGCCCACTTCGGGGGCCGGTAGACCGATGCGCCTCGCCCTCGTCACCCTCGACCACCACCTGACCGGTGCCTTCCACCGGGTCGCGGAACGGCTTCATGCCGAGCAGCCGGGACTCGAGCTGTCGCTCCACGTGGCGGCCGACTGGGAGGGCGACCCCGAGGCTGCGGCGGCGTGCGAGACCGCGCTCGAGCGCGCCGAGATCGCGGTGGTCACGCAGATGTTCATGCCCCAGCACTCCGGGGTCATCCTGCCCGTGCTGCGAGCACGTCGCGACGACTACCGGGCCCTGGTCTGTCTGCTCAGCGAGGGGCCGGTCACCCGGCTCACCCGCATGGGCGGCTTCTCGATGGGGGGCGATGGCGACGGGGACGAGGACGGAGGCAGCCGCATGGGAGGCTGGTTCCGCGGGATCCTGCGCAAGCTCCGCACGGCCGGGGGCTCGGGGGGCGACTCCGGGAAGCGACAGCTCCGAATGCTCCGGCGTATTCCGCGGATCCTGCGCTTCATTCCCGGAAAGGCCCAGGACCTGCGTGCCTACTTCCTGGCGCTCCAGTACTGGCTGTCGGGCTCCGAAGAGAACCTCGAGGCCATGCTCCGGATGGTCCTCTCCCGCTACGGCGAGGTCGAGATCCAGGCCGACCCGGGCGAGGCGCGCGAGTACCTCGAGACCGGGCTCTACCACCCGGACCTTCCCGGGGTGGGACTCACCGACTCGATCGAATCGCTCCCGACGCCGGCAGGGGTCAGCGCCGACGCACCCGCGGTGGGAGTGCTCCTGATGCGCTCCTACCTGCTGGCCGGCAACACCGCGCACTACGACGCGGTGATCCGGGCCCTCGAGTCGAAGGGGCTGCGGGCGATCCCCGCCTTCGCCGCCGGGCTCGACAACGCACCGGTGGTGGAGCGCTGGTTCCTTCCCGACGAGGGCGATCCGGCGGGCTCCAGGATCGAGGCGCTGGTCTCGCTCACGGGGTTCTCGCTGGTCGGGGGGCCGGCCTACAACGATGCCCGCACCGCCACCGCGCTCCTCGAGCGTCTCGACGTGCCCTACCTGGCGCTGCAGCCCCTCGAGTTCCAGACGATCGAGGCCTGGGAGGCCGACCCGCGCGGACTGACTCCGCTGCAGGGCGCCCTCAACGTGGCCCTTCCCGAGCTCGACGGCGCGATCGCCCCCACCGTCTTCGGGGGTCGCTCGATCGGGGGAGAGGTGGGGGCGTCGCTTCCGATCCCCGAGCGGATCGAGCGGGTCGCCCGACGGGTCGAGCAGTGGGTCGAGCTCCGCCGTGCCCGGCGCGCCGATCGGAAGGTCGGCGTGGTCCTCTTCAACTTCCCGCCGAACGGGGGCGCCGTGGGGACCGCCGCCTTCCTCGACGTGTGGGCCTCGCTGCACGCGACGCTGCGGGAGCTGGCCAGGGCCGGCTACTCGGTGGGGGAGCTGCCCGCCACCTCCGACGTGCTCCGAGAGCGGGTGCTGGGCGGCAACCGCGACCGGTTCGGGACGCCGGCCCACGTTCACCACCGGATTCCCGTCGACGATCATGTGGCCCGCGAGCCCTGGCTCGACGAGATCGAGGCCGTGTGGGGCCAGGCCCCCGGCCGCAGTCTCACCGACGGCGCGAGCCTCTTGGTGCAGGGGGTCCGCTTCGGAAACGTCTTTGTCGGGATCCAGCCTCCCTTCGGCTGGGAGGGCGATCCGATGCGCCTTCTCTTTTCGGGGGGCTTCGCGCCCACGCACGCCTTCTCGGCCTTCTACCGCTGGCTTCGCGAGGACTTCGGGGCGCACGCGCTCCTGCACTTCGGGACCCACGGGGCCGTCGAGTTCATGCCGGGCAAGCATGTGGGACTCTCCGAGGCCTGCTGGCCGGAGCGGCTCCTGGGCTCGACCCCCCTCTTCTACCTGTACGCCGCGAACAACCCCTCCGAGGGCACGATGGCCAAGCGGCGCGGGGGCGCGGTCACGGTGTCTCACCTGACGCCTCCGGTGCTGCAGGCCGGGCTCTACCGCGGGCTGCTCGACCTGCGCGGGACGGTCGACCGGCTGCGCGCGCTCGGCCCCGATCCCGACCCCGAGGAGCTGGCCGAGGGGCTCCAGACGGCGCGCGGTCTGGCGACCGCGCTCGATCTCGAGATCGAAGCGACGCCCGACGACTTCGTGGGCGCCCTGCACGACCGGCTCATCGAGCTGGAACAGGCGCTGATCCCGCACGGGCTGCACGTGGTCGGCCGACGGGCCCCCGCCTCGGAGCGTGCCGAGATGGTGCGGGCCGCGGTGCTGCACGCGCCGCCCCCGACCGGCGAGCTCTCCGACACGGACCCCGCGACGATCCCCGCCGAACGTCTCGACGACCCGGTCTTCCTCGAGGCGCTCGACCGGGCCGTGCTGGATGTGGCCGAAACGACCGAGGGCACGCCCGAGAGCCGGGCCGACCGGGCAGCGGGCCTGCTCCAGCGAGTCGGCGTCGATCCGGCGGTGGCCGTCGAGCTGTTGACGAGGGCGGCTCTGCTCGACGCCGGCCTGCGCGACAATGGCGAACTGCCCGGAATGGTCCGCGCGCTCGACGGGCGCTACCTGCCCCCCGCGCCGGCCGGCGACCTGCTGCGGACGCCCGCCCTGCTTCCGACCGGTCGCAATCTCACGGCCTTCGATCCCTGGCGGGTGCCGTCGGCGTGGGCGATGAGGGAAGGGAAGCGACAGGCGGAGACGATTCTGCGCAAACATGCGGACGGCGGGCATGGCCTCCCCGAAAGTGTGGCGATGGTGCTCTGGGGAACCGACAACCTGAAACGCGAGGGGGCGCCGATCGGCCAGGCGCTGGCCCTGATGGGAGCCGAGCCCCGCTTCGATCACTACGGGCGCCTGGCCGGAGCCCGCCTGGTGCCCCTCGAGGAGCTGGGTCGGCCGCGGGTCGATGTGATCGTGACCACCTCTGGGATCTTCCGCGACCTGCTGCCCCTGCAGATGCGGGTGCTGGCCGAGGCCGCATGGCTGGCCTCCCAGGCCGATGAGCCCGCCGAGATGAACTTCGTGCGCAAGCACACCCTGGCCCACGCCGCGGCGCTCGAATGCTCGATGGAGGAGACCGCGCACCGCGTCTTCTCGAACCAGGACGGGGACTACGGGGCGCAGGTTAACCAGCTGCTCGACGCGGGAAGCTGGGCCGAAGAGGACGAGCTCGGGAACAGCTTCGTCAACCGGAAGGGCTTCGCCTACGGGCGCGACGGGCGGGGTCGGGCCTCGAACGAACTGTTCCGGCAGGCGCTCTCGGGGGTGACGCTGACCTATCAGAACGTGGAGTCGGTCGAGCTCGGCGTGTCGGACCTGGACCAGTACTTCGACTCGCTCGGGGGGCTGACGAAGGCCGCGCGCGCGGGGCGCAGCGACGAGGACGTGCCCGCCTACGTGGGCGACGAGACCCGCGGCGAAGGAAAGGTGCGCACCCTCGAGGAGCAGATCGACCTCGAGACCCGCACGCGGATCCTGAACCCCCGGTGGATCGAGGGGATGCTGGAGCACGGATACCAGGGGGTGCGCGAGATCGAGGCGCGCGTCACGAATCAGGTGGGGTGGTCGGCCACGACCGGAGCAGTGCCCGAATGGGTCTACCGCGAGGTCGGGCAGACCTTCGTACTCGACCCCGAGATGCGCCGACGACTGTCGGAATTGAACCCCGAAGCGTCGTCCCGGATGGCCCAGCGCCTTCTGGAGGCCACGGACCGGGGATACTGGAGTCCCGATGACGAAACCCTCGACGCGCTGCGCGATGCGGCCGACGAGCTGGATGATCGCCTTGAAGGAATCGAAACGGAGGTGGCGGCATGAGCACGAGTGGAGTTCTACCAATCGCGAAGAAGGGATCGACCTCGGCCGGCGACGGTGAGGGGAGCCTGCAGGTCCACATGGACCCCTCGGACCAGATCGACAACGCCCTGGTCCTGGCCGTCTACGGGAAGGGGGGGATCGGGAAGTCGACGACCTCGTCGAACCTGTCGGCCGCCCTCGCGCTCATGGGTAAACGGGTCCTGCAGGTCGGGTGCGACCCGAAGCACGACTCGACCTTCACCCTGACGAAGCGGATGGTCCCGACGGTGATCGAGACGCTGGCCGAGGTGGACTTTCACACCGAGGAGCTGCGTACCGAGGACTTCGTGTACGAGGGGTTCGCGGGGGTGATGTGCGTCGAGACGGGGGGGCCTCCGGCCGGGACCGGGTGCGGGGGCTACGTGGTGGGCCAGACGGTGAAGCTGCTGAAGCAGCACCACCTGCTCGAGGACACCGACGTGGTGATCTTCGACGTGCTGGGCGATGTGGTCTGCGGTGGGTTCGCGGCACCCCTCCAGCACGCCGATCGCGCCCTGATCGTGACGGCCAACGACTTCGACTCGATCTTCGCCATGAACCGGATCGTGGCGGCGATTCGCGCGAAGTCGGCCAACTACAAGGTGCGGCTCGGCGGCGTGATCGCGAACCGCTCCGACGACACCGACCAGATCGACAAGTTCAACACGCGGGTCGGGCTCGACACGATGGCGGTCTTCCCGATGGTCGACGCGATCCGGCGGAGTCGGCTGAAGAAGTGCACCCTCTTCGAGATGGAGGACACCGAGGAGGTTCGCCAGGTGCAGGACGCCTACCGCGGGCTGGCGACGGCCGTGCTGCGCGAGCACGAGGGGTACGACTGCGAGCCGCTCGACGACAACGAGATCTTCAACCTGCTGGGCTTCGACTGATGGATCCGGCGCTCACCTCTCCTCGGTCGGCGGGTGCTTCCGCCGATGTCACCTCGGCCTCTTCGGCCGCGGGTGCGGGGACGGGTGCGCGCCCCGGTCGGATCCGGGACTACTTCGAGGGGCGGGCTCCCAACTGGATCCGACTCACTTCGGACGAGCCCGTCAGCGGAGTGCGCCGGATCGTGCGAGAGGGGCGCGACGCGATGGCCGGGACGCTCCTTTCGTGGATCCCCGGTGGTGAGGGCCGGAGCGTGCTCGACGCGGGCTGCGGGCCCGGCGAGGTGTCGCTGCGGATGGCGCGGCGGGGGCTCACCGTGACCGGGGTCGAGATCGCCCCCACCCTGGCAGCGTCCGCGCGGGAGCGGGTGGAAGCGGCGGGGCTCGCCGGTCGGGTGACGATCCATGAGGGTGACGCGTCGGACGCCCCGGGGGGGCCGTGGCAGCATGTCCTGATCATGGATGTGCTCTTCCACTATCCGCCGGGCGAGGCGATCCGAATGCTGACCGGTTTTGCGGAGCGGGCCGACGAGAGCCTGCTCTTCACACTGGCGCCCCGCACGGTGCTTCTATCGGTCCTGGGTGGGGTGGGGGTGCTATTTCCCCGTCGCGACCGCGCGCCCGCGATTCGCCCGGTGCGGGTCGGCCGGTTCCTGGAGCGCCTGCTCGCCGACCCCGGGATGTCGGGGTGGGCGGTGGGGCGGCAGCACCGGGTTTCGACCGGCTTCTACTTCTCGCACGCGGTAGAGCTTCGCCGTACGGGTGCGGGCGGGAGGCGGACATGAAGCGCTCCTTCGCCTCGATGACCGCCGAGACCCTCTCCCGCCTTGGGACTCGCTGGCTCCCCTTCGCGGACGCCGCGAGCGACGAGCTCCCCCTGGGCCGTCTCCTCCGCCTGGCGCTCTTCCAGGTCTCTGTGGGGATGGCGCTGACCCTCCTGGTCGGCACGCTGAACCGGGTGATGATCGTGGAGCTCGGGGTGGCGGCGGTGGTGGTGTCGCTGATGATCGCGCTCCCCCTCCTCTTCGGGCCGTTCCGGGCGCTGATCGGTTTCAAGTCCGATGTGCACCGCTCGGCCTTCGGGTGGCGGCGGGTGCCCTACCTGTGGTTCGGGACCCTCCTGCAGTTCGGGGGCTTCGCGATCCTCCCCTTCGCCCTCCTGCTCCTGGGTGGGGACCATTCGTCGCCGGCGTGGATCGGGACCGCGGGGGCCGGCCTCGGCTTCCTGATGATCGGGGCTGGAGCGCATACGGTGCAGACGGCGGGGCTCGCCCTTGCCACCGACCTGTGCAAACCGGAGCAGCGGCCGCGGGTGGTCGCGCTCCTCTATCTCTTCCTGCTCGTGGGGATGATCCTGGGTGGGACCTTCTACGCGTTCGCCCTCCGGGACTTCGATCCCCTCCGCCTGATCCAGGTGGTGCAGGGGGCGGCGGTGATCACGGTGCTGCTCAACGTGATCGCGCTCTGGAAGCAGGAGCCGCGCGACCGGGCCCGGGCCGCGACCCCGGCCCCTGGGGTGCGGTTCGGCGAGGCCTGGTCCGACTTCATGGCCGGTGGCCGCTCGGCCCGGCTGCTGCTGGCCGTCGGGCTGGGGGCCGCGGGGTTTTCGATGCAGGAGGTGCTGCTCGAGCCCTTCGGGGGAGAGGTGCTGGGGATGGGCGTGGCGGGCACGTCGTTTCTGACGGCGCTTACAGCCGGCGGTGCGGTGGTCGCCTTCGGGCTCAGCGCTCGGTGGCTGGAGCGGGGGTTCGACGCCTGTCGCCTGGCGGCGATGGGCACGCTGGTCGGGGTCGGGGCCTTCGTGGCCATCCTCCTGTCGGCGGTGATCGGCTCTCCATTGGCGCTGCAGCTGGGGGCGGTGCTGATCGGGGCGGGTGGAGGCTTCTTCCTGGTGGGCACCCTCACCGCGGCGATGGACCTGCACGACTCCGAGCGCAATGGCCTGGCCATGGGCGCGTGGGGGGCGGTGCAGGCGACCGCGATGGGGCTGGCGGTGGTGGTGGGTGGAGTGATTCGTGACGGCGCCGCTTCGATGGCGGCTTCAGGAACCCTGGGTGCGGGCCTTTCCGGACCCGGGGTCGGATACATGATCGTCTTTCAGATCGAGATCGTGGCCCTTTTCTCGGCCATGGTGGTGCTGGGACCCCTCGTGGTATCGAGAGGACGGATCCCGGCCGGCTCGAAACGTTCACGCTTCGGGCTGGCCGAACTTCCCGGCTGACCCTTCGCACGGAGGTGCATGGTGGAGTACATCGATTTTGCGCAGATCACAGTCTATCTCTTCTGGTTCTTTTTCGCGGGCCTCATCATCTATCTGAGGCGTGAGGACAAGCGCGAGGGGTATCCCCTGGATTCGGACCGGAAGGGCGTGGTCGTGGAGGGCTGGCCGGGCGTGCCGACCTCCGGTACGACCCGCTCGAGTCGGCTCAAGCATCCGGCGCTGGATCCGTCGGATCCGGCGAACTACATGCCCGAGGCCGAGGGAGTCCCCGGCCGCAACCACCCCGAGGAGGTCCGATGAGCGACGCCATCCGTCCCAGCAGTCCACACCCCGGCTCTCCCATGGAGCCGACGGGCGATCCCATGAAGGACGGTGTCGGCGCCGCTTCGTGGGCCACCGACCGCGCCGATCGACCGGACCTGACCCACGACGGTCGGCCTCGAGTCCAGCCGATGTCCGGGCTGACCGGCTGGTCGATCGAGGGGAAGAGTCCAGACCCGCGGGGAATGACGGTGCTCGGCGACGATGGAGTCGCCGCCGGCGTCGTCACCGACCTGTGGGTCGATCTGGCCGAGCCGCAGATCCGCTACCTCGAGGTGGCGCTCTCGGAAGGGGAGGGGACGATCCTCCTCCCGATCGGGTACGCCAAGATCCATCGGAGCAGGGGAGAGGTCCGGGTGAAATCGATCCACGGAAAGCACTTCGTCGATGTGCCTCGTCCGAAGACGGCCGGGCAGATCACACTGCTCGAGGAGGATCGGGTGGTGGCTTACTACGCCGGGGGGTATCGGTACGCCGAGCCCTCCCGAAACGAACCCCTGTTCTGAGATGACTACCCCGTCCGCACCGGGGCACCACCCCCAGAACCCAGATAGCGAAGCGCCCGATGCCGCCCGAGGTCTCCGACTCCCGGGAGTCGAGGAACCCCTTCCTCCGGGGGAGACCGTGGTATGGAGGGGCCGTCCCGGCCTCTGGCCGACGGCGTTTCGCGTCCTGCACCTTCGGGCCCTCCTCTTCTACTGGGCCCTGGTCGCCATCGGATTCCTCGCGTGGGGCGCCACCGGCGGCCCGTCGGTGGGATCGCTGGCGGCCGACCTGACCTGGCTGATCGTCGTAGCGCTGCTGGGCACCGGCGTGATCCTGCTTCTCGCGTGGCTGATCCGAGTCACCTCACTCTACGTCGTGACCGAAAAGCGCGTGGTCATGCGCGTTGGAATCGCCCTGCCCGGCGTCCTGAACCTTCCGCATGAACAGATCGGATCGGTGGACCTGCGCCGAAACCGCGACGGGAGCGGCGACCTGGTCCTCACCCCGGTGGGGGAGGAACGCATCGGCTGGCTCTTCCTCTGGCCGCATGTCCGCCCCTGGCACTGGAAGGATCCGATCCCGGCGCTGCGAGCGCTCTCCGACGTGCAGGAGGTCGGTGATCTCGTGGCCTCGGTGGTTCGGGAGCGTACCGGACAGCTCGAGAGTTCGGCGCGCAGCGAGAGTCCGCCGGCCCGGGGATCTGGCCCCCGGGTGCAGGAGGCCGTATCATGAGTTATATCCATATCGACGACGATACTCCGCCGAATATCCTGCCTCCCGCCGCGCTCAAGGCCATCGGGGTGATGCTTGCCCTGGTCCTGGTTCTGGCCGCAGTGGCTCGTTTGACCGGGGTCGGGGTGGTATCGAGTGCCGATCTGGACGATCGGACGGTGATCGCGGAGCGGATGATCAGCTTCGAGACCGAGGGTGAGGATGGGATCATCCGCATTCGTGACGGCACATCGGCGGCGCTCCTGATCGAACTGGAGCCCGGGGAGGGAGGATTCCTCCGCGGAGCGGTCCGCCCGCTGAATCGAGAGCGGATGACGGCGAAGTTCTCGCCGGAGGATCCGTATCGGCTCGTCCAGTGGTCGGACGGAGCCCTCACCCTCGACGACCCGTTGACCGGGGTTCGACTGGACCTCTTCGCGTTCGGACACACGAATGCCGGGGCGTTCGCCGCGCTCCTGACCGATACAGGTGACACGGCGCCGGGGGTGACCCGGCGCCCCGACGTTTCAACACAGGGAGAACACAGGGAATGAGCCCATTCGGTTGGATCGGAGTTGCCGCCATCGCGGCGCTGCTCCTGGTCTGGTTTTTCTGGAGGCGCACGGAGCGTGTGCCCTGCCGCCTCGACCTCGAACGAACCCACGAACACCTCCACGCCCATGTCGAGCTCATGGGATTCCTTCCCGAGCCGGGCGATTCCGTCCGAGTCGAGGGTGTGGACGGAGATCTGGTCCGGATCGAATACGGACGAACGGCCACGCAGGACTCCGAGGCGGTCGTCACGCGCGCGAGCGCGCTGCGTCGCTGGTGGACGCGGGTCACCGGTCGATTCGAATTCTATGAACTGTACGACGTGGGCTTCGAGTAAGCCCCACCTGAATCGGGAGTAACGAACGGATGTACCCTACGACCACGAAGGCTCCGGTCAACGAGGCGACCAAGAAGGCACAGGAGGACGCGGCGCTCTCGCCCCGCTTCTACACCACGGATTTCGAGGCGATGGACAAGCTCAGCGTCGAGCCGGTCCGCGAGGTGTGGGACGCGCTCCTGAAGGAGTTCCGGGACGACCCCAACAAGAGCCACTTCAAGCGCAACGAGCGCTTCGAGGGCGACTGGTCGCACCTCGAGGTGCGCGACGAGTTCATCGAGTTCCTGGTGAGCTCCATCACCGCCGAGTTCTCGGGCTGCATCCTGTATGCCGAGATCAAGAAGCGGACGAACAACAAGGACCTCTCGGAGCTCTTCGGCCACATGAGCCGAGACGAAGGCCGGCACGCGGGCTTCATCAACGGGACGCTCAAGGACCTCGGTGTGGGGGTGGATCTCTCCTTCCTCACCAAGACCAAGAAGTACACCTTCTTCAAGCCGAAATTCATCTTCTACGCGACGTACCTGTCCGAAAAGATCGGCTACGCGCGGTACATCACGATCTTCCGCAACTTCGAGAAGAATCCCGAAAAGCGCTTCCACCCGATCTTCGAGTGGTTCGAGGACTGGTGCAACGACGAGTTCCGGCACGGTGAGGCCTTCGCGGCGCTCATGCATTCCAACCCGAAGCTCATCTCCGGGCGAAACAAGCTCTGGATCCGCTTCTTCCTCCTGGCGGTATTCTGCACGATGTGGGTTCGCGACCACCTGCGGGGCACCTTCTACGAGGCGATGGGGATGGATCCGTCGGAGTACGACCTCGAGGTGTTCCGCATCACGACCGAGATCTCGAAGCAGGTCTTCCCGGTCCTCCTGGACTTCGAGAATCCCCGTTTCATCGCCCGGATGAACCGGATGGTCGAGAACACCCGCAAGATCAATGAATCGAGGGAGAAGGGCGGTCTCTTCCAGAAGATCCGTCGGGGAGGCCTCATGCTGGGCAACGCCTACCAGTTCGGGCGCCTCTACCTGATGAAGGCCCACAAGAACGAGGTCCCCGCCGACTTCCAGCTCACCCCGGCGTACTGACCGGCTCCGGACCCTGGAGCACTCACGACCCTCTTACGGCCGGCCCCCGCTGTTTCGTGGGGGTCAGCTGGAGAGGGTCGTTTCGGTTCCGGGCTCCGGCTCCGGAGCGGGCTCCCACCCCCAGAGGCTCTCGAGCCGGATCGGTACCACCATCACCAGGTGCTCGAGCAGGGCGAGACCCGCCAGGGTGCCCAGGATCAGCAGGCTGGCGGCCCAGTAGGCGCTGTCGGCGGCAACCCCTCCGTAGAGGAGTCCCCCGGTTACGGCGGCGATCAGCACGAGCGAGATCGGCAGCAGGCTGCTCGTCCGTCGAGCCGGAACCAGCGAGGCGAGGTGCGCCAGCCGCGAGGGGAAGAGGTGGTCGTTCGGGTTCGGAACGCCCGCGAAGAGATTCAGCTTGGCGCTCAGTCGCATGACCCAGAAGACCAGGAAGGTATAGAAGGGCATGGCGTTCGAGGCTCCCCAGGCGGCGACCCCCAGCGCCACGACGGTGGCGGCCAGCGCCAGCTCGTGATGGATGATCGCGCCCACCGCGTGGCGAAAGCGCGGCCAACCCGAGAGCTCCGGAGGACACGGCTCCTTGATTGGACCCGTGACCGACCCGGAGAGGAAGGTGAGTTCGTGCCACGCCCAGAGCAGGACGCCCACCCCGAAGCCGAGGAGGGCTCCGCTGGTCCCACCGACCTCGCGCAGGGCCACGGCGGCGGCACCGGCGGCTACCGCCGCGCCCGAGGCACCGGCCAGCAGGTATCCACGGTGGTGGTCCGAGTCCGCTGCCCGTGCGAGAAGGAAGAGGAGACCGGTGCCCGCCCACCAGGCACCGATGGCAGCCGCCACCGGGAGCAGCGTGCTCACCCGCAGGCCTGGCGTGC
The DNA here is from genome assembly GCA_007126575.1 of Gemmatimonadota bacterium. GTDB lineage: Bacteria > Gemmatimonadota > Gemmatimonadetes > Longimicrobiales > Gaopeijiaceae > SLBA01. Next base: position 20,028 of record SLBA01000091.1, on the reverse strand, counting down.
GGTGCTTCGGGCGTAAAAGGGCGCCTCTCCGGCGTCGTGATCGGTCACATCGACCACGTCGTGGAGCTCGGGCAGGCTGCGCATCAGGATGCGGCGCACCACTCCCTCGAGGGTGCCGCGGGCCGACGCGCATCCCTGGCAACCCCCGTCCATCTCCACCTCCGCCACTCCCTCGTCGGTCACCCTCCGAAGGCGGACCTCGCCTCCATGGCTCTCGACGAGCGGGTTGACGCGCAGGCGGATCTCGGAGCGGATCGCAGCCTCGAGGGGATCGTCGGCAACAGAGGGAGGGCCGGGCGCACGCGAACCCGAAGGTCCGGCCATAGTCCGCACCAGGAAGCCCCGGACACCCCCCTCGTCTGTGTAGTCGATGACCCGGCCGGTCAGGACCCCCCCGGTCCGAGCGTCGAAGCGCAGTGGCACCGGGTCTCCCTCGACCTCGAAGGCCCCCGGCTCGGGAGGCGATGCGGCCGGAACGAACTCCAGGTGCAGGTCATCGTCCGACGACGCCTCGATCAGGAGGACCGCCGACGGGTCCCCGAAGGCCTCCGCGAAACCCGTGAGCATCTCGCGGGCCTCGGGTGTGAAGCGCACCACCGTGCGGTGGGCCTTCTGGGCCGTCTCGGAAAGGACCGGCAGTTCCAGCGGGCGAATCATCGTCAGTTCCCCTCGCCCTCGTCGTCATCGGAGCCGTCATCTCCACCGGTCCCCGCTCCGTCGTGCGGGGGACCGAGGATCTGGAAGGCCGGCCACTCGGTGGCGTGACTCGCTTCGGCCCCGTACTGGGGCTGGAAAGCCCCGTTGTGGCAGGTCGCACACTGGATCTTTGGCCCGTCTCCCATGGGCCCGAGACGGTTGTCGGGCCACTCGCCCTGAAGCGGGAGCATGTACTCGGCGTTCGCGTGCCGGACCATGCCGACCCCGCGCAGCGCCGTCACCCGCTGCGGCGGGCTCTCGTCCCAGTCGCTGAAGCGAGCCGTGGTGTGGCAATAGGTGCAGTTCACACCCAGGTCCTTCGACATCTGGATCATGACCCAGTAGGCGTACTCGGTGTCCTGGATCGACGAGGTGTTCTCGGTGTCGCCCGTGAGGGCCTGGTCCGAAATCACCCGAATCGCCTCCTGGTCGAGCAGGTAGCGTTCGGTCTGCCGGGCACCCTCGTTCACGTAGTACCGTTCCAGGTCACGCTCCCCGTCGGCCGCGTAGAACCAGTAGTTGTTCGGCAGGACCTCGCCCATGTGACAGGTCCAGCAGTTCACGCCGGTCTCCCCCACGTGCTCGGGGTAGTTAGCGTTCAGATCCTGGGTCATCCGGATCATGTCACGGGAAACGACCTTGGTGTAGATGTCGTCCGAGACGAAGTTGACCGTGCCGTCGTCTTCGATCACGTGGCAGTAGTTGCACCCCTGGCCGGTCTCCTGGGCCACCCATGCGGTCATGGCGAGCATGGTGCGGTTGAATTCCGCCTCGCTCAGGTGTCCCAGGTACTGGACGTTCTCCCAGGTGCCCGCGGGGGCCGGCACCATGTCGGTGTCCGGGGAGCCGGCGAGCTGCGGTATGCGCGCGGCGACCGACTCCATCGAGTCCTGAAGCGTGGAGGGGTTGGCGACGTGCTCCATCCCCACGCCCCGGAACCCCAGCTGCGAGGTCTCGACAGGGGGGAGCTCACAGGCCTGGATCGCCAGCAGCGCTCCAGCGGCAGAGAGGATCAGAAGTTGCTTCTTCATCGGATGCTCTCCGCGTTGAGGGCGACGTCGGCGAAGGTGAGACGAATGTCGGTCCCGGGCAGAATACCGCCATCCCGGAACGAGGTGTCCAGACCCGGGAGCCCCTCGGGGGGCGGGGTCTGCCACGGGCCTTCGAGCTCACCGGGCTGGACCGGGTATGCGGGGTCGGCCCAGACCTCGGGATAGTCCGGGACGAGTCCGTGCTTCTGACCCCAGAGGTACCAGTTGTCGACCGCCGTGCCCGTGAGCACGATTCCGATCCCGCCGGTGATCACGGTCAGGACCGCGAACCACCAGGCCCACCGGTGGATCGACTCCATGGTGGCGTTGAAGCCCATGGTCCAGCGCCAGAAGAGCTGGCTGCGCTCCGCGGCGGTGCCCCGGTCGGTGATCTGATCCACCTCGCGCTCGGCTCCCATCTTGGCGGCGGCCAGGATGGTCCCCGCGTGCATCGCGAAGAGGAGCGCCGACCCGTAGAGGAAGGCGATCGACAGCATGTGGAAGGGATTGTAGAACAGATTGCCGTATCGGATGCTGAAGGCCGCCGTCCAGTCGAGGTGCGGGAAGATCCCGAAGGGGACCGCCTGCGCCCACTCGCCCATCAGGACTGGCCGGATGAACCCGAGCACCAGGTAGAGCCAGATCGCCGCGGCGAAGGCCCAGGCCACGTGGGTGCCCATGCCGAGTGCGCGGGCGCGCGTGTACATGCGGCACCACCAGAGCCCGATCGCGGTCGTCAGGAGCGCTCCGCAGAGGATCCACCATCCACCCTCGTTCAGCGGGGGGATACTCAGCCCGTACTCGGGCGCCGGCGGCTCAACGGCCAGCCAGGGAAGCTGGCGCACGAACTGTACCGGATCCCACCCGACCGAGGACCACATGACGAGCCCCATGATCACGATCGAGAGGCCGCCGGTTATGAGCGAGAGGATGCCGAGCCAGCCCAGATGGATCGGGCCGATCTGGGCATCACCGATGCGGCCGAGCAGGCCCGAGAAGCCGGCCAGTTCACCGCGGTTTTCCGGGTCCGGGATCCCGACCCCGGGGTCGGGAGCGTGTCGGACCTGGACCTGCGTGAAGAGGTTCTGATATTCCGCCATGAGGTCTCCTCAGCTCCAGATCGGAAGGTTGAGCCACCAGGCCCACCACTCGGGCCAGCCCCTGGTCCAGAAGGGCCCGCTGATGACGATACAGATCGCGCTCCAGATTCCCGCGTTCAGGGCCAGGAAGAGGCCCAGACGGTGGATGCCGATCGCGCCGATCGAGTAGCCGATGGTGTCACGGAAGTAGGTGTTCTCGTGCTCGCTGGTCTTGATCGATTCGCCCTTGGGAGGGTTCGTGACCGAGAGGATCAGGGAGCCGTGGAGTCCGAGCGCGAAGGTCGTGGTGAAGAAGAAGCTCACCGCGATCATGTGCGCCGGGTTGTAGTGGAAGTGCAGGTACTGGTACCCGACGTTCGAGACCCAGTCCAGGTGCGAGATGATTCCGTACGGGAATCCGTGTCCCCAGGCTCCCAGCAGGAGCGGCCGGACCACGACCAGGGTGACGTAGGCCAGGATCGCCACACCGAAGGCCACCGGTACGTGGTAGCCCATCCCGAGCTTTCGCGCGATCTCGGCCTGGCGCAGCGCCCATGAAACGAAGGCTCCGATCGCGCAGACGGTGATCGCCTGCCAGAGCCCTCCTTCCATCATCGGCGCGAGCCCCAGCCCGTATTCCAGCGGTGGGGGCGCGATGCTGATCTGCCAGAGATTCCACGTCTGGCCGGCGAGCCCCTCTCCCATGGCGGCTCCGTACACACAGAGCGCGGTCCCGAGCAGGGCAAAGAAGATTGTGGTCACGCCGAAGAAGCCCACGTAGAATGGGCCGATCCAGAAATCGAAGAGATCGCCCCCCAGGAGGGTGCCTCCGCGTGTTCGGTATTTTCGTTCGAAAGTCAGCATCGCCATCAGTCGTTCTCCCGATGGGGCGTTCCGGGGAGGCCTTCCCTCCGCCGGATGGTCTCCGGAGGCGGTCCCGCGTTCCGGGACCTGGGCGGTGGTATGCCGCCCGCTTCAAGGGCACCGAACCCGATGAAAGGCTCGGCACCGGGAGCGGTCCGAAGAGCCGAAGCTCTCCGGACCGCGGCGCCGGACGGTGCTACAGTCCCGGCGGCATCGGGACCATGCCAAGCATGGCCGACGCGTTTGCTCCCCCGTCACCGGAGAGCCAGTTGAAGCGCTCGGTGCTGAGGAGGATGAAATGAATGGTGAACGCCAGCACGCCCAGGAATGAAAACAGGGCGATCAGCGTCCGCCGTGGATCGAAAATCAGCCAGATTCGGTACATGATTTTTCTCCAGTCGGGGGCTTAGCCCCAGGGACGCCAGTTCCAGGCGAGAAAGTGGGCCACGATCGCCACCAGCGTAAAGCCGGTGAAGGAAGCGATGAAGAACTTGTTGAATTCTTTCGCTTCCGCTTCGCTGAGACCCGACAGACTCCCCGAATGCTCGTGTTGCGACATGAGTTACCTCCTGTCCTTGATGAGGATCGTACGCATGGATTCGAACTCGGATGTCCTTCGGGGAAACGACCCCCGGTCCGCAATCCAGCTCTGGATGCGAGGCGTGGAGAGTACGGTGTCGACGAGCGGACTCGCGGCACCTCCTCTCTTGAGGGCGCGATGACGCCGCGACCCCCGGGCTCGCACCGGAACGGCCAGGAATGGCCGTACTCCGAAGCGGGTCGGTACGTCGACGCCGGAGGGGTGCGATGGCACCTCCTTCGGATCGGGACCGGCCCGCATATTCTCCTGCTCCACGGAAGTGCTTCGTCTACCCACGCCTGGGCGGGGGTGGCGGAGCGACTCCGTGGTCGATTTTCCCTGGTGATCCCCGACCTTCCGGGGCATGGCCATTCCTCGCCGCTCCCGGAGGGACGCGGAGGGGTCGATGACCTCGCCGAGGCCCTGGGTGCCCTGATCCAGGGCGAGGGACTGCTCCCCTCGCTCGCGGTCGGCCACTCGGCCGGAGCGATCCTGGCGATCCGGGCGGCGAGTCGAGGGTGGATTCGACCCCGGGGCATCCTCGGGGTGAATCCGGCACTCGGATCTCGCGATTCCTTCCTGCCGCCGTCCGTGGCGGGGCCCCTGCTCGCCATGGCGCGCTCCGGGCTGACGGCCCGGCTCGGCGCGACGCTCTTTCGCGGGGTCCCGCTTGCGAGACTCCTGCTCGAGAGCACGGGCTCCCGTGTGGGTCCCGAGGTCACGGCCCGCTACCGCCGGCTGCTTTCGCGGCCGGACCGGGTGCGGGGTGTGCTGCGCCTGATGGCCGACTGGGATCCCGGGGGAGCCGGTCAGGAGGCTTCCGCCCTGGGGCTCCCGGTGCGATTTCTGACCGCTTCGGAGGACCGCTGGGTCCCCGCGGAGCTGGTTCGTGAATTCGCGGGTGGGGTGCCGGTCACCGAACTCCCCGACCGGGGGCACCTGCTCCCCGAGGAGGATCCCACGGCGGTCGCAAGTGCCATCGAAGAGCTCGCCGCCGAAGCGGGGCTCTGAGAAACGGCGAGCGCGCGACGGGAGCCCGGTCATGCCGCGGCTCCCAGCGTACTCTTCGCCCGTTGTACCTCGGTGGCGGTCACACGCGGCGCGCCCTCGGCTTCGGTCAGCTGTTCGGCAGCGTCGCGAATCCGCTTGGCGACCGAGATCCGGACGAGGGGTGCGTATTCGCGCAGGAGTTCGTCGAGCGCGGTACGGGCGGAGTCGTCCCAGGGGACCGACTCGTTCGAGGAGGCCCGGGTGAGCGTGGCTTCCTTCCCCGAATCGAGCTGCGTGCCGAGCGGGAGAATGTGGAAGAGCGCGTCGAACAGGGCGTTGCAGATCTCCTGGGTCAGGTAGGTGGCGCCGGAGTACCCCATGAAGGGGGTTCCGGGGTGCCGCCGGACCAGGGCGCCGGGAAAGGAGGTCGGGATGTACTGGCAGCGGAGTCCCGCTTCGGCCGCGTACATCCGTTCGTTGTAGCTCCCGAAGAGGAGGAGCGGGGGCTTCGCCTGAAGCTGGGCCCGGATCTCCCCATGATCGGTCTTCGCGCCCGCCACGCGGGAGCGGGCGAGTGTGCAGGGCATCCCCAGATCCTCGTCGAAGAAGTTCTGAAGGCCCCGGGTGTAGGTCTCGTTGGCCACGACCGCGAACGAGGAGGTGGCGAAGAAGTCCTGGGTCACGCTCCGGAACAGGTCCCAGATCGGCTTGAGCGTCGTGTGCTTCTCGCGCTCGATGAAGGGCGCCGGGTCGATCCCGACGATCTCGCCCAGGGACTCCAGGAATCGCGTGGTCGACGACATGCCGATCGGCGCCTGCAGGTAGGGCACGTCGAGGTCCTCACAGAGCTTCCGTCCGAACTCGCGGTACATGCAGATGTTCACGTCGGCGTCGGCCAGCCCGGCCACGTCGTCGACATGGCTGCCGAGCGGAAAGACCTGGTTGATCTCGCAGCCCAGCCCTTCGACCAGCCTGCGAATCTCGGCCAGGTCCGACGGCATGTTGAAGGTGCCGTAGATGGGCCCGATGATGTTCACTAGGGGCTTGTCGGATTCCCGCTTCTTGCGGGTGCGGGCCTTCTTCTTTCCGAACTGCGTCCAGAGCCAGAAGATGGCGCGGTCCGCGCTCTGCCACTGGTCCTCGTCGATCGTTCGCGGCAGGAAGCGCAGGAGGTTGGTACCCTGCGGGACCACCCCTCCGCCGATCATCTCGGCGATGCTCCCTGTCACCACGACCGCCGGCTGATCGGGGTCGAGCGAGTCGTTCGCGCGCTTCAGGGCGTCTTCGGTGCCGGCCATCGAGAGTTCGTCTTCGCCCAGTCCGGTCACGGCGATCGGAAGCTCGTGCGGGGGGAGGGCGTCGGTGTAGTGCAGCACCGAGGTCACGGGAAGGTTCTCGCACCCGACGGGTCCGTCGATGACCACCTGGAGGCCCTTGATGGCGGTAAAGGCGTATACGGAGCCCCAGTACCCGCCGGCGCGGTCGTGATCGAGGATGAGCATCAGGCCGCTCCCTTCTTCGACTTCGCCTGGGATTTCCCCGTCACCGCCTTGCCGCCCCGGGCCTTCGCGTTGCGCTCCTTCGCGGTGAGTCTGCGCTCGGGAACGCCGATGTGACCGTAGCCGGTCGCGTGTCCGGTGCCGACGCCATCGAAGAAGGTGCGCATGCGGTTGAGTCGCTCCCTGCCCCGGATCGCACCCCCGATGACCTCGGCGATCCCACCCGCCCCGGCCGGGCCGAAGATGGGTCGGGCCGAGATCAGATTGGTGTAGTAGAGCGCCGGGATACCCGCTTCCTTGGCCGTCTGGACCGAGGGCGTGGTGCCGAGGACCAGGTCGGGATTCACATCGGCCGCGGCCGCCCGGTCCTGCTCGAGCGAGGCGCGGTACTGCACGTGCGCTCCGTGCGCCTCGAGCCATTCCCGGTCCGGGTCGCTCCAGGCGGAGCGGGGAAGCGCGGTGCCCACGTACGGCACGGTCGCTCCCGCCTCGATCAGGAGGCGTGCCACCAGGAGTTCGGACCCCTCGTATCCCGAGACCACCACCCGCCCGTCGATCCTCTGGGCCGACAGCGCGCCGCGGGTCATCGCGACCGCGCGGTCGACCGCGGCCCCGATCGTATCGGCCGCGATCCCGACGGTCTCCCCGATCGCCTTGAGCCAGTCGGCCGTACCCTCGACTCCCACCGGGCCGGAGCCGACGATCGGCCGACCGGCGGCCTCGAGCTGGCGGACCGAGCGCACGTAGAAGGGGTGCACCGCACCCACCACCGCGCAGTCGAGCGCCTTGTAGAGCTCCCTCCACTCCCGGGGGGGGACCACGGTCCCGACCTTCACGCCCATCGGCTCGAGCAGGGAGTCGATCACCATCGGGTCGGCGGGAAAGAGCTCGCCGAGGAGAGTGACGGTCGGTCGGTCGGTCACGACCTCGTCGGGGCGGGCGACGGGTCCGGACTCGGCCTCGGTGCGGGCGTACTTGAGCAGCGCACCGGCCAGGACATCCTTCGCCTCGGCATGGGTCGGGACGCCGAAGCCGGGCACGTCGATCCCGATGATTCTGACCCCGTTGATCTCCTTCGGCAGCAGGTCCAGGGGGACCCCCGAGGCCGTGGGGATGCACAGGTTCGTCATCACGATCGTGTCGTAGCGCTCGGGGTCGGCCAGCTCTTCCATGGCGCGCTTGATGTCTTCGAAGAGGGCGCCGGTGACGAGCGATTCCGAGTTGAAGGGCACGTAGCCGACCGTTCGCCGCGCACCGTAGAAGTGCGACGTGAAGGTGAGCCCGTACACGCAGCACGCCGACCCCGAAAGGACGGTGGCGGTGCGCCGCATCCGCAGCCCGACTCTCAGCGACCCGAAGGCAGGGCACATGCCCTGTGGCTGATCGTGGGGCCCCAGGGGATAGTCCTCGACCAGCTCCTGGAGCGCGGCGTTCTTCTCGCCCTGGTCGGCAGCGGCCAGGAGTCGCTCCCGCCCACCGTGGCAGCCGGCGCCACTCTCCGGCTCACCCCCGCCCACGACGGGAAGTCGCATCGGAGAGGCTTTTCCGGGAGGGGTCTTCGTGGCTGTCTGCGACATGGAAACTCCGGCTTCCGTGGTGTCAGGCATCGTCAAACGGTTTCGTAGATCACTTCGAGCGACTTCTTCGTCGAGACTTCCTTGCCCCGCATGTCCGCCTGCGTCGCGGGGGTCAGGACCACGTTTCGACCCACGTCGTCGCCCTTGAAGAGGTCGAGGAGCTGATCGTGCGTGAGCGTGTTCGGCTGAAGGGGCGGGGCGTTCGCCACGCCATCGCCGAGCTCCTCGAAGAGTGAGGCCCACCGGCCCCCGGGCTTTCCGACGATCTCGTAGTTGGCGCTCTTGCGGCGGATGTCATCGTGCTGCGGGATCGCCGAGAGGACCGGAATGCCGATCTGCTTCGCGAATTCGTAGGCTTCTCCGGTGCCGTCGTCCTTGTTGATCACCAGGCCGGCGACTCCCACGTTCCCGCCCATCTTCCGGAAGTACTCGACCGCCGAGCAGACATTGTTCGCGACGTAGAGCGACTGGAGGTCGTTGGAGGCGACTACGATCACCTTCTGGCACATGTCCCGGGCGATCGGGAGCCCGAAGCCTCCACATACGACATCGCCGAGGAAGTCGAGGAGGACGTAGTCGAAGCCCCACTCGTGAAAGCCGAGCTTCTCGAGAAGCTCGAAGCCGTGGATGATTCCCCGCCCCCCGCAGCCACGCCCCACCTCGGGGCCCCCGAGTTCCATCGCGAACACCCCGTCGCGCGTGAAGCACACGTCCGAGATGCTGACCTCCTCGCCGGCGAGTCTCCTTTCGCTCGAGGTCTGGATGATCGTGGGGCAGGAGCGCCCTCCAAAGAGGAGTGACGTGGTGTCGGACTTGGGATCGCAGCCGATGAGCAGGACCTTCTTTCCCTGCTGGGCCATCATGTAGGAGAGGTTCGACAGGGTGAAGCTCTTTCCGATCCCCCCCTTCCCGTAGATCGCGATGATCTGCGTCTCCTTGGTTTCTTCGGCGTCTCCACCCGCTGCGTCGGTCTCGGGGGTGTCGACCACCGCGCTGGTGCCATTGCCACCGTGCGTTCCATTGGTCCCGCTCATGCGGTGCCTCTCCAGTCCAGGATCATCTTGACGCACCGCGGATCTTCGAATGCGGTGCGATACGCGTCGGGTGCCTGCGCGGCCATCTCTCTGTGTGTGACCAGGCCGTCCAGGGTCATTCGTTCTTCCTTGAGGAGCTTCAGGACCTCGCGCAGGTCGCGCGGGACCCATTCGGCCGCCACCCGGATCCGGGCCTCCTTCATGAAGGCTGGGGGAAAGTGAAAGGCGACCGATCGGGCGTAGAAGCCACCGAGAACGACCTCGCCGCCGCGTCGCAGCCGCGGAATCAGGACGTCGAGGATCTCGGGGTCTCCGCTCACGTCGTAAATCGTGTCGTACTCGGTGCCCTCGTCCGCGGCCGGGTCGAGGACGGGGTAGTCCTCGTCGGTGCGTCGGTCCGGGTTTGTCTCCCATACCATCGGGGGTGGGGTGTCCTCGCGAGCCATCAGGAGCCGGGCGAGGAGTCGCCCCAGCGCGCCGTGTCCAACCACGAGGGCGCGCCCCCGGGGTCCGGTCGGCTGACCGGGGCCACGGTCGGGATCGCTCCCTCGAATCGCGTGCTCTGCAGTGGCCGCCAGCGCGAGGAGGCAGGCCTGCTCACCCATCCCTTCGAGGACCGGCACCACTCGATCTCCCGGGGCGACCAGGCGTCTCGCGGCGGCTCCGAAGAGGCCGTGAGCGCCCTCGAAGCCCTTGGAGCCGGGCACGAAGACCCAGTCTCCGCTGGAGCGTCCGGAGCGTGCGCCGGCCCAGACCACCTGTCCGACGGCTTCGTAGCCGGGCACGAGGGGGTAGCCCATCCCGGGGAAGGGGGGCATCGCCCCCGACCAGAGGAGGCGCTCGGTACCCGTGCTGACCCCGGTCCAGGCGACTTCGACGATCACGTCGTCCTCACCCGGGGCGGCAAGCCCCAGCCGCCGAAGCACCAGGTGCTTTGGCTCTTCGAGGACGACAGCCATCGTGTCCATTCCGCCCACTCCACGCTCAGGGTCCAGTGTTGACAGCATCTTTCTCTGAATCGGGGGCGACGCTGAAGGCCCCGCATCTTCCCGACTCAGCTTCATCATGCATGGGGTCCCCCATCCACGTCAAGTAATCGTGACAAATTTAATTGTCAGGCAAACTGGACACTGGGGGGCAGCCGGGTGCCAGAGGGGGTGGATTCGTGCGGGTCAAAGGATCAGAAGATCTCGGCGACCATGCAGCGCAGGCTTCCGCCGGCCTTCTCGAGCTCGTCCACTTCGACCCCGTGGAGCTGGAACCCCTGCTCCTCGAAGAAGCGCAGTGACGAGGGTCGCAGTGCGTCGCGGGCGCGGGCGCTCATCAGGACATCGGACGGGGTGACCGAAATGCAGTTGCCTGCGAAGGCGGCTTTTTCCTCGTCGTCGAGGAGGAGCAGCCGCCCGGAATAGAACTCGCCGATCACCTCGACGATGGACTCGTCGGAAAAGGAGCCGGGGTGCAGGACACAGGCGCGACCTGCGAGAACGGCCATGATGACGTTGGTATGATACTCCGCCGCGTCGAGGTCGAACTGGAAGGTGAGCCGCAGACCGAGGGCCTCGTGCATCGCCCGTGCCCCCTTCTCGTTCACACGCTCCGTCATCCCGCAGAATCCGACGCCGCGGGCCCGGTCGATCACGAGGGGGCCGGTCATCTCGGCCACGACTTCCTCGTGGTCCAGATCCCAGATCTCGTAGTGGAGCTGGTCGCGAAAGAAGGCCCGGATCTCCTCGCGTCGGGTTTCGCCCTGTCGCAGCGGGTGCCTCATGACCCCGACCACCAGGCGTCTCGGCACGGTGGCGAAGGCGTTGTTCGGGAAGACGCCGTCGGGAAGCTCCGGGATCCCGGGGATCAGGTGCACGGGCACGCCGAGTCGCTCCATCGCTTCTGCCAGCGCCCGGTGCTGCGCGAGCGCCCGGTCGCTGTCGACGACCACGTCCCAGTCGACGTAGGCGTTGTCGGGCGACGACTGTCGGACGAGGCGAAAGTCGACCGGCGTGACGAGAAAGGCCGAACGCATGGTCGGCTCGAGGTCTGCATCCGGGCGGAGGCGGGCAACGGCCTCTCGGAAGGCTTCGGGGGAGGTGACGATCATCAGCGGGTGGGATGGGGCCCCCCGCCACCGTGGGCGGGGGGCCGGTCGATGATCAGTTCGAGCTGGTGCGGCCCGGCTGGCAGGTGGGCCATTCCCGGTCCCCCGCGAACGTGCGCTGAACGCGCGAGACCGGCGCGGGGTCTTCCGAGGCCAGGTACGTCAGCATCGCGATCAGAGCCGCGTTGTTGCGGACTTCCTCGAACACGATCTTGTCGTAGGTGTCGCGCACGGTGTGCCAGGTGTACGGGTTGTAGCCCCAGGAGATGGAGCTGAGACCGAACGCGGGAGCCCCCGCACAGATGAAGGAGGCGTGGTCGGTGCCTCCGGTGCTCGGGTTGCCGGGAAGGCTCAGGTTGATGTGGGTGGTGATCTGCTGCGGGATCATCGACAGCCACCGTGCCCAGTGTTCACCGGCTTCGATCAGTCCCTGCGTCGAGATGTTCGCGACCCGGCCCGTGCCGTTGTCCTGGTTGAAGAGCGCCTGGATGTTGTCGACGATCTCGGGGTTGTCGGCCACGAACCGGCGAGATCCGTTCAGTCCCTGCTCCTCGCCCCCCCAGAGTCCGATCATGATCGAGCGCCGGGGATTGGGATAGACCTCGGAGAGAATCCGCATGGTCTCCATCATGAGGATCGATCCGGTTCCGTTGTCGGTCGCCCCCGAGCCTCCGTCCCACGAGTCGAAGTGGGCCGACAGAAAGACATACTCGTTCGGAAGCTCCGACCCTTCGATGACTCCGATCGTGTTGTAGACCGGGACCTCACCGAGATCTTCGGCCTGTGCGTTCACCCGCAGCACGGGGCTGCGGCCACTCTCGGCCAGACGGTAGACGAGTCCGTAGTCCTCGCAGGAGAGATCGAGGGTGACCGCGTTCTCGGTGTTCGTGCTGAACAGTCGGTTGGTTCCCGGGCGCCCGATCCAGTTGGACTCGAGAATCCCGAGTGCGCCCGCGGCGTCGAGGTCCAGGCGCACGAGGCCGGGCTGCGCGACCCGGGTCTCCCGAAATTCCTGCAGCGCCGCCTGCCGAGACTCGTTCAGCCGGTTGAGCGCACCCTGCGACCCGAACTCCTCGTAGTGGTAGTCGGGTCGGCAGGTCGGCTGGGGGAACGCGATCGCCACGAAGCGACCCTCGACCTCGGTGGCCATCCACCGCTCGAGCTCCTCTTCGGTCTCCCACGCCGGGAAGACCACGACCTCTCCTTCGACCGGACCGTCGGTCCCGGGACTCCAGGCGAGCATCGTGCCTTCAAGCGTGCGCAGGCGGGGCTCGATCAGGTCGATGTGCGTGATCCCCCGATCCCATCCCCGCCACGTTCCATACTGCTGGTTGTCGGCGTCGACGCCCCACCCCTGCAGCGTTCGGGCGGCCCAGTCATGGGCGCGGTCGAGGCCCGGAGAGCCGGTGAGTCGCGGGCCGATGGAGTCGAGGAGCTGATGCCCGAGTTCCTCGAGGTGGGAGTTTTCCATCGCCTCCTCCCAGATCCGCTCGAGGACGGGATCGTTCGTGGCCCAGGTCTGGGCCGACAGGGTCGGAGCGGTGCCGCCTGCCACGACCAGCGCGACGAGGGCCAGAGAGAGCCCGGAGTACCATCGGTTCATGATCAGCCTCACATGAGAGGGAGTTGGAAGTCGTTCCGAGAACGGGGCGCCGTCCGGCACCTTCGCTTCTGCGGAGCTTCATCGCTCATGACCGTGGGCTCAGCCCGTCGGTCAGAGTGTTTCGATACGCCTTGGCGGCCGGGATCAGTCCGAGGAAGAACCCGGCGGCGACCACCGCGCCCAGGTAGAGCCACTCCAGCGATCCCAGGGGACGGATGGGGATCAGAAGGCCGAAGCGCGCCTCGACCGTTCCCTGGAAGAGAAGGATGCTTCCGTACACGAGTGCCACCCCGATCACGGCGCCCATAAGGGCCAGGAAGCCGGACTCGACGACGAGCAGGCCGATGATCCGTCTCGGCCCGGCGCCGAGTGCCCGAAAGATGGCCATCTCCCGCCGCCGGGCATCGAGCGCCGTGTAGAGAGAGACGAGCATTCCGAGCAGCCCGACGATCACCACGAAGAAGGAGACGATCTTGAGGCCGTCCTCGGCGTATCCCACCGAGCGCCACATCTCGGCCAGCGCGATTCCGGGCGCGATCGCCATCAGGGGCTCGCCGCGATACTCGTTGATCTCGCGCTGCAGCGAGAGCATCTCGAAGCGCGAGGTGGTTCCCAGGAAGAACGAGGTGATCTGGGTGCCCCCGTGGTCGTGGGCGTGATCGGACGGATCCTGGGCTCCCACCGGGGTCTGCGCCTCGGCGTGCTGGTGATCGTGGTCGTGATCGTGTGCGTCGGTTTCGGACGGGGGGGTCGGAGGTGCGGCATAGTAGTCGTCCTCGGCCGAGCCCTCTCCCCCGGGAGCGAAGGAGGGGGGAGCGGGGGGCACGCCGTCTTCCCAGCCCTCGTGCATGGCGTCGATCCCCTCGAGCGTCATGTAAAGCGCTCGATCCACGGGGGTCCCGGTCCGCTCCAGAATGCCGACCACCTGGAAGGGCATGTCGTCGTGGTCCATGATCCCCGGGGCCCCCATCCCGTGCGTCACGACGATCCGCTCTCCCAAGTCGTACTCGAGGCGCTCCGCGACTTCGGAGCCCAGGACGACATCCCTGGCTTCCCGCGCGCGATCACCCTGCGCCAGAGCCAGCGGGGTTCCGCCACGGTAGCGGAAGTGCTCGTAGAAGTCCTGGGTGGTTCCGATCACCCGGTACCCGCGGTGCGAGTCGCCCAGCGCATACGGGATGGTCCAGGCGACGGCGGGATGGTTCTGGAAATGCTCGTACGCCTCGGCCGAAATGTTGCCCGTGGGGGAGCCCATCCCGAACACGGAATACAGGAGCAGCTGGATCGAGCCGGCCTGCGGACCCACGATCAGGTCGGTCCCCGAGATCGTGCCGGTGAAGCTGGCCCGCAGCCCGTTGCGGATGTTCTCGATCCCCACGAGGAGCGCCACCGAGAAGGCGATCGACAGCACGGTCAGGATCGACGGGAGGAGGCGGTTGCGCAGAGAACGGCGGGCGAGATCGAGAGTCAGCATCGTGGGGCCTCAGGCGGCGACCGGAGCGCGGTTCACGTCCGGCAGCGAGAGGGCGCGATCAAACCGGCCCTCGAGGCTCCGGTCGTGGCTCACGAAGAGCAGGGTCGCGCCGGCCTCCCGGCAGGATTCGAAGAGGAGCCCGAGGAACGCTTCGCGACGGTCCGCGTCGAGTGCCGAAGTCGGTTCGTCGGCCACCACCAGCTCCGGACGGCCCAGCAGAGCCCGGGCGGCGGCGACCCTCTGCTGCTGTCCGACCGAGAGCTCCCCGGGGCGGGCATCGAGCAGGGACTCGATCTCGAGGGTTCTCGCCAGCGCCCGGGTCTCCGAGTCGAGGGAGCCGTCGAGCCGCTTCATCCGGCGCGGGTTCATCCGACAGGGGAGCGTGATGTTGTCGAAGGCGGACAGGTAGGGGATCAGGTTGAACATCTGAAAGATGTAGCCCAGCCGCTCTCCCCTCAGCTGGTCCCGGTCCGATCCGCCGAGGCGTGTGAGGTCCTTGCCGAGGACGAGGGCCTCTCCTCGATCCGCCTTCAGGACCCCCGCGATGATGCCCAGCAGGGTGGTCTTTCCGCTCCCCGAGGGGCCGTGCAGGAAGACCGTCTCGCCGGCGGGGACGATCAGCGAATCGATCTGGAGCACCGGGGTGCCCGGGCGATACCCGAATCGGAGTTGCCGGAGTTCGACGGCCGGTACCCGCGCGCCGTCCGGAGCGAGGTCAGAGCCTTCGGCGTTCGTCACGACGGGCCGGGTCGATCGAGGCGGGAGTGGATCCAGCCCCTCACCGATTGCCGACGTAGGGCCGGAGCCTCTGTCCCAGCACCTGGTGGCCGACACTCCCGTAGGGACTGTCGATCGGAGCCACGTCGAGCACCCCCTCGATCACGACCGCGTCCCAGATGTTGACGTCCACCTTCGAACCACCCTCCATCCGCACGTAGACCATCTGATTCGGAGGCGGCGGAGGGGTGTGGATGCAGGCCCCGAAGTACGGGACGAGAAGGAACTCGTCGACACCCGTCATGCCGTCCTCGAAGGGGACCATGAAGCCGGGGATACTCACGATCTTGCCCTCACGGTCCTTCAGCGCCGGCGAGACCGCTCCGGTCTGGTAGTTCAGACCGAGGAGCACTCGCCAGTCGGTCGGGATCGGGTCCGTGGCGATGGGGCCGGAAGGACGTGGGCTCCCCGCGAATCCATCGAATGGATGGATGGCGGGCGCCCCGTCGGAGATCGCCGATACCGATACGGACCAGGGACCGTCGACGGCAGTCGCAGCGTCGGGACCGACCGGCACGGCCAGCCCCGGGGTCACGACGAGAAGCCCCAACGTTCCCAGGATGGTTCCCGTGAGCAGATCACGCATCGTTGCACTCCTTGGCACTGTTCGAGGATACCCGAAAATCTAGCGGGGACCCACCGGTGCGCAAGCGGTGGAGGGTCCCCTCCCGATCAACCCTCCGGGCGCATCAGGTGCGAGAGTTCGGCGCGGGCCTTCCGCACTTTGGGTGCGATGACGGCCTGGCAGTACGGAGCCCGGGGGTTCCGATCGTAGTACTCCTCGTGCTCGATTTCGGCCGGGTAGAAGGTCTCCAGGGGAGCGAGCTCGGTGACCAGCGGGTTCTCATGGAGGCCGGCGCCCTCGATCTCGCGCATGACCTCGCGGGCCACCGTCTCCTGCTCGTCGCTTTCGTACAGGATGATCGAGCGGTACTGGGGCCCGCGGTCGGCGCCCTGCCGATTGGGAGTCGTCGGGTCGTGGATCGTGAAGAAGATTCGCAGGAGGTCCCGAAAGGAGACCTCGGCCGGGTCGAAGGTGATCCGGACGACCTCGGCGTGTCCGGTCCGGCCGGAACAGACCTCGTTGTAGGTCGGGTCCGGGTAGCTTCCCCCGGCATAGCCCGAGGTGGCGGATCGTACGCCCGTCACCCGGAGATACACGGCCTCGAGACACCAGAAGCAGCCGCCGCCCAGGGTGGCATGCTGCACGTTCTCGTCACGATGCACTTCGACGGGGTTGTTCATGGTGACCTCCGTACGCGGATTCGTCCCTGGCCGAACAGCTCCTTGAGTCCTTCCAGCGCCTCGGGCTGCGGATTCACCCGCAGGCTCCGCGAGCGCAGGCGCGGGCTCGAGCCGTTGCCCTCGTCGAGGAGCAGCTCCACCGGTGCCCGCCCGGGATGGGCCTGGATCACCGCGCGCACCTTGCGGAAGAAGCCCTCCTCGAACTCGGTGCCCGGCTCGACCTCCATGACCAGCGCCACCCGACCGCTCCCCTGAATCACCTCGAGGGGCTCGGCGTCATCGAGGAAGAGCGGAGGGTCCTCCTCGTCCCGCTCGCGCCCCGAAACCTTCCCGCGGATCACCACCACGGCGTCCTGGGTGAGCACGCCCCGGCACCGCTCCCAGGTGTCGCGGAAGCCCAGGATGGTGGCGGTGCCGAAGAAGTCCTCCACGGTGACCTTTCCCCACTCGGTGCTGTCCTTTCGGGACAGCTGCTTCTGCACCTTGGTGACCACGCAGGCGAACTCGACCTCCTCGCCGGCGAACTCCTTCAGGTTGCCCGAATGGGCGGGACCGAAGGCACGCGCCACCTCGCGATAGCGATCGAGTGGATGGCCCGAGATGAAGAATCCCAGCGCCTCCTTCTCGCGGGCGAGCCGGTCCTGCTCCGACCACTCGGGAATCGTGGGCAGGCTGGGGTCGGGGCGCCGCAGGTCGTCGCCCCCGCTGTCGAAGAGCGAGGCCTGACCGGCGGCGGCCTCGGCCTGGCGTGCCTGAACCTCGGAGTAGGCGGTGTCGAGCCCGGCCAGGAGCTGCGCACGGTGCCCGAAGGCGTCGAGTGCGCCAGCGGCAATCAGCGCCTCGCAGGCCCGCTTGTTCAGCGCCCGGGTGTCGATTCGCTCGAGGAAGCCGAAGAGGCTGTCGAAGCGTCCCCCTTCCTCGCGCGCCTTCAGGATCGACTGGACCGCGCCCGCGCCGACCCCCCGGACCGCACCGAGTCCGAAGCGGATCCGGGTCTGGTCGATCGCAGTGAACTTCCAGCCCGACTCGTTCACATCGGGGGGGAGGACCTCGACACCGTCCTCGAGCCCGGGCACGAAGCGTGGCAGTTCCCGGCACTCGGCAATGTACTTCACCACGTCGTCGGTCTTGTCGAGCACCGACGAGAGGAGCGCGGCCATGAACTCGGCCGGATAGTGCGCCTTGAGCCAGGCGGTGTGGTACGAGAGGAGCGAGTAGGCGGCCGAGTGGCTCTTGTTGAAGCCGTAGCGGCCGAAGGTCTCGATCTGGTCGGCCAACTCGGTCGCGATGCGTCGGTCGACGCCCCGTTCCACCGACTGCTCCACGAATTTGCCCAGCTCCCGCTTGATCAGCTCGGCGATCTTCTTTCCGACCGCCTTGCGCAGCACGTCCGCTTCGGCGAGCGAGAAACCGGCCAGGAGGTTGGCGATCCGCATCACCTGTTCCTGGTAGACGATCACCCCGTAGGTGGGTTCGAGCGTCTGCTTCAGGTCGGGGTGCGGGTAGGTCGCCTCCTCCTTGCCCAGCTTGCGGCGGATGTACACGTCGGTCATGCCGGAGTCGAGCGGCCCCGGTCGAATGAGCGCGTTGGTGGCGACCAGGTCGTCGAAGCGGTCGCAGCGCATGGCGCGCAGCTTCTCGGTCGCCAGGTTCGACTCGAACTGGAATACGCCCGAGGTCCCGCCCCGCGAGAGCATGCGGTAGACCGCGGGATCGTCCAGGGGCACATCGTCCATCGAGTCGTAGCTCACCCCGCTTTCGGGGTGCCGCAGGTCGCCGACGCGCTCGCGGATCATGGCCGCCGCGTCATCGATCACGGTGAGCGTCTTCAGCCCCAGGAAGTCCATCTTGAGCATCCCGGCGTCTTCCAGGCAGTTCATGTCGTACTGCGTGACCGTGACCGCCTCGCCGTTCTTCCCGCTCCCCTTCGTCTGCTGGACACACACCGGCACATAGTCGTCGAGTGGACCCGGGGCGATCACCACCCCGGCCGCATGCACCGAGGCGTGCCGCGAGAGTCCCTCGAGCGTCATCGAATAGTCGAAGAGCCGGCGATGCCGGTCGTCGAGTCGATAAAGGGCCTTCACCTCGGGAATCCCGTCGATCGCCTCCTGAACCGTCAGGGCCTTCCCCGGTTCATTGGGGATGGCCTTCGCGATCCGGTCCGTCTCCGAGGGCTCGAAGCCCAGGGTGCGCCCCACGTCGCGGATCACGGCCCGCGACTTCATCGTCCCGAAGGTGATGATCATGCCGACCGCGTCGCGCCCGTACTTCTCTCGCACGTACTCGATCACCTCGCCCCTGCGCTCGTAGCAGAAGTCGATGTCGATATCGGGCATCGACACGCGCTCGGGGTTCAGGAAGCGCTCGAAGAGCAGGTCGAAGTGGAGCGGGTCCAGGTTGGTGATGCCCAAAGCGTAGCTGACCAGCGACCCGGCCGCCGAGCCCCGCCCCGGACCCACGGGGATCCCCTGCTGCCTGGCCCAGTTGATGAAGTCCCAGGTGATCAGGAAGTACCCGGAGTACCCGGTCTCGAGGATCACCCCGAGCTCGAAGTCCATCCGCTCCTTGACCTCGGGGGGGAGGGGGTCGCCGTAGCGTTCCCTCGCCCCCACGTTCGTCAGGTGGACCAGGTAGTCCTCTTCGGTCGAGTGCTCCGCGGGCAGCGGGAACTCGGGAACGTGGTACTTCTTGTCGAAGGTGAGGTCGACTTCGTCGGCGATGCGCAGGGTGTTCTCGATCACCTCGGGGCGGTCCCCGAAGATCTCGCGCATCTCGTCGGGCCCCTTGAAATAGAGACCTTCGTCGTAGCGCATCCGGTTCGGGTCCGACTTGTCCTTGCCGAGGCCGATGCAGAGCAGGGTGTCGTGCGCCTCGTGGTCGTCGCACTCCAGGAAGTGCGCATCGTTGGTGGCCACGACGGGCAGGCCCAGCTCGTCGGCCAGGGCGAAGGTGCGGCGGTTCAACTCCTCCTGGCCGGGGGTGCCGTGGCCCTGCACCTCGAGGTAGTATCGATCGCGAAAGATCTCGGCGTACCATGCGGCGGCCTCGCGGGCCTGGTCGGGCCGGTCCTCCATGAGGTGCCGGGCGACCTCGCTCGCCATGCACGCCGACGAGACGATCAGCCCCCCGGAGTGCGCTTTCAGTACCTCGCGATCGACGCGGGGCTTGTGGTAGAAGCCCTCGGTGTACCCGATCGACGAGAGCTTGACCAGGTTGCGGTAGCCTTCGCGATCCCTTGCCAGAAGAACCAGGTGGTAGTAGTTGCGCTCGTTGCGGCCGCTTCGGGTGCGGTCTCGGCGATCGCCCGGGGCCACGTACGCCTCCATCCCGATGATCGGCTTCAGGCCGGCCTTGTGCGCGGCCTTCTGGAAGCTCCAGGCGCCGAACATGCAGCCGTGGTCGGTCAGGGCCAGCGCGGGCATCTCGAAGTGGAGCGCGCGCTCGACCAGGTCGGTCAGGCGGTTCGCGCCGTCGAGGAGCG
>SLBA01000012.1 GCA_007126575.1 Gemmatimonadota bacterium | reverse complement strand
GACAGCCACACCAGGATCTTGTCGTCTGGACTCATCTCGTAATATATGTCAGCGACGACATATGTTCCAGCGGGTGGGCTCGGTAGGCGGGTTGAACCGGCGAGCGTGGCTCAACTTCGTATAACAAAGCGTTGCCGGCTCCGTCGCTCCGACCTACATGGCCCGAGGCGTTTGTGGCGTGGGAGCGGGGTAGCGCGTATCCTCGGGTAGCCGGTCTGTGAGCACCTTGGTGGTGGGCCACGTCGGCAACACAAGAACGTAATCTGACATTGGCTCCTTCGAATTCATGAGCGTTTCCTCCAGGCTCGACATGCGATGCTTTTGGGCGGTTCTGATGCTTGCGGCGGTGGCTGCGGGGTGTGCCGAAGATCCGTCGAGTTTCGACCAGGGCCTCACGACAACCGAGGATACGGTTGGCGGCATTGTCCAGGTCACGAACTCGGGCAAGCCCCCCGAGTGGCGATTGGAGCCTGTGCTTCGGCTGGGGACTGTCGAGGGTGGTCCGGAGCAGTTCGGTCGGATTCGCTCGCTGGTCGCCGACGGCGAAGGCTACATCTACATCGCAGAGAACTTCGCTCAAGAGGTGCGCGTGTTCGGGCCGAATGGAAGCCATATCCGCACAATTGGTCGCCAGGGACAGGGCCCGGGCGAATTCGGGGAATTATACTCTCTCGCCTGGCTTGGAGAGAATCTCGTTGCGCTGGACCCGGCCAATGCCCGAATTGCAACCTTCTCACGAGAAGGCGAATGGCTGGGCTCGACGCAGCACGTATCGATGACCGGTTCGGCGTCCTGGATTCGACTGCAACCGCTGGGGGTCGATGGATTCTACACGCCAGCTTTCGATGCGGCCGGGGACAGGCTGATCTGGGTCCGTTTCACTGCTTCCGGCATCGCAGACACCATCCCGTCCCCCTCAGGCCCTTCGGAGGCACCGTCCACGACCGCCGTGTGTCCAGCTCCGGACGGCAGTATCGAGTTCATCTCATTGCCGGAGGCTCCGCAGCTGGTATTCGGCTTCCCGCCATCTGGTGGAGTCGTCGCCGTCGGTTGGACCGACGAGTACCGCCTGGCATTCCTGACCCAGGGTAGTGACACGCTGCAGACAGTGACGAGGCAGCGAGCGCCTCCGGCCAACCCCATTCACTCTGGGAACAGGGGATGCGGCCCTATCAAGAACTCAGAGAGAGGTTCCCGGGGGTGCAGTGCGACCCGGCGGTGCCGCTAAGGCCGAGGTGCCGAGCTGCACTTCGGCATCTGCTCTTCGACGACGCAGGTCGGCTCTGGGTGGAGGCGGCGGTCGAGGCTGGTTTCGAGTGGGAGGTCTTCGACGCTCAAGGTCGACTCCTGGGCTCCGCCAAGGCACCATCTCGTGCCCCACGGATTCCGCCCTACGTCCGCAACGGATACCAGTATCAAGTTGAAGTGGACGACATGGGTGTGGAGCATGTTGGTGTGTATCACCTCGCCGAGCAGCCGTGAGGGCTTATCAATTCTTCTGAGAGTGGATACGGTCAGAAATGATGTTCGGCCTGAAGGGGGTGCTGGTGGGGCTTGGAGTCCTCGGATCAGCGGCGGCGTGCAGCTCACACGCCCTGGTGCCGGACGGTCTCTCGGTACCGGAGTTCGAATACGGTGCTCACGAGAGATTTGGATCGGCCGAACCGCCCCCACCCCTTGCAGCGGATGAGTACTGCCAGGATGTGCCGCCCGACTTTGTCGGCTGTTGGCCGCTTGTTGACCGGATCTCGGATCTCCAGTCGTATGTGGGAAGTGTCGTTCGACACGACGGAGGCCGATGCGTCCTGAAATCCGACGATGAGCGGCCTGCTGACGAAGTTGAATGCGGTGTGGTGCGAGTCATCTTGCTGCCCGGCTACGAACCGGAGGATGTTGAAGACTTGGTGGCCCAGGCCGGGGGACGGGTCCTCATGTTGGACAGTCCACGGTATCGATCCTATCGAATGGAAGTGCCTGTCGGGGCTGAGAGGGCAACACTCAGGCATATCATGTTCGATCCTCGAATTGGAGGGGCGGAGCTCGTGTTCCTGGGGGGTAATTTCGTCTTCTGAGGTCGAGGACGCGCACGGCCTCTTGATCAACGATCCTGACCACTCACAACCCGAGGACCCCAAGGTGACCCAGCCGTCCGTGCCCACCCTCCGAACCCTGGCCGTGGAGTCGTGGCAGGAGGTGACCAACCTCGATTCGAAGGGCTGGCGAACGCTGAAGGGAATCGCGTTGCCCGGTCGCCTGGCAAAGGCCTGGACCCGGGGGAACCGCGATGAAGGATACCCCCCCATTCGCGTCTATCTGGTGGCGAGCGCCGTCTTCTTTCTCATGGGGACGCATCCGTCGCTGGCCGCCCTCACCGAAGGGGCGGTGCGAGAGATGATTCCCGAGGGTGCCGTATCGGGTCTGAGCGTTTCCGCGCTCCGTGCGACCGTCGAGCGACAGGTGACGAGCTGGGTGGCTCTCCTCCGCTTCCTGACGCTCATTCCGGTGGGGCTGGCCATGGCCGCCGTGGCTCCGCGAGGGCCTCGAGTGGCTCCGGGAATGGTGCTGGCCATGCACTACTTCACGGTGGCCTTCCTGCTGTCGGCGATGATGAGCGTCGGGTGGTGGGTGGTGGAGACGGGGCTGACCCCGCACGTGGGGGCGGGCGCGGTTGCTCATCTTCTGACCGTCGAGCGAGTGCTGGTGGGGAGCTGGCTCGTGCTGGCCATGCGCCACGTTCACGGACTCGGATGGGGCGGCGCACTGTGGCGTGGCGTGGTGATCACCCTCATGGACCTGTTCCTCCTTAGATTCTTCTTTGGAGTCGCGGCCGGCGGCATGGGAGCGTACCTGACTCTCTGGCCTGATTGACCCCGGGCTCGGCGCCCCGTAGCCTGAGGGGTCCCGGAGGGGAGGGCCGGCTCCACAGGGTCGGACCGCGCCACCGTTCCCGAAGGAGACAGGAGCTCCCGCTCCCCATACCCCTCCCCCAGAGTCGGAGCCTCACGCCGCCATGGCCGCATCCACCAACCCTTCGGACTGGGACGCCCACGCAACGGACTACCGGAGACTCTTCTCCCCCTTCACGGGATACCTGGCCCAGGTCATGCTCCGAATGGTCGAGGCGCGGCTCCCTGCCGGCGCGGCGATCCTCGACATTGCCTGTGGGCCGGGTGATCTCGCGATCGCGGCGGGAGCTCACCTGAGCAGCTCGGGCAGCGGCGCCGAAGTGGGGCGTGGCCGCGTTTTGGCGCTGGATCGGTCCGCAGCCATGGTAGCCCTGGCCCGCGCGGGGGTTGAGGCCGCTGGACTCGCCCACGTGGTGAGGTGCGAGGAAGGCGACGGCGAGGCGCTTCAGGTCGAGGACGGCAGCTTCGACGCCGCCTTTTCCTCGCTCGGGATCTTCCTCTTTTCGGACCGGCGCCGAGGCTGGCAGGAGGCCGCCCGCGCGCTCCGGCCGGGGGGGCTCTTCGTCACCTCGGTCTGGCGCGCGGCGGAGTACAACGCACTCGCCCGTGTCCAGCTGGAAATCCTGGGCTCGACTCTTCCCGAGCGCCTCACCCTGGAGCGGTCCGGACCGGATTGGGAGGACATCTTCACCCGGGAAGGGCTCACATCCGAGATCTGCGAGGCCGCCCCCTTCGTCGATGTCAGCATCTCGGATTTCGAGGCGACCATGGCCATTCCCACACCGCTCGAGATGTGGCGAGGGGTCCGGGAGAATCCCATCGCGGGCGGCATTCTGGCCGAGTGCACGGGGGAAGAGCTCGTCCGAGTGCGGCGAGCGTTCCTCACTCGAATGGAGGAGATGGCCGGAGGGGCAGATCGCGCGGTCCTCCTCTCCGCTGCGTGCCACATCCTGGTGGCCCGGAGGGCATGAGGCGTGTCCGACGTCCTGCCGTTGTCCAGTGCGAACCCGAGGGACCCGAGTGGCGGCCTGCAGGTCAGGCGGACCCGCCGGCTTCCGCGCTCACCTGCCCGGATCCTGACCCCGGACCCCGTGTCCGCCACTGGGTGATGGCCGCCGATCCCACCGCCACCATCATGTAGATGGCCGTCCACGCAATGGCCGGGTGGGCCTCCCATCGGCCCAGGGCGATCCCGCCCAGGGCCCAGACGACGGCCATTCCGATCCAGGGATTCCGAAACCGAATCAGGGTCGCGATCGCGATCCCGGCGCCGACCACCACCAGGACCGTGGCCCAGAGCGCCTCCGACAGCGCCAGTCCACCCACGTCCCCGTCCCAACCCAATGCCACCAGGGCGGCGGTCACATTCACCACGGTGGCCACGAGGATCCAGCCCAGATAGGTTCCGAATGCGGCGCGGGCCAGGGTCAGGAATCCGCTGGCACGGCCGGCCTGCCGGCTGCTCTGCCCGGTCGCATGCCTGGACTCGAACCGGTGGAGCCGGTCGTTGAGCCCGACCAGGGTGGCCAGCAACGCCGCCATGACGAACACCGAAACCACGGGCCTCTGGTAGTGCCAGACGAGTAGCCAGGTGGCGTTCAGCACCGACGAGAGCGCGAAGAGGAGAGCGAGGCGCCGCCCCAGCCCGGTCGCCGATGCGAGGAACTGCACGCCGGCCCAGGCGATCAGGAGCAGGTAGATGATCCCCCAGATCGAGAACGTCACGCCGGCGGGGACGAAGAGGTTGGCATAGAGGTCCGACAGTTCCCCGGTGGTCCGGCCGCCCAGCGGAAGCCGGTTGGCCAGCCCGTTCACAACCAGTGCCAGAAGGAGGGCAAAGGTGGCAGCAAGGCGACGAAGGGGCATCGAGCATCTCCCGAGCGGGGTGCCGCAGCGGGGCACGAGACGGACAGATGCCCATGGCTCGTGCGAATCTCCCGGCGGCCGTCTACTGTAAAGAAGGACCGTAAGGCCCGATGCTGCAATCCGGGCCCCCCTCACCTGCGTGCGATGCCCGGGGCGTCTCTTGCCTGTGTCGCCTCGCCGGGTCCAGCTTCGCACCGCGCTTTATGGAGTCTTGATCCGACGGTCGAGCGTAGCCGGAGTGATCCGCGCCGATGGCCGTCGCCTTCGGGGCCGTCACCCTCCGGATCTACCTGGGACTGGGCGTTCCGCTTGTGGGACTCCCCTTTGACACCGTCTATGGAATGGCGGCGTGGGCCAGTTGGGTGGTCAATCTGCTCTTCGTGGAATGGGTATTGATCGGTAGAAG
>SLBA01000027.1 GCA_007126575.1 Gemmatimonadota bacterium | reverse complement strand
TCGGGGCCGAGCCGGAGCTGGAAAAGGCGCGCGGGCAGTTCCGCGAGGTCGGGGTGCGCCCACCGCTGCGGTCGCAGGGGGAACGGGGCGCCTCGCTGCTCACCTCGCGCGAGATCGAGATCGCGCGGCTCATCGGCCACCGGAAGTCGAACAAGGGGGTGGCGAAGGAGCTCGGGATTTCGCCGCGCACCGTGGGCACGCACCTGACGAACATCTTCAGGAAGCTCGAGATCGACTCCCGCTGGGAACTCGGAGACCGGGTCCGCGAGGGCCTCCTCGATACCGGAGCGGCGGACGGATTCGACTGAACGGCTTGCCGCGCTTGCGGTCGTGTGCAACCTTTTCGGCGAACTACCCGTCTAATCAAATTGGGTCGAAGTGTCCCCGTGCCCGCCATCTCAGTCCCCGAACCCCGAGGCCAGCCTGATGCCTTCCCTTCTCCTGGCCCTGCTCGCCCTGCTCACGTCTCCGCTCGAGGGGGCCCATGCGTCGGTGACGGAGCCCGCACCGACCCCGGTGGTGGCCGTCCAGTCATCGACCCTGGACCCGGCGACCCCGCTCGAGGCCGCCGACTCGTCGATCGCGGATCCCGCGCCCGCGCCGCTCGGGGCCTCCCACCCCTCGACCACAGACCCCGCGCCCCAGCCGCCCCGGGTCTTTCTGGACTGCCAGACACCCGGGTGCGACTACGACTTCTTCCGCACGGAACTGCGCTGGGTGGACTGGGTTCGGGACCGCCAGGATGCCGATGTCCACGTGATCGTGACGTCTCAGCCCACGGGGGGCGGGGGGCGTCAGTTCGACGTGAGCTTCGAGGGACGAGGCGAGTTGCAGGGGAACCGGTTCACCCTCCTGTACTCCAGTGGCACCGATGACTCGACCGACGACCGGCGGCGGGGGCTCCTGCGCACGCTCTCGCACGGCCTCGCCCCCTTCGCGTCGGGCACCGATGTGGGCGAGCGGCTGGATCTGGTGCTCCGTGATCCGGTGGTCGAGCCGGAGGCAGCAGCGGCTGGCCCGGGGGCCGTTCCCGCCGCTGCCCAGGACGATCCCTGGGACTTCTGGGTGTTTTCAACGAGTGCCAACATGTTTGCCCAGGGGGAGTCTTCGCAGGGCTCGCAGAATTACAGTGGTTCGATGTCGGCCACCCGGACCACCGAAATGTGGAAGGCCCGGATCGCGCTCAGCGGAAGCTACGGAAAGACGAGCTTCGAGCTGCCCGATCGGAGCGTGGTCAGTATCACTCGAACCTATACCGGCTCCGGGCTCCTCGTGCGGAGTCTGGGTGACCACTGGTCTGCGGGGGTGCGCGCTTCGGCCCGCAGCTCGACTTTCGTGAATCAGGACCTTGCGCTACAGCTCGCTCCCGCCATCGAGTACAGCCTCTTCCCCTACGGCGATCACACGCGAAAGGCACTGACCTTCGAGTACGGGGTCGGCCCGCGCTACTTCAACTATTCCGAGGAGACCCTCTTCGATCAGGAGGAGGAGATCCGGATCGAGCATTCCCTTTCGACCTCGCTCAACCTCCGGCAGCCCTGGGGCACGGTCCGCACGAGCATCTCGGGGGCCCAGTATCTGCACGACCTGTCGAAGTACGAGATGACGCTGGGCACCAATCTGAGTCTCCGCTTGTTCCGGGGTCTCTCCTTGAACGTGGGAGCGAACTACTCGCGAATCCACAACCAGCTTCACATTCCCCGCCGCGGCGCCAGCGAGGAGGAGGTCTTCCTGCGCCGGCGCCAGCTCGCCACGAACTACCGGTACTTCACCACGGTCGGGGTCAGCTACACCTTCGGCTCGATCTTCAGCAACGTGGTGAACCCCCGGATGGGCGGGACGGCAGGCGGCGGCGGGATGATGATGATGTTCTGAGCACCAGCCCCTTGGCGGCCGCCACGCCCGTCCCCCGCCGTCGCCGCGACGCCCCGTCCCCCCACCGGTGTGCGCAGGTCACCAGCTGTGCACGCGGATTGCCACCTGTGCACACGGATCGGGGGGACGGCCGTGAACCGTCAGTCGTGGTGGCCCTCGTGGGTGTCGTGGCCCCCGTGGTCGTCGTGGTCGCCGTGGGGATCGCCCCGCATCGAGGCGGTCATCGGGTCGAGGACGCCGTAGGTGCCCATCCGCATGGGGCCCCCGCCAAGGAAGATCCGGGCGCCGGCGGTGAAGCTCCAGAATGAGCCTCCACCGAACAGCACTTCGGGGCTCAGCGACTCAGGGCCCCGCTCCAGGCGGACCCGGCTGTGACCGACTTCGACGAAGGGACGGGCGCTCAGGGGCAGGGGGCTCCAGTCGAAGGAATAGCCGACCGAGTTGATCATCCACCGGGTGGCTCCGATCGCGTGGTCCCCGTGGTCGTACCGGAAGAAGCCGTCGCCCTCGACAGCTTCCCGGGGATACTCCGGGCGGGTGGCGAACTCGAGCCGATAGAAGGGGTGGTGACGCCCTCCCTGGCCCAGGCTGGCCTGCAGCTCTGCCAGGACCGAGAAGTACCCGTCCCCGTCGTCCGGGTCGCTGATCGAGGCCTCGGCGAGGCCGTACAGGGCGCCGAAGCCGTACCGGGCGTCGTGCCGGAGCGCGGCGTTGTAGAGGACCGTGCGCTCGGCGTGGCCGTGGTGGACTTCCGTCACGTCCCCGTACGAGGCGGACAACTCCCACGGTGCGGTGATCGAGGTCACCTCGCCGAAGCGCCAGGAGAGTCGACCCGACCACGAGTTGCCGAAGTCGCGGTAATTGCCCACGTCCAGCCAGTCCTCGGGCTCGGTCCCGTCGAAGATGCCGACTTCGACCCCGAGTCCGCTGTCGGCAAGGTAGCTCGCGTTTACGGTCCATCGCTCCAGGATCTGCGACAGGTGGTGATTGGTCGGATACTTGAGGACGGGGCGGTACATGGGGTCACCGGTCCCGAAGGGGGCGAACCCCCGGCCGGCCGAGAGCGAGAACGCCCCGCCCGGGGCCTCCCACCAGTTGAAGCTGAGCATCGCCTCGTGCAGGAGGGTGTGAGGGTGTCGCGCGTCGATGAAGCCCTCTCCCCACCCGCCGAAGGTGACCTCTCCGTCGGGCATGGTGAGGCCTTCGAAGTTGGGCATGAACCGGAAGACCCAGCGCGAGTCCGGACTCTCGACGTTGGCCATCGCGGCCGCGTGCGGGAGGGCGAACTGCGTCCGGCTGAGGGGGCTGTCCGAGGCGAAGGGCGCTGCCGTGGTGAGCGAGGGAAAGACGTGTGCCATCCCCATCAGGTGCCAGCCACCCGGGAGCATGGTCATCCACATCTCATGGGTGTCACGGGGCTGGGCCTCTCCGGCGTGCTCCTCGGGGGAATGCATGGAGTGGTCCTGCGCGGACGCGGCACCGAAAAATGCGAACAATCCCACGACTCCCACAACGAGAGCCGAGGTCCTGCATATGAAGCGTGCGGACATGATGAGATTCCTGATCGACTGAATGGCGAGGCGCCGCGGGGGCACCGGGACACGGATTCAGGTCAGGATCGAGGCGGCCGGAAGATGCCGAGGTGGGATGGACTTCGGGGCGCATCGGGCGCGGCCGGCGGCCCGGCGGCCGCTGCACGTCGCGTCGGCCCCATCGTGCGGCCGGTCGGAGGAACGGCGGTCCCCGCGCAGCCGGCGGCTCCGGGGCAGGTACAGTCGTCGCAGCCGTGATCGGCGTGGTGGCCGGCGGGGTCGTGGCCGGTGTGTGCTACGTGGCCCTTGTGGTCCGCGTCGTCCACGGACTCCGGGGCCACGGCTTCGTGGCCGGCGTGCTCGTGACCCGTGTGGGCCGCCTGCCCTTCGTGGGCGGCGTGCTCATGCCCTGCGTGTCCGGTGTGCTCGTGACCCGGGTGCGCGGCATGCCCATTCTCCGGCCCCGTCTCAGGCCCGGTTTCCATCGCCACCGCCTCGAAGGTGGGGCTTTCCTGCGCTCCGGCGCTCCCCACGAAGCTTCCGAACGCGAAGAGCAACGCCAGCAGGGGCGCGATCACGATTCGTCGATGGTGGAGCGACGTCAGCATCCGAAGCCGGGTCGAGAGAAGAACTCGAGGCCCCCACCCGCAGGTGGGGACCCCGGAGGCCCCGGAAGATACCGGGTCGACGGCATCCCGTCGAGGCGGCTCAGGCCCCCCCGGCCCCGTCCTCGACGTACAGCTCCGAGCCCATCTCGCGAAACTCCCCCGACTTCTCCCGCATCCCGGCCTCGACGGCCCGCTCGATTCCCTCCGAGGTGTCGAGCCCGTGCTCCGCGGCGTACTCCCGAATGTCCTGCGTGATCTTCATGCTGCAGAACTTCGGGCCGCACATCGAGCAGAAGTGGGCGACCTTGGCCCCCTCGGCCGGCAGCGTCTCGTCGTGGTATTCGAGCGCGGTGATCGGATCGAGCGAGAGGTTGAACTGGTCGCGCCAGCGGAACTCGAAGCGCGCCTTGCTGATCGCGTCGTCCCACTCCTGGGCCCGCGGATGCCCCTTGGCGAGGTCGGCGGCGTGGGCGGCGATCTTGTAGGTTATCACCCCGTCCTTCACGTCGTCGCGGTTCGGCAGCCCCAGGTGCTCCTTCGGGGTCACGTAGCAGAGCATCGCGGTCCCGTACCAGCCGATCTGGGCCGCTCCGATCGCACTCGTGATGTGGTCATAGCCGGGCGCGATGTCGGTCGTGAGCGGCCCCAGCGTGTAGAAGGGGGCCTCGTGGCACCAGTCGAGCTGCTTGTCCATGTTCTCCTTGATCAGGTGCATGGGAACGTGCCCGGGTCCCTCGCACATCACCTGCACGTCATGCTCCCAGGCGATCCTCGTCAGCTCGCCCTGGGTCTTCAGTTCGGCGAACTGCGCCTCGTCGTTCGCGTCGGCGATCGAGCCCGGCCGCAGTCCGTCTCCCAGCGAGAACGAGACATCGTAGGCCGCCATGATCTCGCAGATCTCGGGGAACCGCGTGTACAGGAAGCTCTCGCGGTGATGTGCCAGGCACCACTTCGCGATGATCGACCCCCCGCGCGAGACGATTCCGGTCATCCGCTCGGCCGTCATCGGGATATAGCGCAGCAGGACGCCGGCGTGGATCGTGAAGTAGTCCACCCCCTGCTCCGCCTGCTCGATCAGCGTGTCCCGGTACAGCTCCCAGGTGAGCTCCTCGGGAACGCCCCCCACCTTCTCGAGCGCCTGGTAGATCGGCACGGTCCCGATCGGTACCGGCGAGTTGCGCACGATCCACTCCCGGGTCTCGTGGATGCGGTCTCCGGTCGAGAGGTCCATCACGGTGTCCGCGCCCCAGAGGGTGGCCCAGCGCAGCTTCTCGACCTCGTCTTCGATCGAGCTGCGCACCGCCGAGTTCCCGATGTTGGCGTTGATCTTTACCTTGAAGGCCCGCCCGATGATCATGGGCTCGAGCTCCGGATGGTTGATATTGGCAGGAATGATCGCGCGCCCCCGGGCGACCTCCTGGCGAACGAACTCGGGATCGAAGCCCTCGCGCAGCGCCACGAACTCCATCTCGGGCGTGATCTCCCCCCGCCGGGCGTAGTACATCTGGGTAACCGGGGTCATCGATCCTCCGGCACCGGCCCGGCTCCCATTGGACCGCCCTTCACCCGTCGGGCCGGCGTCCGCACTGAGCCCATTCGTCGGGCCGCCCTCTGCACCGAGCCCATTCGTCGGCCGCCCATCCTTGCCGTTTCCATCCAGCGCATGCCCACCGCTTCCGCGAACCCAGTCTTTTCGCAGGGCAGGGAGGCCTTCACGAGGATCCACCCCTCGCGGTCCACTCGTGTCGTAGACGCGCAGTGGGGGCTCCCCGCCGGACAGCTGGATCTCGCGCATCGGCACCCGAAGCCCACGCGGGCCCTCGACGTACACCTTGCGCGAGGAAGGGAAGGCCTCGGGATAATCCGAGGGTGGGGCGCCCGGCTCGGCCGAAGGGGGGGCGGCCGAATCGTCCGAGGCGATGACGGCCAAATCATCCACTGGCGGGGTGGGACGGGAAGGGGTGCGAGGCGGGGTCTGGCTCATGGCGGCTCTCCTGAGATGGCAGTGTGCGGTTGGGCGATAAGCCGCCACCGACGCGGGGATCCCAGCCATGAAAAAAGCCGTCCAACCTGCGGACGGCCCGGGGTGGGGAGGCCGTTTTCGCCCTCCCTCCCATCTCCTTGTGGCCGCGCTCCCTACGCCGGTATGAACCGGATCAGGTTCCAAAGGGTGTTTCTCAACCGCAGCGCGAGCCACGGTACCCCTGGCGGTACTAGTGTCAGTGTCCCGAGTCAGAGATTCGTCGGCATTCGCGCGCCGCTGCATCCACTCTGGCTACGTTGCACCTCGCTCGGAATAGCGGTGCTGTCCCTCGTCGGCGCGCCTTGCCAGAGCGGCGCATCGACTCGCTCGGTGCTCCAACGAATCCCTGATTCGGGAGACTCACCCAAGCTAACGGAGTGGGCGCGGCGGGGCACCCCGGGCGAGTGGACGTGGCGAGCGGATCTGGTGCGGGCGAGTGGATCTGGTGCGCGGATCTGGTGCGCGGATCTGGCGAGCGGGCGTGGCGAGCGGGCGTGGCGAGCGGACCTGAGGTCGTGACCGCAGCGAGACCGACCGGTGCCCCCAGCAGAAACCGAACGGTGCATTCGCGTCCGATGGGTGGCCGGAAATCGTCCAAACGCCGCTTCATCTGCCACGTTTGTACGATCTCCGGTCACCGTGGAGCCCCCGAACGAGGGAGGCCGCTCGGCTCCCTGAAACCCTCCGGAATCCTCCTGCGTAGGGCGAGCGAACCCGCCCTTCACAACGGAGCCCCCCCGCATGCCGAACCGACCCCGGCCCGCCACCCCCCGGCCCGCCACCGGCGGGTGTGATGCCCCCCGACGCGGCACCCCTCGACGCGCCACCCGCCGTCGCGTGATCCCCCGACCGCGGACCCCGTCCCCCGGAGGCCTCCTCGCCCTCACCCTCACTCTCCTCGGGTCGACCGCCTGCTCGGCCGATGCCCCCTCCGGCTCGGAGCCGGCGGCGGGGGACGCCCATGTCCTTTCCTCCGAAGCGCTCACGCTGGTGGGAACCAGTGAAGCGCTGACGCTGGTCCGGGACCTCGAAGTGGCCTCCGACGGCACGATCTGGGTATTGGACGAGCATCCGCCCTTCTTCGTCGGGTTCGAGCCCGACGGCCAGGTCATCGCCGAGCTGGGTCGACGCGGAGAGGGCCCGATGGAGTTCGGGCACCCCGTGAGCCTGGTGACCGCGGACGGGGCGGATCCTGGGACGGGCGGAATCTGGGCCTTCGATCGCCTGCGCCATGCGTTCGTTCGGGTTCACGAACCGGACGCTCCCCTCGCCTCCGAGGTGGAGGGCACCTCGATCCCGCTTCCCCGCGACGTGGTTCGCCCCGGGTCGCTCCTGTCCGGCACCGGCGGGATCCCCGGGATGTACCCGTGGATGGCCGCCTCGGGGAGCTCCGCATTCGCCGCCCACCCCGGAGAGGGGAGCCCTCGGGGGACCGGGTACTGGATGGCGAGAGTGGTCGAGATCCCCCTCGAGACCGGGGAGCCCGTGGAGCGCTGGAGGATAGACGAACTCCTCCCCGATCCAGAGGAGCAGTACCCGGGCGTGACCGAGTTCCTCCCCTTTCCACTATGGGCCATCTGCCCGGATGGCGAGGCCTGGATGTACGACCCGGTTCGCCACGACATCCGTTCGCTGCGCACGCCCGAGGGGATGGCGCACTCACTCCCGCCGGCCCGCCGGGTGACCTTCACGCTCGATCGGCTCACCGACCTCCTCCTTCCGACCATCGTGGCGCAGGTGCCCAGCAGCGAACGGCCACCGGACGAGGTCCTCCGCGAGCAGCTCGCCGGCGAGGTGAGCCAGATGATCGACCAATTCGCTGGGGTGTTCCCGGAGTACTACCAGATGCTCTGTGCCCCCGACGGCACCCTCTGGCTTCAACATTTCGACTGGGAGGAGGGGTTCGGTGGCGCCGGATGGAGCTGGGAGAGAGTCCATGTGGAGGACCAGGACTCGGCAGCCGAGACGATCCGCTTTCCCGGGGGCTTCCAGCTCTTTCGCATCACGGCGGATCGGGCGTGGGGGATCGCGCTCGACGAGCTGGATATCCCCTCGGTGGCCTGGATCGCGCTGCCCTGAAGCCGCGCCCACCCCCGGGCGCGCTCCTTTCCCCGTCCGGTCCCCCCGTCCTATGTTCGAAAGGTGCACTGCCGTATTCCGCAGCCTTTCAGACCGGACGAACCCCCATGCACCCGCATCCGCGCCCGAACCGATCCCCGCGCCGACGCTCCCCCCGCCCTCCCGCGCTGTGCCTCCTCCTGCTCGCCGCGACGCTATTCGCGATCCCGGCCCCGGGAGCCCACGCCCAGTCGACGACGACCGGGCAGGCGACGGCGGACCAGCCGATCACGGTCGAGGCGAGCCTCTTCCTGCCCTCGTGGGGGTCGTACGAGCTCTCGCCCGACGGCACCCGGATCGTCTTCACCCAGACGCTGCGCGACGAAGAGAGCTACGAGACGACCTCGCACATCCACCTGCACGACATCGAGTCGGGGGTGACGCGCCAGCTCACCTACTCCGAGAACGGCGAATCGAATCCCCGCTGGCTCCCCGACGGCCGCATCCTCTTCAACTCGAACCGTGACGACCGCAACCGGCTCTGGGTGATCGATCCCTACGGGGGCGAGGCCACCCGTTTCATTGCCGACGACGACGCCCCGAACGGCACGCTGTCCCCGGACTTCACCCGCATCGTGTTCACCGAGGAGTCGGATCGGGCCGATCAGGAGGAGTGGGACAAGCGGGTCGAGAATCGCGACGATGGCTACTACTGGGAGCACAAGCTCACCTGGACCCACATCTGGGTCTACGACATCGGGACCGGCACCCGCCGGCAGCTCACCACCGGAGAGTTCGATCACTCCGGACCGACCTGGTCCCCGGACGGTGAATGGATCGCCTTTACCTCGAACCGTACGGGCACCCAGATGGGCGATCCGGACCGGAGTGACAACACCGACATCCTCATCGTCCCGGCCGACTCGGGCGCCGTGCGGCAGCTCACCACCAACCCCGGACCCGATTCGGGCCCCCGGTGGTCTCCCGACGGGCAGTGGATCGCCTATACCTCGAGCGACTTCGAGAACAATTCGGCCAACCAGATGCAGGTGCGCGTGATCGCCGCCCAGGGGGGCGAGCCGGTGACCCTGACCACCGAACTGGACCGGTCCGCCGGGGGCATCCGCTGGTCGAACGACGGAGAGCATGTCTACTTCACGGCCACCGACGGCCTGGGAAGCCGGCTCTATCGGGCGCCCGCGCAGGGGGGAGCGCTCGCGGATGTCCTCCCCGATGACGAATTCATATACTCGCTGCAGAGTGTGTCGGAGGACGGGTCGCGCTGGCTTGTGACCGGAAGCTCGCTGGCCACCCCCAGCGAGGTCTTCCTCTCCGGGCCCGACGGCCGCGACATGGAGCACCTGATGAGTCCCACCGACCAGATGGCGGGATTTGAGGTGGCGCAGGCCGAGACCCTCACCTGGGAGGGGGCCGACGGCTGGGAGATCGAAGGGGTCCTCACCTATCCGGTCGGCTACGAGGTGGGCACCCGCTATCCCCTGATCCTTCAGGTCCATGGAGGCCCTCACGGGCGCTATTCGAAGGGCTTCGGCACCGGCGCGCAGGTGTGGGCCGCGCGGGGCTACGCGGTCCTGCAGGGCAACCCCCGGGGCAGCTCGGGGCGGAGCTTCGAGTTCAGCAACGCCAACGTCGGTGACTGGGGCGGCAAGGACTTCGAAGACATCATGGCGGGCGTGGACCACGTGATCGATCTGGGGGTGGCCGATCCGGAGCGGATGGCGATCATGGGAGGCAGCTACGGCGGCTTCATGACCTTCTGGGCGGTGACCCAGACCGACCGGTTTCGCGCGGCGATCGGGCATGCGGCGATCTCGGACTGGTTTGCCTTCTACGGGCAGACCGATATCCCCTACCTGCTCGAGTTCGGCTTCGACGGGCTCCCCTGGGCTGCCACCGAGACCTTCGAGCGCTGGTCCCCCATCCGCTATGTCGAGAACGTCACCACCCCCCTTCTCATCACGCACGGGGAGCGCGACCTGAGGGTGCCGATCACCCAGAGCGAGCAGTTCTTCCGCTCGCTCAAGAAGCTCGGGAAGACCACCGAGTTCCTGCGCTACCCGCGGGCGGGGCACGGGATCTCGGAGCCCCGGCACCGGATCCACCTTGATGGGGAGCAGGAGGCGTGGTTCCGGACGTACCTGCTCGGTGAAGCCGCCGTGGACGCGTCGAACGACGGGGGCTGAGTGTGGACGAGTACGATTCCGGGAGCTGGAAGCCTCCCCCGATCCCCGATGACGATGCGCTTCGGCTCGAGGTGCTGCGAGCCTACGCGGTGCTCGACACCCCTCCCGAGGAGGCCTTCGAGGAGCTGACGGCGCTCGCCGCGCACATCTGCGAGGCACCGATCTGCATGATCAACCTGGTCGACGAGGACCGGCAGTGGGTCAAGTCGCGGGTGGGCATCGATACGGTGGAGACCCCCCGCATCCACTCCTTCTGCGCCCACGCCATCAACCAGAGCGATGCGTTCGTTGTGCCCGACACGCATCTGGACGAGCGGTTCCGGGGCCACCCCAGCGTGACCGCTGACCCGCACATCCGGTTCTATGCCGGTGAGCCCCTCGTCAGCCCCGAAGGCCAGCCCCTGGGCACCCTGTGCGTGATCGATCGCGAGCCGCGCGAGCTGAAGCCGGACCACCAGCTGGCACTCCGGGTGCTCGGCCGTCACGTGATGGCCCTGCTGGAGCTGCGCCGTCGGAACCGGGAGATGGCCCGGACGGGGGAGCTCAACGCCTCGCTGCAGGAGCTGCGCGGCGAGCTCGAGATCCGCCAGGCCGCCGAGCAGGCGATCGCGCGGGAACGGGACCTCGCCGACCAGGTCATCAACAGTCTGCCGGGGGTCTTCTACCTGATCGATCGCGAGGGACGCTTCCTGCGCTGGAATCGCAACCTCGAGGTGTCGACCGGCTACTCGGCCGACGAGGTGGAGTACCTTCATGCGCTGGACCTCTTCGAGGGACCGGATCGGGAGCTGGTCGCCCGCAGAATCGAAGCGGTTTTCGAGTCCGGCGAATCCGAGGTCGAGGCGGACATGGTCTCGAAGGACGGTCACGCAGCCCCCTACTATCTGACCGGACGCCGGATCGAGCTCGATGGTCGACCCTGCCTGATCGGGATGGGTGTGGACGTGACCCTCCGCAAGCAGGCGGAAGCCGAGCGGGACCGGCTCTTCGAACTCTCTCCGGACCTGTTCTGCATCGCCGGCTTCGACGGGTACTTCAAGCAGCTGAATCCCGCGTGGGAGGCCACCCTGGGATACAGTCGCGACGAGCTTCTCGCCCGCCCTTACACCGACTTCGTCCATCCCGACGATCAGGGGGCGACCCTTGTCGAGGCCCGCCGCGCCCAGACCGGACGCCTGATCCACACCTTCGAGAATCGATATCGCCACCGCGACGGCTCCTGGCGGTGGTTCTCGTGGAATTCGACTCCGGCCACCGACGAGGAGCTGATCTACGCCGTTGCGAGGGATGTGACCGACAGCCGGGAGATGGCGGATGCCCTGGCCCGGAGCGAGGAGGGCTACCGGAGCCTGGTGGAAGGGGCGCAGGACGGGATCTTCGTGGTCTCTCCCGAGGGCGTGATCACCTCGTTGAATCCCGCCTTCGAGACCCTCACCGGTCGCTCCCGCCGGGAGTGGGTTGGGAAACGGTTCGAGCCTCTCGTGCACCCCGACGACGTGCCTCGGACCCTCGAGACCTTCGAAGCGGCTCTCGAGGGCGAGTACGGGTCGGCCTTCGAGCTCCGGCTGCTCGCCGAAGATGGAAGCCCGGTGCCGATGGAGCTCACCCTCACAGCGCAGCAGGTCGACGACCAGGTGGTCGCGCTTCTGGGGATCGCTCGCGACATTCGAGCCCGGCTGCGCCTCGAAGAGCAGCTGCGGCGGATCCAGAAGCTCGACTCCATCGGTCGGCTCGCGGCCGGGATCGCCCACGACTTCAACAACCTGTTGACGGTCCAGCAGGCCTCGGTATCGCTCCTGCAGATGGACGACGAGCTTCCCGAACACGTCAACGAAGAGCTCGAGGAGATCGCGGGGGCCACCGATCGGGCGGCGGCTCTGACGCGGCAGCTCCTGCTCTTCAGTCGAAAGCAGGCGTTCGAGATGAGGCCGGTCGATCTGAATGAAGCCATCGAGGGCCTCTCGCGAATCCTGCGGCGGGTTCTGGGCGAGGACCTTTCGCTGGAGCTCGACATCGCGGGTGAGCTGCCCCTCGTGAGGGCGGACGCGGGCATGGTCGAACAGGTCCTCCTGAACCTGGCGGTGAACGCCCGCGATGCGATGTCCGAGGGGGGGCGGCTCACCATTCGATCTTCCACCACCTTCCTCGACAGCACCCGCGCACGTGAAAACCCCGAGGCCCGGCCGGGCACCTTCGTTCTCCTCGACGTGACCGACACCGGAACGGGAATCTCCCCCGAGGTGAGAAAGCACATGTTCGAGCCCTTCTTCACGACCAAGGACGTGGGGGAGGGGACCGGGCTCGGACTGGCCACCGCGCACGGGATCGTGCAGCAGCATCGAGGCTGGATCGAAGTGGACTCCCGGGTTGGCGAGGGCACCACCTTTCGGATTCTCCTTCCGGTCGCCGAGGGAGACGCCGTCGAGTCCTCGTCCGCTCCACGGCTCCCGGAGATCCCGGGCGGAGATGAGACCATCCTGGTCGTCGAGGATGACCCCCCGGTGGCCCGCATCGTCCGGACGAGCCTCGAGCGCCATGGGTATCGCGTGCTGATGGCGGTCGATGGCGTCGATGCGCTGGACGTCTGGAACGAGAGGGGGGCTTCGGTG
Source organism: Gemmatimonadota bacterium (assembly GCA_007126575.1). Classification (GTDB taxonomy): domain Bacteria; phylum Gemmatimonadota; class Gemmatimonadetes; order Longimicrobiales; family Gaopeijiaceae; genus SLBA01. Next base: position 4,410 of record SLBA01000027.1, on the reverse strand, counting down.
GACCTCCTCCTGACGGACATGGTCATGCCCCGGGGCGTGACCGGAAGGGAGCTGGCGGACCGTCTGCGAAGGGAGCGCCGGGGGCTCAAGGTGCTGTTCACCAGCGGCTACAGCCCCGATCGTCTCCCCACGGACCCGGCGCTCGAGTCCGCCACTTCCTTTCTGCAGAAACCCTACACCGTACGGACGCTCCTTCGGGCCGTGCGGGACCGACTGGACATGAACCCATGACTTGCCCCTGCCGCTCACTGCTTTCCGAGGAGTCCGTCGCATGAAGGTGCCCGTATCCCTGAGTATCGCCGTCTTTGGCGCCCTGACGCTGACCGTGAGCGGCTGCGCCGACGAGGAGCCTCCCATCCGGATCGGCGCCACGATGTCCGAAACCGGGGCCTATTCCACGCAGGGTCTGTCGGCCCGCAACGGCTACCGGCTCTGCGAGGCCGATGTGAACGCCGAGGGAGGCCTCCTCGGGCGATCGATCGAGTTCGTGATCCACGACGACGGCTCGGACCCGGAGCGGGCGGTCGATCTCTACGAGCGCCTGATCACCGACGAGGCCGTCGACGCGATCATGGGTCCCTACGGCTCGACGCTGACCGAGGCCGTGGCCCCCGTGACCGAGGCGCACCGGATGGTGCACATATCGCCCCTCGCGGCCACCTCTTCGATCTGGGAGCAGGGGCGGGAGTACCTGTTCATGGTGCTCCCCCCGGCCGAACTCTTCCTGGCCGGGCTGATCGAGATGGCGGCGGAGAGGGAGCTTTCGTCGGTGGCGGTGCTGGCCGAGGATGCGCTCTTTCCGCGGGCCGCCGCCGAGGGTGCGGCCGATCTGGCGCGCGAGCGCGGCATGACGGTGGGACTCCACGAGCGTTACCCGAGCGGCACCGAGGACTTCTCCGGGATTCTGGGCCGGCTCGACTCCGAGGGCGTCGAGGTGTTCGCGATGGCCGCCTCGGCGCTCGACGACTTCATTGCCGTCACCCGCCAGATGCAGGAGCTCGACGTGAACGTGCAGATGTTCGGGACCTCGGGCGCGGTCGAGCCCTTCCGCGAGGCGCTCGGAGACGATGCGGAGTTCGTGTACGGGTTGTCGGCCTGGGAGCCGGGCCTTCCGCATCCGGGGATCGATGTGTTCGTAGAGGCCTATCGGGAGCGATTCGACCAGATGCCCAGCTTCCATGCCGCGGGCGGCTACGGGAGCTGCCGGCTCTTCGTCGAGGCGGTCGAGCGGGCCGGGACGCTCGAGGCCGACGCCTTGCGCGAGACGCTCCTGGCGCTCGAGACGACCACCCTGTTCGGGCCGTACGCCGTCGATGAGCGGGGATACCAGACGGCCAACCAGGGGGTCTTCATCCAGTGGCAGGACGGTCAGAAGGTCGTGGTCTGGCCCGAAGAGGTCGCCGAGATGGAGCCCCGGTTTCCCACGCCGGAGTGGGGGGAGCGGTGATTCGCGGTGACGGCGCGATTATGATGAATACGCATGGGTTGTATCATGATTGCGCATGAGTCTTATCATGAATACGCATAGCGGGGGCGGCTGACCCCTCTCCCGCAGACCTGCCGGGCCGTCCCGAGCTTTTCCTGGACCCGATTCCGGACCCAACTGTCCACACCCTCGCCTCTCGAGAGGGGGTGTGGACACTTCTGTCCGGGGGCCCCAGCGTGGGGCCCCTTCTGTCCGGAGACCTTCGGGGCCTGACCACCTCCGACCTGCTGGCTCCCGATGCCGGGGTTTCGTATGGTACAGTGTGCCCTTCCGTCCCCTTCGCTCGAGTGTACCCATGAGAAAGCCCAGTTCCGTAAACGAGTCCAGCGCCGCGCGCGATTCCGATTCCGCGCGCGAGTCCGATTCCACTAACGACAGCGGTCCCGCGCACGACTCCGAATCCGACGTGCCGTCTCCGGCCCCCATCAGTCGCCGGAAGGCTCTGGCCCGAGGGGCCGGTCTGCTCGCGGCGGGGGCACTCTTCCCGCATGGGGTGCTCTCGGGAGCGATGCGATCGTCGCCTGCGGCGCAGGGGGCGGGTGCGGGTGCCCGAGCGGTGGCCGGAGGTGAGGCGGCGTCGGGGTCCGGATCGGCCTCCATGCCCGGTGCCCGGGAGATCCTGACGCGAGTGATCCCTTCGTCGGGAGAGCGGATTCCGGCGGTCGGGATGGGGACCTGGCAGACCTTCGATGTGGGGGACGACGAGTCCGAGCGCGAACCGCTCCGCGAGGTCCTGCGGATCTTCGTGGAGCGGGGGGGATCGGCGGTTGACGCCTCGCCCATGTACGGCAGCTCCGAAGAGGTCCTCGGGGACCTGGCCGCCGAACTCGGGATCCAGGACGACCTCTGGTGGGCCACCAAGGTCTGGACCGAGGGAGCGGCCGAGGGCATCGAGCAGATGGAGGAGTCGATGGGACTCCTGCGGCGGCCCCGGATCGAGTTGATGCAGGTGCACAACCTGGTCGATACCGAGACGCACCTGGCGACGCTGCAGGAGTGGAAGGACGCCGGGCGGATCGACTACATCGGGATCACCCGGTCCCAGACCGCCGCGTTCCCCGAGGTCGAGCGATGGATGGACGACGAGCGGCTGGACTTCATTCAGATCAACTACAGCATGGCCGAGCGCGAGGCCGAGGAGCGGCTGCTACCGAAGGCCATCGACGTGGGGCTCGCGGTCATGCTCAATCGCCCGCTGGGTGGAGGGGCGCTCTTCGGTGCGGTGCAGGGGCGCGAGCTGCCCCAGTGGGCGGCCGAATTCGACTGTGCCGCGTGGAGTCAGTTCTTCCTCAAGTACGTTCTGGGACATCCGGCGGTGACCTGCGCGATTCCCGCGACCTCAAACCCCGATCACATGCGCCAGAACATGGGTGCGGGGTACGGCCGTCTCCCCGAAGACCCCGCGCTCCGGCAGCGGATGATCGAGTACCTGGAGGGCTGACGGGGCTCTTCCGGGGCGGGGGCTTCCCATCGACGGGAGGCCTCCACCTGTTTACCCGTCCTGTGATCGGGGGAGCGAGTCCGGGGGCCGGAGTCGGATCGGTCCGGTGACGACTACATCGACCCGGTAGCCCTCGACCGAGTCCGGGAGCGCTTCTCGGGTCCCGGGAGACTCGCGAGCCAGAAAGATGCGAATACAGGGCGTTTCGCCGCAGAGCCCGATTCCGGTGCCCACCACGTCGTCCAGCTCCATCCAAGCTTCGGTGTGCGCTTCCTGTACTTCCTCGATCGGGCGTTCGGGCATGGCGGGTTCCTCGGGTGGCGGCTCGGGAAGGCAGCCCCAGCCGCCGAGCAGGAGGGCTGGGAGGAGGAGGGCCGCGAACCGGAGTCCTGCGATCGGGCCCTGTCGTGGTCGGGCTGGCCATGGTTGGCTGAGCCATGGTCGGTTGACCCGTGGTCGGCTGACTCCCGATCCGTCCGCGTGGAGGCGAGCGGACGCACAAAGGGGACGCGCCCCCAACCTTCGAGACGCGCCCCCGTTCGTGGTCATGGTGGATCCGTTCAGGTGGTCAGTAGTCCTTGGTCTCCTTCACGGTGTTGCCTGCCGTGTCAGTCACCGTCAGCCGCACCAAAGCCGGGCTGCTGCGGCTGCGCAGCTCGGTTTCACCCGATGCAGTCCCCCCATTCACGCTGATGGACTGGCTGTCCAGCATGCCCTCGTTCTCGTCGAGCAACTCGATGATCACGCTCTCGAGCGCGTTGTCGGCATGCGACACCGCCCACTGCACGGTGGCACGGCTCCAGGGGCCGGTGGTGCGGCGGTTGACATCGAAGGTGTCGATGTCGGGTTCGGCGGTAACCTCACCGTTGTCGCCATCATCGTCATCGGCCGCCACCGATACGGTCTGCGTACTGCTGTCCGCCAGATCGTTCCCGTCGGTCACGGTCAGCGTGACATCATAGCTGCCGTCCGCCCCGTAGGTGTGCGACGTGGTCTCGCCCGAGCCGGTCGCGCCGTCGCCGAAGGTCCAGGCATAGTCCGTGATCGAGGCGTCACCCGCAGCGCTGCCCGAAGCGTCGAAGGTGCAGGCAAGTTCGTCGCAGCTGTAGGTGAAGCTCGCCGTGGGGCCTTCCGGCTCGGGATCGGGGTCATCGCCGTTGTCCCCGTCGCCCGGGTCCCCACCGTCGCCCGGACCCTCGCCGGGATCGATCGTGACGCCGAAGCGGTCGAGAACCAGCTGGATCTCATTCGCGAGCGTGCGCGTGGAGCTTCCGGCGAAGAGGAGGCCGACGGGTTTATTCCCATCGGTATCCACGATCAGCGATCCGGAGTCTCCCCCGTCACTGAAATTCCCGTCCGTGATCGAAATCTGATCCACGAAGGTGGCCGCCGAGGTGCACCGGAAGAAATTCCCTTCGATGCAGACCGTCACGGTCACGTTGATCTCTTCGACCTCGCCGAAGGTGTGTCCGGTCGTGCGTCC
>SLBA01000131.1 GCA_007126575.1 Gemmatimonadota bacterium | reverse complement strand
TTCGAGCAGGCTCCCCTCGATTCGGGGATCCTTCACGACGCCGACGGCGAGCCGATCCTCGAGCCCCTCCTGGACTGGGGGCTCCACGTCAAGATCCAGGACATCACGGGTGACGGCCGCCCCGACATCTACGTGGCGAACGACTTCGAGAGCCCGGATCGGATCTGGCTCAACCAGGGCGACGGGACCTTCCGCGCCCTCGAACCCCTCGCAATGCGAAAGAGCAGCCTCTCGTCGATGGCCGTGGACTTCAGCGATCTGAACCGGAACGGGCTCACGGACTTCTTCGTGGTCGAGATGCTCAGCCGCCGGCATGAGTACCGGATCCGGCAGATGGGCACGATGGCGCCCTCGCCCCAGCCGATCGGGGCGATCACGAACCGCCCACAGTACATGGGCAACACCCTGTTCATGAATCGGGGCGATCGGAGCTGGGCCGAGGTGTCGGAGTATGCCGGGGTCCGCCGCTCGGAGTGGTCCTGGTCCGTCCTCTTTCTCGACATGACGCTCGACGGGTACGAGGACGCGCTCATCGCCACCGGCCACTTCTACGACGTGCAGGACTCCGACGCGAACAACGTCCTGCGCGCCCGGCTCTCGTCGGGTCAGCTCGACGCCGCCCGCTCGATGCTCGTCTACCCCACCCTCCGGGTCCGCAACGTGGCCTTTCGCAATCGCGGGGACTTCACCTTCGAAGAGGTCGGCGCGGAGTGGGGCTTCACCGAGGAGGACGTCTCGCACGGGATGGCCCTCGGGGACCTCAACCTCAGCGGGACGCCCGACCTGGTGATCAACCGGATCGGCGAGCCCGCCCGCATCCTCCGGAACCGGACGGATCGGCCCCGGGTTGCCGTCCGGCTCGTCGGCGCGACGCCCAACACCGGCGCCGTGGGTGCGAAAATCCGCTTCGTGGGCGGTCCCGTCGAGCAGTCCAAGGAGGTCGTCGCGGGGGGCACCTACCTTTCGGGCTCGGCTCCCCACTACGTCTTCGCCCCCGGCGACGACGAGGGACCCTTCACCCTCGAGGTCCGCTGGCCCGACGGCACGACGAGCCGGGTGGCCGACGTCCGACCCAACCGGATCTACGAGCTGGACCAGGGGACCCTGGCCGCAGAGCCTGCGGAGACCCCGTCGGTCGAGCCCGAGGCGCCCGCACCCTGGTTCGAGGATCGCACGGCGGCGCTGGAGCACGAGCACGTCGAGACGCCCTTCGACGACTTCGCCCGCCAGCCCCTCCTGCCCTGGAGGCTCAGCCAGGACGGTCCCGGGGTGGCGTGGTTCGACTGGACGGGCAACGGGCGCGACGACCTCTTCGTCGGGAGCGGTCGCGGGGGCTCGCTGGCCTTCTACGAGAACCGGAACGGATCGCTGGTGCGCACCCCGCTCCCACCGGTTACCGACGAGGCGGAGCTCGACCAGACCGGCATCGTCGCCTTCCAGGGCGAGAATGGCCAGCGCCACCTGTTGATCGGGCTGTCCTCGTACGAGGCCGAAGAGACGGGCCCGGCTTCGGAGTCCCTGGTCCTCCACTACATCCGCGACGGGGGCCAGACCCGGCTCGCCCAGATGCTCCTGGTCCCGGGCACCGCGGTGGGCCCCCTGGCCGTGGCGGACTACACGGGCGACGGGCGCCTCGACCTCTTCGTGGGCGGCCGCGTGACCCCAGGCCGGTATCCCGAGCCGACCCCCTCCTACCTCTTCCGCAATGTGGGCGGGGAGTTCGAGCGGGACCCCGAGGCGTCCGAGGCGCTCGCCGAGGTCGGCCTCGTCACCGGAGCCGTCTTCGCGGATCTCGATGGCGACGGCCGTCCCGAGCTCGCGCTGGCCACCGACTGGGGCCCGGTGCGCATCTTCTCCTTCGACGAGGGCCGACCCATCGAGCGGACCGCGGACTTCGGACTCGCGGATCTCACCGGGTGGTGGCGGGGGATCGCGGCGGGCGACCTGACCCGCGACGGCCGACTCGATCTGGTGGTGACGAACCATGGCGAGAACTTCCGGACGCGCAACCTGTCCGACGGCCCCCCCCGCATGTACTTCGCCGATATCAGCGAGAACGGCTTCCTGGAGCTGGTCGAAGCGTATCGGGACCCGGCCCTCCAGGTCGAGGTGCCTCGCCGGGGCCCCTCGATCCTGGCCGCCTCGATGCCGTACATCATGAATCGGAACCGGACGTACGCGGAGTTCGCCGTGCGCGACGTGAGCACCGCGGTGGGACCCACCCTGGAGCGCTTCGAGCGGGTCGAGGCCAGCACCACGGCCCATCACCTCCTGGTCAACCGGGGAGGACACTTCGAACCCCGTCCCCTCCCCGTCGAAGCCCAGCTCGCCCCCGCCTTCGCCCCGGTGCTCGGAGACTTCGACGGCGACGGCCACCTGGATCTCTTCCTGAGCCAGAATTTCTTCGCCTACGAGCTCGAGACGCCCCGGGGGGACGCGGGGCGCTCCCTCCTCCTTCTGGGAGACGGGCAGGGGGGGCTGACCCCGGTCCCCGGCCAGGAGTCCGGATTGGTGGTCTGGGGAGAGCAGCGGGGCGCCGCGGCCGCCGACGTGACCGGCGACGGTCGCCTGGACCTGGTCGTCTCGCAGAACGGCACGGCCACCCGGCACTACGTGAACCGGATGGCGGAGCCCGGAATCCGGATCCGGCTTGTCGGCCCCCCCGAGAACCCGGATGGGATCGGGGCCACGGTCCTGCTGGGCCGGGACGGGAGCGCAGTCCCGGTCACGGCGGGCTCCGGGTACTGGTCGCAGAGCTCCGTCACCCCCCTCCTGACCGGGCCTGCGTCCACCGAGGTGATCGTGCGCTGGCCGGACGGCCGCGAGACCCGCACACCGATCCCGGCCGCCGCGAGCGAGCTTCGGGTCGAGTGGTCGGCGACCGGAGGATGACGTCGTGAGCGTCCTGCCCCGCCCATGGCTTGCCGGGCTCGTCCTGATCGTCGTCTCCGCCTGTGGCGAGTCGGCTCCGGACCCGCGCCCCGCGTCGACGATCGAGATGGCCGCCGAGCTGGAGCGCCTGGCTGGATCGCTCGATCCGGAGACGAACCCGTTCGCGAATTCGGCCCGGATCGCCCTCCTTGAAACGGCCCCCCCGAGGTCGCGACCTGAAGAGGAGACGCTGCTCAAGGCCCAGCTGGCCGACGAGCTCCTCTATGCGGGGCGGACGCGCGAGGCGATCGAGCGATACGAAGAGGTCCTGGCCGAGGTCCGCGCGCGCCCCATGGTCTTCGGCCCCGAGCTCCAGACCGCCGTGCGGGAGTCGCTCGGGCTCGCCTGGCTGCGGCTGGGCGAGGAGGACAACTGCCTGCTGAACCATACCTCGTCGTCGTGCATCCTGCCGATCCAGGGCGATGGCCTGCACGAGCTCGAAGAGGGGTCCCGGGCCGCGATCGAGCACTTCAGCGCGGTTCTCGAGCGGCGACCCGAGGCCCTCAACATCCGGTGGCTCCTGAACATCGCCCACATGACGCTGGGCCAGCACCCGCACGGGGTCCCCGAGGAGTGGCGGATCGAGCTGCCCGAAGAGGAGCCTTCGGAGCTCCGGGCCTTCCACGACATCGCGCCGGCGCTGGGTCTCGACGTCGTGGGACTCTCCGGGGGGAGTGTCGTAGAGGACTTCTCCGGCAACGGCTACCTCGACGTGATGGTCTCGTCGTGGGGGCTCCGCGACCAGTTGCGGTACTTCGAGAACCAGGGAGACGGCGGCTTCATCGAACGGACGGACGAGGCCTGGCTGAGGGGGATCACCGGGGGGCTCAACCTGGTGCACGCGGACTTCGACAACGACGGCCATCCGGACGTGCTCGTGCTGCGCGGGGCGTGGATGGGGCCGGACGGGCGCCATCCCAACTCGCTCCTGCGCAACAACGGCGACGGGACCTTCACCGACATCACCCAAGAGGCCGGACTCGGGTCCCGATTCCCCACGCAGACGGCCGGATGGGCCGACTTCAACGGGAACGGCCTCCTCGACCTCTTCATCGGAAACGAGAGCCAGCCGGGGCAGGGGTACCGCTCGGAGCTCTACCGCAACAATGGCGACGGCACCTTCACCGAGATCGCCGGCGAGGTGGGTCTCGATGTCGAGGCCTTCGTGAAGGGAGTCGCCTGGGGTGATTACACGAACGACGGTCGGCCCGATCTGTACCTGTCGATCATGAACGGCCCGAACCGCCTCTTTCGCAACGAGGGGCCGGACGGCGACGGGTGGCGCTTCACCGAGGTCGGTGCCGAGGCCGGGGTGCAGGAGCCCATGGCGAGCTTCCCTGCCTGGTTCTTCGATTTCGACAACTCCGGGCGCCTCGACCTCTTCGTCTCCGGCTACCGGATCGATCCGGGCGATGTGGCCCGGGAGTACCTGGGGATGCCGATCGAGGGCGAGTATCCGCGACTCTACCGCAACAACGGCGACGGCACCTTCACCGACATCACCACCGAGGTGGGGCTCGACCGGGTCCTCTACACGATGGGCTCCAACTTCGGGGATCTCGACAACGACGGCTTCCTGGACCTGTACGTGGGCACCGGAGACCCGGACTACCGGGCGCTGATGCCGAACCGGATGTTCCAGAACGTCGGCGGGCAGCGGTTTCGCGAGGTGACCGTCCGCGGCCGCTTCGGAAATGTGCAGAAGGGGCACGGGGTCTCGTTCGCCGACCTGAACCACAATGGCCACGAAGATGTGCACATCGTGATGGGCGGCGCCCTCGAGGGCGACACCTACCAGAACCTCCTCTTCGAGAATCCCGGTACTCGCAATGGCTGGCTCACCCTGCGGCTTCGGGGGGTGGAGTCGAACCGGATGGGGGTCGGGGTCCGGGTGCACGCGCGGGTCCAGGCTCCCGACGGGTCGGAACGCTCGATCCACCGGGTCGTCGGGTCGGGAAGCAGCTTCGGGGGCAATCCGCACCAGGTCCACCTCGGGCTGGGCCCCGTGGACCGGGTCGAGTCGCTGGTGATCGAGTGGCCGGCGAGCGGAGTCCGTCAGGAGTTCACCGAGCTGGCGGCGAACCGGATCCTCGAGATCACCGAGGGAGACGACGCACTCCGAGAGGTCGATCGCCCGTCCTTTTCGTACCCTCTGGACCACGGACACCCATGATCAAGGGACGCCTTCTTTCCGCTCTTGCGCTCGTGGCGCTCCTCGTCGCGTCGTGCGGCTCCGAGCCGGACGAACTCGACGCCACCGAGGCCTATCCC
>SLBA01000022.1 GCA_007126575.1 Gemmatimonadota bacterium | reverse complement strand
CTTCACCGATGCTAGTGCATCGCCTTCAGCGAACCGCCTTGACCCGGGCACACACGCGCCCCGCGCGTGGGTCGCGCAAGACCCTGTCCCGGTGCGCCCTGTATTTCTTCAACAGCCTTCCAGTGCGTGGGAGGCCGCTCGGCGAGTGGCGGACCGAATTCGCAATGGGGCCCGTTTCCCGACCGGTATGCCTACGGGGAGCGGCCCGTCCGGGAAGAGATCATCCGGTAGGACCGGGACCCTGCGGGGGTGGTGCGGGTGGCGATTACCCGGAACGTGTACGGCGCCCTGATCCTGAACACAGATCGGGTCATGTTCGTTGACGTGGATCTTCCCGAGCCGGGTCGCTGGAACCGGCTTCGCGATTGGTCTCGCGCGACCTTCGGTGGTGGGGTCGATCTGGTTTCCTCCAGAGGTCGTACCGCTCCCGAAGATCCGGTTTCCACCGCGATGGCCCGGCTCCGGGAGTGGGTGGAAGCCCGAAGTGACTGGTCGGTGCGAGCCTGTCGCACCCGGGGTGGACTCCGCTACCTGATCACGCATCAGCGCTTCGAGCCCGGGAGTCGTGGGGCCGAGGAGGCCATGGACCGATGTCGGGTCGGTTATGAGGCGGGTATCGAGGCGTGGGCCACCTGCAGCCTGATGGAGTCGGTCGGGAGCGGACGTATCCACCCTGAGGCCGACTCGATCATCCGCCTCCACGATCAGATGACTCGGGCTGAATCGGATTTGCCGCTGGCCTGAGGCCCGACCCGAGACGGAGCACCATACGAAGCTCGATCTCGGAACCCGGGGGGCTGCGGGAGCCAGTGACTCGACCGATCCGTGCCGTCCCAAACCGCTATGGACCGCTCAGTGCCTCCTCTACCACCTTCTTGACCATGGCGTCGAGATCGTCGAGGCCGAGCATCCACTGCAGGTAGTCGGGGTGGGCCGCGGCGATCTCGGCGAGGGTCACTCCGGAATGCTTGCCTCGCCGGAAGATGCGGGATCCCTCGTCGGTCGTCTCGAACCAGCGGTCGAGTTCGGTCTCGAAGGGTCGAACCTCGTCGCAGTACTCGTGCAGCCCGTCGATCTCGCGGGGCAGGTGCCCGTAGCGCTCCAGCTGCGCTCCGAGCACGGCCGCCGTGGCCCGAATGTCGGCGAGGGCGGAGTGGGCGTCTTCGAGCTCGCGGCCCAGGTAGAAGCGGACGGCGGCCGAGAGGTCTCGCGGCTCTTCGCGGTGAAAAATCATCTGGACATCGATGATGTGCCGATCGGTGGGGTCGAATTCGACGCCCGCCCGCTGGAACTCGGCCAGGAGCATCGGCAGGTCGAAGCGGCGGACATTGAAGCCCGCGAGGTCACAGGGAGCCAGAAAATCCGAGAGGGCACGAGCCCGCTGGGCGAACGAGGGCTTGTCCGCCACGTCGGCATCGGTGATCCCGTGTACCGCCGTGGCCTCGGCGGGGATGGGGATCCCGGGGTTGAAGCGTCGGACCTTCTCGGTCACATCGCCGGCGGGGTCCAGCCGAACGACGGCGAGCTCGACGATCCGGTCGTCGCTGACCTTCAGGCCGGTCGTCTCGAGATCGAAGAAGACGAGCGGGCGCTCGAGCTGGACGGGAAAGGGAAGTGGATCGGGCATCGGCGTTCGGGGTTGCTGAGAGGATCGGAGAGCCCCGCGAATGCCGACGAATCTCTGATTCAGGACACCAGCAGGCTGCGTACACCCGGACGGTAGGGGGTTCGGTCGTGCGACGCCATGCCCCGAGATGAGCCACCGAGCAAGGAGCACATTCGTGATGAGCCCCGAGGATCCCATCGACGTTCCATGCATTCGCATTCGCGAACCCGGCGAGCCCGACGTGCTCGAGCACGCGACCCGGGCCCTGCCTCCTCCGGGTCCGGGTGAGCTTCGGGTCCGGGTGGTGGCCTCGGGGGTGAATCGCGCCGATCTCCTGCAGCGCCGAGGCCTCTATCCCGCCCCGGAGGGCTTCGACGACGCCTACCCCGGGCTCGAATACGCCGGAACCGTCGAGGAGCTGGGTCCCGCCTGCACCCTGCGCGAGGTGGGCGATCGGGTCATGGGGATCGTGGGCGGCGGGGGCTACGCGGCTGCGCTGAACGTGCGCGAGCGCGAGACGGTGCGGGTCCCTGACGGCCTGCCCCTGGTGGACGCGGGCGCGATTCCCGAGGCCTACATGACCGCCTGGGACGCCCTGGTCGGGCAGGCCGGGCTGCAGGCGGGCGAGACCGTCCTGATCCATGCGGTCGGGAGTGGGGTGGGAACCGCGGCGCTCCACCTGGCCGCGGCCGCGGGAGCCCGGACCATCGGGACCTCGCGGACTCCCTCGAAGGTGGAGCGGGCCCGTGCCGCCGGCCTGGACGAAGGGATCGTGGCCGAGGGCGAGGGCCAGGTCGAGGGCGAAAGCGACGGGCCCGGTCCGACCTGGGTCGAGCGGGTCCGCGACGCTACCGGGGGCGCCGGGGTCGATGTGATCCTCGACCTCGTGGGTGCGAGCTACCTGGAGGGCAATGCGCAGGTGCTCGGGCACCGAGGCCGCTGGATCGTGGTGGGTGTGCCCGGAGGCACACGCGGGACGATCGACCTGAGGGCGCTCATGGCGGCGCGGGGCCGAATCCAGGGCACCCTCCTGAGAGCCCGGCCCCCCGAAGAGAAGGCCCGTCTGGCCCGCGATTTCGAAGCTCGCGTAGTGCCTCAGTTCGAACGCGGGCTCCTTCGGCCGGTCGTGGGGCAGATCCTGCCCGCGAGCCGCGCCTCCGAGGCCCATGCGATCATGGAGGCGAACCGGAACTGGGGGAAGATCCTGTTGCGCTGGAGCTGACGGCGAATCGCCGCAGTCAGGGCGTAGCCCGGATCAACGCAGCCGGCGCGGGCCCCCGACCCGGTCAGCCGGCGCGGGCCCCCGACCCGGTCAGTCGTCGCTCAGCCCCAGCGCGTCCGCGACCAGCTTGGCCTGCTTGGCCTCGTGCGACTTGGCGCGGCCCTCGGCGGGGGACGCCCGCTCCGGACGCGATACATGGCGGAGCGGGACCTCCCTGGGAATCACCGAGCGCAGGTGCGGCCCGATGTAGGTGAGGGCTCCCATGTTGCGCGGCTCCTCCTGCACCCAGATTGCCTCCTCGAGCGCGGGGAAGCTCTCGACGACCTCGCGAAGGGCCTCGGAGGGGAAGGGATAGAGCGACTCGACGCGCACGATCGCCACGTGGTCGAGATCCTCGCGCGCATCGGCGGTGAGCAGGTCGTAGTAAACCTTGCCGGTGCAGAGGAGGAGTCGGGTGATCCGGTCTTCTCCGCCTTCGATCACCGGGTCGGGCAGGACCGGCCGGAAGGTCTCTTCGACCAGCTCCGAGACGGCCGAGGTGGCCCTCGGGTGTCGCAGTAGACTCTTCGGCGTCATCACCACGAGCGGACGCTTCGGAGTGCCCAGCGCCTGACGGCGAAGGAGGTGGAAGTACTGCGCCGGCGTCGTGGGGTAGGCGACCCGCATGTTGTCTTCGGCACAGAGCTGCAGGAAGCGCTCGAGGCGGGCCGAGGAGTGCTCGGGCCCCTGTCCCTCGTAGCCGTGCGGAAGGAGCATCGTGAGCGACGAGACCTGTCCCCACTTCGTGCGGCCCGAGGCGATGAACTGGTCGATCACGGTCTGGGCCACGTTCACGAAGTCACCGAACTGCGCCTCCCAGAGGACCAGGTCGGGCTCCGCCACCACCGAATAGCCGTATTCGAAGCCCAGCACCCCCATCTCGGAGAGGGGAGAGTTGTAGACCTCGAAGCGGGTGTCCGAGAGATGGGCCAGGGGAAGGGTGCGTTCCCCGGTCTCGTGATCGTGGAAGACGAGGTGGCGCTGCGAGAAGGTGCCCCTCTCGGAGTCCTGGCCCGACAGCCGCAGGGGGATCCCCTCCTTGACGAGCGTCCCGAAGGCGAGGGCCTCGGCGTGCGCCCAGTCCATCCGGGCGTCCGGGCCGAAATCCGACTTCCGGCGCTTGAGCTGACGCTCGAGCTTCGGATGGATCTGAAAGCCGTCGGGGACCTCGAGGATCTCGCGGTTCACCGTCTCGACCACGTCGAACTCGACCGGCGTGTGGGCCTCGATCGGCTCCGGCTCCGGCGGGGGCGGGGGGAAGGGGTCGTGGCTTGAGCTCTCCTTCTCTTCCTTGACGCGCTCCTGCGCCTCGCGGAGGGTGTTGGCGACCTCGTCCGCGAAGGCCTCGGCCTCGTCTTCGGTGATCACCCCTTCGTCGACCAGGGAACGCACGAAGAGGGTGCGGACGGTCGGATGGTCGGAGATCCTGCCGTAGAGCGCCGGCTGGGTGTACGAGGGCTCGTCTCCCTCGTTGTGGCCGTGGCGCCGGTACCCGACCAGGTCGATCACCATGTCGTCGTGGAAGGTGGCGCGGTAGGCCATCGCCAGGCGCATCGCGGCCAGACAGGCCTCGGGGTCGTCGGCGTTCACGTGCACGATCGGAATGTCGTAGCCCTTGGCCACATCCGAGGCGTACCGGGTGGATCTCCCGTCCACGGGGTTCGTGGTGAAGCCCACCTGGTTGTTCGCGATGATGTGGATGATCCCCCCGACCGCGTACCCGCGAAGGCGGGCCAGATTCAGGGATTCCGCCACGACCCCTTCGGCGGCGAAGGCGGCGTCCCCATGGATCAGGATCGGCACGACCGAGGCCTCGTCGCGCTCGGCGTCGCGCTCGGGTCCCGCGAACTGGAGCGACCGCGCCATACCGGCCACGACGGGGTTGACGAATTCAAGGTGCGAGGGATTCGGCGCGAGGTTGATCTCGAGCGTCTCGCCGTCACGCGTCGTGTACTCGCCCCGGGCGCCGTGATGGTACTTCACGTCGCCGGTTCCGGGGGTGGACTGGGCCAGGGCCCCCTCCTGGTGCGGAGTACCTTCGAATTCGCGCAGCAGCGCCTCGTACTTGATCCCCACGATGTGCGTCAACACGTTCAGGCGCCCGCGATGGGCCATCCCGAGGACCGCACGGCTCGCCCCGCTCTCGGCGCCCCGGTTCAGGGCCTCGTCGAGCATCGGGACCATCATGTCGTTGCCCTCGATCGAGAACCGCTTCTGCCCCAGGTAGGCCCGGTGCAGGAAGGCCTCCATCCCCTCGACCTCGGAGAGCCGCTTCAGGAGCCGCTTCTTCATCTCGGGCGGAAGGGGTTCGGCGTGCCGGCCGGACTCCACTTCGTTCCAGAGCCAGCGGACCCGGTCCGGGTCCTCGAGGTGCTCGAACTGGTAGCCCACCGAGCCGCAGTAGATCGCCCGCAGCCGCTCCAGGGTCTCGGAGACCGGTGCGTCCCCGCCGTCCTCGAGGATCAGCGAGGTCGGAATCTCGGCCAGCTCCTCGATCGAGGTGCCGAAGAAGGAGGGGTCGAGCTGGGGGTGTCCCGGGGGATCACTCCCCAGCGGATCGATCTGCGCCAGCTGGTGCCCGTGGTCGCGGAAGGCCTGGATGAGCGCGGTGGCGCGGGCGATCAGGGGCAGGAGCCGGGCTTCGCCTCCGGGCACGGTTCCCGATCCCGCGGGTTTCCCCGAGGCTGAAATCTCGGCCGGAGCCTCCCCGTCGGCCCGCGTGGCCTCGGCTCTGGGCCGTGTTTGCTGGCCGTCAGTCGGGGAGGACGGGCGGGGCGCCCGATCGGTCGCGGCCGGAGCCGGCTCCGGCGGTCGCCCGTTGCCCCGCAGCCCGTCGGGAAGAATGAGCCCCTCGGCCACCAGCTCGTCGAGCTGTCCCGAAAAGATGGCCCGCCACTCGTCGGGGACCGACTGCGGGTTTCTCGAGAACTGTTCGAAGAGATCCTGGACGTAACCGGCGTTGTAGCCGTCGAAAAGCTTGGAAATGGACATAGGTCCCGGCCTTGGAGGACATGCCTCCCGGATTAGCGCTGTCCGCGGGCGTCGGGCGCCCCGGATTCGACTCCCATAAAGGTAGGGATTTTCGGGCAGGAAGCGACCCCGTGGCCGGGATGGGACCGATCCGCGCCGTTGGGTCATCGGTCAGGGTTGACCGAAGCGGGAGGGCGGCGTAGCTTGACCCTGGGAATGAGAATCGTTCTCAACCACGGGTGGTTTCCCGATCCGTACCCCGTCCATCCACACTCATTTGCTTTCGCTTCGACACCACAACCTTCAAGGTTCGCCTTCCATGTGCACTGCTGCGCGCTCGACCCCGGCGC
The DNA here is from genome assembly GCA_007126575.1 of Gemmatimonadota bacterium. GTDB lineage: Bacteria > Gemmatimonadota > Gemmatimonadetes > Longimicrobiales > Gaopeijiaceae > SLBA01. Next base: position 38,126 of record SLBA01000022.1, on the reverse strand, counting down.
TCTTCTCCCTCCTCTTCCTCTCCATTCTGCTCGACCCCTCTCCGGCTCTGGTGACTGCACAGGCGCCTGACGTGATGACCCAGGGGGATGCGACGGACACTCGCTCGGCCCGCGTGGCCGGCCTGGTGCTGGCGGCGGACGGAGACGTGCCTCTACCGGACGTCACCGTTGAAGTCGTGGGACGCGAGACCAATGTCCGAACCCGGACCGACCGCCGGGGGCATTTCTCCCTCGCGGGGGTGGAACCGGAAGACGGGAGACTGGAGCTGAGGTTTACCCGCATTGGCTTCCGGGCCGAAGAGCGCACGGTGGAAGTGGCCGACGGGGTCACGTCCCGCATCGAGACCCGAATGGTTCGCCAGGCCGTCGCTCTCGACCCGGTCGGCATCCTCATCGAGCGAACCCGCATGATCGGCGACCCCCTTGTGGGGGCAACGATTCCCGGCTCCTCCTTCTACCTTGCCGAGCCGGACCTGCGGGCCTCTTCGATGGCGTACGCGAACGTACACGACATCCTGCGGCAGGTCCCCGGCGTGAACGTGCAGGACGAAGAGGGCTTCGGCCTGCGCCCGCACATCGGCCTGCGCGGGGCGGGAGCGGAGCGGGCCTCGAACATCACTCTGATGGAAGACGGGGTGCTGATCGCTCCGGCTCCCTACAGCGCTCCGGCCGCGTATCACTTTCCCGTGGTGGGTCGCATGGAGGCCATCGAGGTCCGAAAGGGGGCCAGCCAGATCCGCTACGGCCCCCGCACCCTCGGTGGAGCCGTGAACCTCGTCTCGGCGGGCATTCCGGACCGACGCTCCTGGATGCTCGACCTTTCGGGAGGCGGGGAGGGGATGGCTCGCGGACACCTGCGGGTCGGAGACTCCGGGGAGCGATTCGGCTGGCTCGTCGAGGGCTACCAGGCAGGCACCGACGGCTTCAAGGAGCTCCAGGGCGGAGGCGATACCGGGTTCGACACCCGCGACGTGCTGAGCCGCCTGCGCTTCACGCCGAATCCGGGGGGCGCACGACACCAGGAGTTCGAACTGAAGCTCGCCTGGAATGATCACACCTCGAACGAGACCTACCTGGGGCTTACAGAAGAGGATTTCCGTCGGACCCCGAATCTTCGGTACGCAGCTTCGCAGAACGACGTGATGGATACCGAGCACATTCAGCTTCGCCTCCAGTACTTCCTGCAGCCGTCGAGTTCGACCGACCTGGTGGTGACCGCCTACCGCAACGACTTCGAGCGCATCTGGTACAAGCTCCAGTCGGTGAACGGGTCCGGGATCGCGGGGATTCTCGATACGCCCGGAGCCCACGAGACCGACCTCGCCTGGATCCGGGGCGGCGACTCCCCAGCCGACGCCTTCCGCTTGCGCGCCAACAACCGCACCTACCGGAGCCAGGGGGTCCAGTCGGTCTTCGGGTACCGAACCGACCTAGGGGGGACGGAGCATTCCCTGGAGTTCGGAGCCCGGCTGCACTACGACGACGAGGATCGCCTGCAGTGGGAGGATCGGTACCGGATGGCGAACGGAAGCCTGGTGCTCACCTCGGAGGGTGCTCCCGGAAGTCAGGCCAACCGACTGGGTGAGGCGACGGCGCTCGCGCTCTTCGTGCAGGACGACATCCGGGCCGGGCGCTGGACCTTCACCCCCGGCCTGCGCTGGGAGTCGATCCAGTTCACCCGAACGGACTGGGCACGCTCCGATCCGAGTCGGTTGGAGCCGGGTGAGGTTCGCGAAAACTCGGTGAGTGCCCTGATCCCGGGGGTGGGGGCAAGCTGGCAATGGTCGCCGAACGTCCATCTCTTCGGAGGGCTTCACCGGGGATTCGGGCCCCCCGGACCAGGGGCCGACCAGGACACCCGGGTCGAGGAATCGCTCAACTGGGAGGCCGGAGTCCGCGTCCGACGGGCGGGGATCGGTGCCGACGTCACTGCGTACTGGTCGGACTATTCGAACATCCTGGGCCGGGCGACCCTGGCCACCGGGGAGTCGGGAACCGGAGATCTGTTCAACGGAGGCGAGGTCGAGGTCTACGGGCTCGAAGCGGCGGCCGATCTCGACGTGGACCGCTACGTGGACCTCCCCTTCAGGGTGCCCGTGCGGATGGCATGGACCCTGACCCGGGGGACCTTCCAGAGCTCCTTCGAGTCGGGGTATGGTCCCTGGGGCACGGTCGAGGCCGGCGACCGGCTCCCCTATCAGCCCGAGCACAACTGGTCGGGCAGTGTGGGGATCGAGGATGCGGGTCGGTCGCTCACGCTTTCGTGGAACGGGGCCTCGGCCATGCGGACCGAGGCCGGGCGGGGCACGATCCCCGAGGGCGAGGGAGCCGACGGGTTCACGGTGCTGAGTCTCAGGGGCGAGTGGAGCTTCGCGGCGCGCGGCACGCTCTACGCAGGGGTGCAGAATCTGGCCGATGAGCAGTACGTTGTTAGTCGGAGGCCGGCAGGAGCCCGGCCGGGTCTGCCCCGCACCCTCTTTGCGGGCTTCCGTGTAACGCGATGAGGTCATGCCCGAATCCAGTTCCGTGGACGGTGTCCCCCCGGCTCCGTCACCCCTTCCGATTCCGGAACCACCGCCGGTGCCCGCACCGGTCGGCGTGGAGCCGTGGGTTGCCCGCTTTCCGTGGCTGATCGCCGGAACCACGACCCGGGGCTCTGACCCGGCGGCCCCCTTCGACCTGCGTCTCTTCGGAGACGCACCGGTCGAGGGGGTGCTGGGTCGCTGGGAGGCCCTCCGCCGCTGGAGCGGAATGCGCGCGGTGGTGCACTCCCGGCAGCTTCACGGCACGGGCCTTCGGTTGCATCGACACGCGGACCCCGGGCTTCACCTGACCCCACCCGGCGATGCGCACCTCACCTGCGAGCCGGGGCTCCTGCTGACGGTGGCGCTCGCCGACTGCGTGCCCGTCTTCATCGTCGCGCCCGAGCGCCGGATGATCGCGCTGGCGCACGCCGGATGGAGGGGCACCGCCGCCGGAATCCTCGAGCACACCATCCAGTCATTCCAGACCCGCTTCGGGATCGATTCCGATGCGTTGCACCTGCATCTGGGCCCGGCGATCGGGGCGGAGTCCTACGAGGTGGGTCCCGAGGTTTTCCGAGGCCTGGATCTGCCCGATCCGGGTGGGCCCGCGCTCCTCGACCTCCGCGGTGTGCTCGTGGAACGAGCCGAGCGGGCGGGGGTTGATCGCAGTCGGATCACTCGCTCCGAGCGCGGAACCCTGCGCGACCCTCATTTCTTCTCTCACCGGGGAGGCGATGCCGGACGCCACGTCGCCTTCCTCGGGATCCGGGATCCCGTCGCCGACGACTCCATGCCGCCCCCCGACTCCAACGCCGACTTCGAACCATGACCCGATCCCCCGCGCACGGCCCCGGTCCGGGACTCTGCGGGAGCTGCAGGCATGTGCGACGGGTCCGGAGCGGAAAGGGCTCGACCTTCTTCCTGTGCCGCCGGGCGGCCACCGACCCGCGCTTTCGGAAGTACCCTCCGATCCCGGTGCTCAGCTGCGTCGGCTGGGAACCCGACGATGAGCCCGCGCCCACGACCGGAGAGGACGCGTGAGTCCGCTGGAGTTCGCCGCCTGGGCGGTGGTGGTCGCGACGGCGCTGACCCTCGGGCTGCTCCTCCCCTTTGCCCTGCATCGGCTACTGCTGTTGAGGGCGGCCCGACGGGCGGGGGTGAGCGCGGTCGGGCTCGCTGAATCCTGGCCCGGGGAGTTCCCTTCGGTCACCGTCCAGCTGCCGATCTACAACGAGGCCGGGGTCGTGGAGCGACTCCTGGACGCGGTCGCGGCGCTCGAGTATCCGGCCCACCGGCTCGACGTTCAGGTGCTCGACGACTCCACCGACGAGACGTCTCAGCTCGTGGCCCGAAAGGTCGAGGCGTTCCGGGCGCGGGGTCTGAGGATCGAGCACCTTCGCCGTGATTCCCGAGAGGGCTTCAAGGCCGGCGCGCTCGAGGCCGGGCGTCGGGCGGCCGAGGGGAAGTTCCTCCTCATTCTCGACGCCGACTTCGTTCCGCAGCCGGATCTGATCCTCGGGCTTCTCCCCCCCTTCGCCGATCCCGAGGTGGGGATGGTCCAGGCGCGCTGGGACCACCTGAACGAGGACGAGAGCCTCCTGACGCGTGCTCAGGCGGTGCTTCTCGACGGGCACTTCTTCTTCGAGCAGGGAGGGCGGCACGCGGCGGGTCGCTTCATGAGCTTCAACGGGACCGCCGGCATGTGGCGGGCCGAGGCGCTCGACGAGGCGGGGGGCTGGTCGTCGGCCACCCTCACCGAGGACCTGGACGTGAGCTATCGCGTCCAGATGGAGGGGTGGCGCTTCGTGTTCCTGGCGGGGCTGGGGGTGCCGGCCGAGCTGCCTTCGTCGGTGCCGGCGCTCGAACTCCAGCAGCAGCGCTGGGCGCAGGGCGGGATTCAGACCGCGCGGAGGCTGCTGGGTCGCCTGTGGCGTGGTGGGAACTGGTCCTTCGGCGTTCGGGTCGAGGGCACGATCCACCTGCTCGGTCACCTGGCGCACCCGCTCACAGTGCTGCTGGGAGTGCTCCTCCTGCCCTCCGCACTCGGCCGTCGATACCTCGGCCTCGATCACCTCCTGGTTCTCGACCTGGTGATCTTCGCCCTGGCCACCGTCTCCTTCCTCCTCTTCTATGCCTCGGCGGGCCGGTGCCGCGGGCGCCCCTGGCGCCGGGTGGTTCCAAGCGCCTTGCTGACCCTCGCGCTGGGGATCGGCCTGACCGCTCCGGTCTCCCGCTCGGTGCTCCGGGGGCTCAGGGATTCCGCCCGGGACCCCTTCCGCCGCACCCCGAAGACGGGGCGGGTCACCGAGGCGGGTGCGTCGGTCATGCGCTCGGGGTCGGGCCAGCCGGAATCGCGGCTGTCGGAGCATGGAGAGGACGCCCCGGCGGGTGAAGCCGCAGCCTCGGCCGCTCGCGGGATCCGGAGCGGGGCGATCGAGCAGCGCCTCAAGCTGGGCCTGACCCTGTGGATGGCGATGTGTGCGGTGGTGGCGCTGGCGATCGGGCTGTACGGGACCGTTCCCCTTCTCGTCCTCTTCGGCTCGGGATGGGGATGGCTGGCGTGGGGTGGGCGGACGGTCCCGGATCCGCCCGCCCGCCGGGCATCGACCCCGACCCCGGCGCAGCTGGCAGATCCGATCGGGTCGCGTTGAGCCGGTGACCGCACCCGACTCGGTCCCCGATTCCGGGGTCTCGGCTACCTTTCCGGGGGTCGCCGCGGTGATTCCGGCGATCAACGAAGCGGGCAGCATCGGCCGCGTGGTCCGGGAGCTGCGCGAGCGTGGAGTCGCGCGCGTCGTGGTGGCCGACAACGGGTCGAGCGACGGGACCCCTCGGGTCGCCGCCGAGGCCGGTGCCGAGATCGCGACCGAGCTCCGGATGGGATACGGCCGGGCCTGCCTGGCCGGAATCGCCCTCCTCGAAGCCAGCCGGGATCCCCCGTTGGTGGTGGTCTTCGTCGATGGAGACGGCGCGGATGCGCTCGAGGAGCTGCCGCGGCTCCTGGAGCCCGCGCTCCGGGACGAGGCCGACCTGGTGATCGGTCGGCGCACCGACGCGGGAGAGGTCGGCAACGTGCGAGCCCACGCCCGGGTCGGGAGTCGCTGGGTCCTGCGGGCCGCCCGACTCCTGCACGGCATGAAGGCCGGCGACATGGGCCCCTTTCGCGCCGTGCGGTGGGAGACATTCCAGGCGATGCGCATGGACGACCCGACGTGGGGCTGGACGCTCCAGATGCAACTTCGCGCGCACCACCTGGGGGCCCGGATCGTCGAGGTCGAGGTGCCCCGGCGGGCTCGCACCGCCGGACGCTCCAAGGTCTCAGGCTCTCTTGGGATCTCGCTGCGTGCGGGGGCCCGGATGGGGTGGACGTTGATCCGGGAGCGGGTCCTCGCGCTCCGAGAGAAAGGCCTGCACGACCGCGAGTGACCGCTCCGGTACCTCTTCGGGCGGGAGGTGCCCGACCTCGTCGAGCACCACGGAGCGCGCATCGGGCAGCTCGCGCTCGAGTCGCTCCGCGAACTCCGGCGGGACGACCGGGTCCTCGGCTCCCCACAGGGCGAGCACGGGGAGGGTGAGCTCGGGGTATCGGCGGCTCACCGTCTCGGCCAGCTCCGGCTGGATCTGCCGGCCGGCCTTGAGGATCGCGCGCCGCCGGGCCCGCGACCGCAACGGGCCCCGATAGCCCTCCACCAGATCCCGCGTCAGGGTCGACGGGTCGTGCACGATTCCCCGCAGGCCGAAGCGCAGCGCCCAGTAGGGGGGCGGCACGAGCAGGAGGAGTTCGCCCAGCCCGGGGATCCGCGACATCGAAAGGTAGGGAGGGAGCGTCTGGGGATAGATCGCCCCGCTGACCACGACGAGCCCGGCGAGCCGATCCAGTTCCCCCGAATCCAGAAGCCGCAGCGCGGTCAGCAGCACGACAGCCCCCCCGAGCGAGTGCCCGATGAGCACGGGGGGACGGCTCGGCAGAGTGCGCAGCCAGCGCGCCAGGTGTTCGGCCTGCGCGGGGGGCGAGTAGTCGCCCTCGACGGGCGTGGCGGCGCGCCCGAAGCCCATGAGCTCGACCATGTGCACGGGGCGCTCGTCGGCGAGCTTCGGGGCCCAGTGGCGCCAGAAGTGGTTGTGCGCGCCGAACCCGTGCACGAGCACGACGGGACGCCCGGGGGCCTCGGCGCCCAGGGTGTCGACGTGCAGCGGCGACGGGTCGATCATCCGGCCTCCGTAGCTGCGCCTTCGCCGGAGCCCCGGACCGAGCTCGGGGGAGAGAGCCGGACCAGGGCTCCCCCGCGTGCCTCGACCTCGCGGGCCATGGGGGCGTGGCAGGTGAACAGGAAGATCTGCCGCTCGCCGGACAGCTCGACCAGCAGGTCCAGAACTCGCCCACGGCGGTCGGGGTCCCAGTTGACGAGCGCCTCATCCAGGATCAGGGGGAGGGGCTCTCCGTCGCCCTCGATGAATTCGAGTACCGCCAGGCGCAGGGCCAGAAAGACCTGCTCGCGGGTGCCCGTCGAGATCGGCTCGTCGACCGGGAGGGCATCCGGCAGGTGCGGGGCGCGGAGTAGAAGGGCGTCGGGCGTGTCCTCGTCCCCCAGGATGAGGGCCGTGTAGCGCCCTCCGGTGATCCGGTCGAGGTGCGCCTCGGCACGTCGAATGAGCTCGGGCTGGTGGGTCTCGCGAAACTCCCGCTCGGCGGTCTGTACGATCCGGGCCAGCACCCGCAGTCGATCCCGTTCCTCCCGCACGTCGGTTCCCTCCTCGCGCAGCCGGAGCATCGCCCCTTCGACCCGGTCCACCGTTTCTCCGTCGAGAAGGGTGGCCTGCTCGGCCCGAAGCTCGGCGCTGCGCTCCCGCAGGTCGCCCAGCTCCTCGCTCAGTGCCCGGAGGCGTTCCTCCATCTCCTCGATCGAGGTGTCAGCCTCGGGGTCCTCCGACAGGGCCCGGACCCCGGCCCGCACGGCCTCGAGGGAGCCGTGATCGCGGACCAGTTGCCGCTCGAGGTGTCGTGCGTCGGCGAGCGACTCGAGACGGGAGGCTGCCTCTCTCGCCCGAGCCTCGGGGCCGTCGCTCGAGGGCACCGCGAGTTCGAGAAGGGCGTGGAAGTCGCTGAGCGCGCGGGTCGCGGCTTCGACCTGCTCGGCCGCGCGTTGCCGCTCCGCCCGAACCGCGTCGAGGCGTGTACGGCTCTCCCGCTTGCGCTCGACGCGCTCCTCGAGCCGGTCCATCTCGGTCTCCAGCCGGGTCAGGGTGCGCAGCAGGTCGCCGCTTTCCTCGCTCAGCCCGTCGCGGTCCCCGGGGAGGCCGTCGAGGAGCGTTCCGAGTTCGGTGGCGAACGTCGACTGCTCGGCTTCGAGATCCGCGAGCTCGGAGCGCAGTCGCTCGGCCCGGTCCAGCTGGGTTCTCAGCGTCTCGATCTCGGTCGCCACCGATTCATCGGGCATCGCCCTGCGCGCCTCACGCAGGGGCAGCCCCTCGAGCAGTTCGTCGACCCGTCCGGACTCTGCGGCTGCCTCCGCCCGAAGCTCCTCGATGCGAGCCGAGTGTGCGACGTGCTCGCGCCGACGGCGTTCGGCTTCGCGTGAGGCGTCGCGGGCCGCGCGGCTCCACTCGCGCAGCGCCCCGCCTCCGAAGAAGAGGGCGACCAGTCCGGCACCCCCCAGGATCAGGGGAAGGGCAGGGAGCCAGCCAGGGGTGGGGGACATGCCTCCGAAGGCGAGGATCAGCCCGACCGCCATAAGGGTCAGAAGCGCTCCCCCGGCCAGCGCGAGGACGGCCCACTGGGGACGGTCGACCGCCCCGGTCGGCTCCGCCCCGGCCCCCGAGCCCTCTTCGCTCATCGGAGCCTCGGCCCGGTCCTCGGCGGCCCGAACACGGGCCAGCGCCTCATCGCGTCGCCGGACCCGTGTGCGCAGTTCACCGGCGGAGAGCGAATCGAGGCGGCCCCGTACGTCGGGCTCTTCCCGAACGGGTCGATCCAGATGAGCCGCCTCGAAGAGCTCCCCCTCCGCGCTTTCGAGGGCCTTCTCGATCTCCCGAAGATCCTGGCGTGCCCGATCGATCTGACGGTCACGCTCCACGACCACGGGCCGCGCGGCCGTGAGGGCACGAAGCTGGCCCTGCCTGCCCTCCAGCGTGTCGAGGAGGGGGTCGGGTGCGGGTCGAGCCTGTTCGACTTCGGTCTCGGCACGCGTCGCCCCGTCGAGCTCCTCTCGACGGGTCCGAAGGGCGGCCTCGAGCTCGGCCAGCCGCTCGGGCGGACCCGAGGGGAGAGCTCCGAGCGCCTCGAGGGGCTCCACGGGCTCGGCCTCACGGGTCAGCGAGCGGATGGATTCAAGCCGGGTCTCGAGGGGCCGGAAGGTGCGCGCCGTGCCGAGGGAGCTCTCGAGTCGCGTTCGGGAGTCGCGGAGCTCTCCGACCTCCTCCTCGAGCCGTGTCTGCTCCCGCACCACCTCCCGCAGCCTGTGGTCACGGTCGCGCGCCTCGGCGAGCCGATCCGAGAGCTCCTTCAGCTCCTGGCGAATCTGCGCGGCCCGAGGCGAACTTCGGCGGTCGGGCCGCCAGAGGGACTGTGCCTCGCGGTCGAGTGCCTCGGCGACCCGACGCGGAGAGCCCAGGTCGCGGGTGCCCATCCCCACCACGAGCCGGTCACGCAGCTCCTCCCAGACCGGCCCCTCCTGCAGCCGGGCCATGTCGGGCAGGGTGATCGCGTAGACGTGCTCGAAGAGCGCTCTGGGGATGTGTCCGGCCGATGGGATCGCCCGGTTGCCGATGTCCTCGGTCCGCTCCCCCTCGTCGGTGGAGTGATGGATCCGCCCCCAGGGCGAGGCCAGGAGTCGGCGGTGAACCCGATACTCGGCGCCCGAACGGCCGCGAACCCACCCTTCGACCTCGAGATCGGACCCGTCCCACGGCGCGTGGGGATTCGATTCTCGAGAGGCCGGGTACATTCCGTGCACCAGGGATCGGAGCGCCAGGAAGAACGAGGACTTGCCGGCCTCGTTGTGACCGAGAACGAGCGTCAGACCCGGGAGATCCTCGGGTCCGGAATCGACGTCGGAGAGGGGTCCGAAGCGACCGATACGCACGCGCACGAATCTCATGCTCCCTCTCCCTCGCGACGAAAGTGCTCGATCAGGATGCGGGCACCCAGCCCGCCGCCCAGGAGCCGCCGGATGTAGGGCGCGGGATCCGATTCCGGGGCGTCCCGCAGTCCCGCCAGCTCCCCGGGTTCCAGGCCCAGCCGCTCGATCAGCGCGGCCGCGCCCTCGGCCGAGTCGAGTTCGCTGATCATCCGGAGGGCCAGCCCCGCGGGATCGCGTCGATCCCGGTACTCGTCGGGGTCGACGGTGGAGCGGATCCCCTCGACCCGAAGCTCCACGTCGAGCAGGTCGAGCGTCCGCGCGATCTCGTCGCCGAGCTCCCGGCGGCTCTCGGGGTGGTCGAGCTCGGCGGCCAGGGGTGACGCGCCCACGGGAACGAGCCGCACGATCCACTGCGTGCCCGGAAGCCCCGGGTCCCCGGTGCGAAGCTCCAGCCAGCGGTCCCGTACGAGGCCGATGAAGTCGTCGAAGGTGGAGGCCTCTCGAAGCCCGTCGACCTCGAGTCGCTCCCACCGGATCGGGGCCAGCTCCACGAACTCGACCGAGGGCGCGACCCCGGCTCCGGGCAACTCGACCAGGAGCGCCCCCTTGGCACCCGTCTCCCGGGGCGATCGGCCCTGGGGGTTTCCGGGATAGTGGATTCCGGGCAGACGCTCCAGCGCCTCGCGCAGGTGGATATGGCCGAGCGCCCAGTAGTCGTAGCCGGCCCGTCTGAGGCTGGGAAGCTCCGAGGGTGCATAGCGGTCATGGTCCGCGGCTCCACCCGCCCCGGTCACCTGCGTATGGAGCATCGCCACCGCGGGCAGTCGGGCTCCGACCTGCCCTCCCGGGCCCCCGGCGCCGGGGGCCCCGGACTCCCCGGATCCCGAATCGCGCCACGAGGCCGGAGAGGGAAAGCGGGCCGACAGGTCGTCGGCCTCGTGGGCGACCGCGTGCCCCGCCGCGGTCACCGTACCCACGATTTTGCCCGCTCGCCGCACGACCACGGTTCGCGGCTCCGGTCGGTCGAAGAGCTCCACGTGATCCGGCCACTCGATGCGACCGCTCCCGGCAATGCCCTGCCCGGGATCGTGATTTCCGGTGCAATACAGAAAGGGGATGTCGGCCTCCCCGAGACGCTCGAGCTCCCGCAACAGGAACCGTTCGGTCCGATAGGAGAGACGACTGCCGTCGAAGAGATCGCCGGACATGAGGACCCCGTCGACCTCGCGCTCGATCGCCAGTGAAACGGCCCGGTGCAGGGCCTCTCTCCCGGCCTCGCGCAGGCGGTCGCGAAGCTCGGGGGAGCGTGCGGCGAACAGGGTGTCGAGGTGCAGATCCGCCAGGTGGAGTAGGCGCATGGACTCCGTGAGATGGGGATGTCGGGTTCCCCCGGCCCGGGCGATCCGGAGGGGTTCCGATTCAAGCTATCGGGGAGCGCCGACAGGGCCAATGGCTGAATCGGCCTTCCGGCCCCCGACGCCGGGCCTTTACGAGGGAGGGAGCAGATGGTACGATACCGGCACTCATCCGCCCCGTCGGTCCGCAGCGTGCGGCCGACGCTCATTCACCCGCGCATCGCGAATTCACGGCCGGGGCCAGTACGCCCGAAGCCAATGCGCACCCCCTTTCGAGCCCTCTCTCGAGACCTCCTCCGATGAGTGACACCACGGAAGCACCGGTGAGCCGGCTTCAGCCCGACTCGCTGGAACTGGAAGCCGTATCCCGCGAGATCCGCCGCCTTCTGGGCGACGACGATCCTTCGCTCGCCCTTCGGTTCGCCGATCTCTTCTTCTCGAAGTCGCCGCCGGGATTCCTGGCGGGTCGGAGTGCGGGGTCTCTGGCCCGGATGGCCCTCAGCGCGCTCCGCTTCCTCGATCGGTCCGGCGAGGAGGTGGATGTCGAGGTCGTGAATCCCGACGTGGACACCGAGGGGTGGTTCGCCCCGGTCACCGTGATCCGGACGAACGTCTCGGAGCGACCCTTCATCGTCGATTCCGTGCGCGAGTTCCTGCACGCCGAGAACCTCGCCATCGAGGTCTACATCTACCCGGTGCTCCAGGTCGAGCGCGACGCCGAGGGGCGGGTGGTGGATGTGAGTTCGGCCCGTGAAGAGGGCCAGCGGGAGTCCCTGATTCACTGCGAGGTCACCCGGGTCACCGACGCGGACCGCCTCTCGCACATCGAAGCGGAGCTGACCCGACGGCTCGAAGACGTGGTGAACGCCACCGACGACTTCCAGGCGATGCTGCAGGCAGTCGACGAGACCGTCGAGTCGCTGGATGTGGTGGCGGGGGACCAGCCGGAGCGGGCCGACGAGGTCGCCGAGGTCCAGGCGTTCATGGAGTGGCTTCGCGATGGGGGCTTCGTCTTTCTGGGCTACCGCGGCTACGACCTGGTCGATACCGAGGAAGGCCCCGCGGTCGAGGTGGAGCGGGGATCCGGGCTCGGGCTCCTGCGCCGCGAGGAGTCGTCGTCCTTCGCGCAGGCGATCCGGCTCGACGAGCTTCCCGAAAGCCTGCGCCGAATGGCCGCCGACGGGCCGCTCCTGATCATCTCGAAGACCAACGCGACCTCGACGGTCCACCGGCGGGCCCGGATGGACTACATCGGGATCAAGAAGATCGATCGCGACGGCAAGGTGGTGGGCGAACGCCGATTCATCGGCCTGTTCACCTCGGAGGCCTTCTCGGAGAAGGCGGATCGGATCCCGATCCTGCGGCGGAAGCTCGATACGATCCTCGAGGACTCGGGGGTCCAGGAGGGCTCGCACGATTACAAGGAGATCCACACGATCTTCAACACCCTCCCGAAGGAGGAGCTCTTCCTGACGTCGGCCGAGGAGATCGGCGACGACGTTCGGACCGTCCTGACCACCTTCGACTCCGACGGCGTTCGGGTCACCCTGCGGCGCGACCCTCTGAAGCGCGGGGTCTCGCTCATGGTGATCCTGGCCAAGGAGAAGTTCTCGGGCACCGTCCGAAAGCGGATCGAGGAGGCCCTGGTCCGCGAGTTCGAGGGAGAGGTGCTCAACTACCATCTGGCGCTGGGCGAGGGGGACCAGGCACGGCTCCACTTCTACATGGCGGCCCCCCCGGAACGCCTCGAGGCCGTCACCGCGGACCAGCTCGAGGAGCTCATCCGGCACCTCACCCGGAGCTGGAGCGATCGGGTGCAGGAGGGGATGGAGAAGGTCCGGCCACCCGACGAGGCGCGCCGGCTGGCGCGGGTCTACGGGGAGGCCTTTTCGGCCGAGTATCAGGCTGCGACCGAGGCGTCCGTCGCGGTGCGCGACATCCTCGAGCTCGAGGGGATGGCGGCCGAACGACGCGATGTTGCGATCACCCTCTCGAACCCCGAGGCCAAACCCGCGGTGGCCGGGGGGGACCGGGTCACCGAGCTCAAGCTGCACCTGATGGACTCCCGGCTGGTCCTGTCGGACTTCATGCCGATCCTCGAGAACTGCGGCCTGCGCGTGATCGCCGTGACCCCCTTCGAGGTCAGGGGCGACGATGTGCCCGAGGCGATCCTCTATTCGTTCATCGTTCAGGATGCCTCTCGGGAGCCTCTCGACGAGGAGGGGGTCGGCTCCCAGCTGGCGGAGACGATCCTGGCGGTCCGTTCCGGAGATGCCACGAACGACGGGCTGAACGCGCTGGTGGTATCGGCCGGGCTGGCGTGGCGCGAGGTCGAGGTCCTGCGGTCGTACGCGTCGTACGGGTTCCAGGTGGGAGCCGTGCCGAGCCGTCTTTCGCTGCCCGTGGCGCTCCAGAAGCACCCGGCGATCGCCCGGCTCCTCTTCCGCCTCTTCGAGGTCCGGTTCGACCCCGATGGCCCGAGCGGGAAGGAGGAACGCAAGGCCCGAGAGCAGGAGATCCTCGAATCGTTCCAGTCGGCGCTGACGGGGGTCACCGTCCTCTCCGAAGACCGGGCTCTGCGGCAGCTCGCCGAGCTGATCCGGGCAACGCTCCGCACGAACTACTACCAGACCGGGGGCAGGGTGCCCGGCCGTCGCTCGGGAGGGGTGCCGTACACCTCGTTCAAGTTCGACGGGATGGCGCTCGAAGGGCCCGCCCGTGCCCGCATCCGCTACGAGGTCTGGGTGCGCTCGTCGCGAATGGAGGGCGTCCATCTGCGAGGGGCGAAGGTCGCCCGCGGCGGGATTCGCTACTCCGATCGCCCCGACGACTTCCGGGTCGAGATCCTGGGGCTGGTGAAGACCCAGATGGTCAAGAACGCGGTGATCGTGCCCGGTGGGTCGAAGGGTGGCTTCGTCACCCTGCGCCAGCTACCTCCCGACGAGATGGGAGAGGAGTCGAAGGAGCAGTACCAGACGCTGATCCGGGGGCTGCTCGACATCACCGACAACCTGGTGGCGGACCGGACGGTCTCGCCCGAGCGGGTGGTCTGCTACGACGGGGCGGACCCCTACCTGGTCGTGGCGGCCGACAAGGGGACCGCAAAGTTCTCGGACGTGGCCAACGCCGTGGCCGAGGAGTACGGGTTCTGGCTCGGTGACGCCTTCGCCTCGGGTGGGTCGAACGGCTACGATCACAAGGAGGTCGGGATCACGGCCCGGGGGGCGTGGGAGTGCGTGAAGCGCCACTTCATCGAGATGGGCAAGGACATTCAGCGTGAGCCGTTCACCGTGGTCGGGATCGGCGACATGAGTGGCGACGTCTTCGGAAACGGGATGCTCCTCTCGGAGCAGATCCGACTGATCGGGGCCTTCGACCATCGTGACATCTTCATCGACCCGGACCCCGACCCCGCCCGCTCCTTCGTCGAGAGACAGCGCCTGTTCGACCTGGGCCGATCCACCTGGCAGGACTACGACCGCTCGACCCTGTCCGAGGGTGCGATGATCATCCCCCGCGGCTCCAAGGCGGTAGAGCTCACCTCGCAGGCCCGCGAAGCGCTCGGGATCGCGGCCGAGGGCCCCTTCGACGGCGAGGCCCTGGTCCGGCATCTGCTTCGGGCACCGGTCGAGCTCCTCTGGAACGGGGGGATCGGGACATACGTGAAGTCGTCGGGTGAGCTTCACACCGACGCGGGCGACACCTCGAACGACGCCGTGCGGGTCGATGCGAACCAGTTGCGCGCCAAGGTGATGGGTGAAGGTGGAAACCTGGGAATGACGCAGCTGGCCCGGATTGAATACGCTCTTGGCGGAGGCCGCCTTAACACCGACGCGATCGACAACTCCGGGGGGGTGGATCTGTCGGACCGCGAGGTGAATCTCAAGATCCTTCTTCGGGCCGTGATCGAAGAGGGAGAGATGACGCTCGAAGAGCGCAACGTCCTCCTTCGCGAGCTGCAGGATGCGGTCGCCGACCTGGTCCTTCGAGACAACGAGTCGCAGGGAATGGCGGTGTCGCTCGACCAGGCGCGGGCCGGCCGCGCGATCGACGACCTGCGTGACCTGATGTCGAGCTTCGAGAAGGCCGGGGTTCTGAACCGGACGTCCGAGGCCCTGCCGACCTGGGAGACCCTCGAAGAGCGACAGGAAGAGGGGAAGGGGTTCACCCGCCCCGAGCTCGCCGTTCTCCTTGCCTACGCCAAGCTGGATCTGACCACGCATCTGCTCCGCAGCACCCTGCCGGACGACCCGGTTGTCGAAGGATATCTGACGGACTACTTCCCCGGCCGCGCGGTGGAGACGGCGGGACGGGAGCGAGTCGGGGCGCATCGGCTCCGCCGAGAGATCGTGGCGAGCCAGCTCGCCAACGACCTGGTCGATCTGATGGGCGCGGGGTTCATCCACCGTGTGACCCGCGGGACCGGACGGGAGTCCGCGGTCGTGGCGAGGGCCTGGCTCGTGGCCGCGCAGCTCACCGGCCAGCCCGCGCTGATGGACTGGCTGAGCATGTCGCGGGGCACCATGCCCCAGCCGGTGGCGTACCGCTGGCTCCTGGGGCTGTCGCGCGTGATGGAGCGAACCACGCGCTGGCTCCTGACCAGCGATATCGAGGGACGCGATACCGAGAAGCTGCTCGAGGAGAGCATGGTGGGGCTCGACCGGCTCCGCACGGCCTTCCCCGACATCGTGACCGGAGAGGATCGCCGGGTCTTCAACCGGCTCGTCGAAGAGCTGAAGGGAGACGGCGCCGCAGAGGATTTCGCGCGGGATCTGATCACCCTGCGCTTCCTGGACCAGCTTCTCGAGGTCCTGCGCGTCCACCGGCGAACGGGTCTCGACCCGATCGACGCCGCCCGCACCTTCTATCGGGTGTCAGAGCTGTTCTGGATCCCCTGGCTGCGCACCACGATCTTCACGAAGGCGGGAGACAATCGTTGGGAAAAGCGGGCCGCACAGGCGCTGTCAGACGATCTGACCTGGGCGCACCAGCGGCTCACCGCCGCGGTGACGGGGCTTCAGGAGGAGGAGGGGGAGGGATCGGTCGATGACGCGATGAAGCGGCTGCACGAGATGCATGGCGACCGCATCCATCGATTCGAGGAGCTCGTTCGAGAGGTCGAGGGTGAAGAGGACCTGGGCCTGGCCGCGCTCACGGTGGTGGTCCGGGAGCTGATGGTACTCGCGGAGCGGCTGCCGGAGTAGTCGTCCGACAGCCGCTCCGCGGACCGTTCCTTCCGGATCAGCGTCCGGCGATCTTCATGGCGTCATCGACGTAGTCGTCGATCTTCGCGAGCATCTGTACCAGGTCCTTCCGCTCTTCGGCGGCGGACAGGTCCGATGCGAATCGCATCAGAAGCCCCCGCATGTTTTCGCGCCGTTCGCGCGAGGAGCGTCGGGTGCGGCGGCTCGAGCGACGACGACCCCCTCCCTTGGCGAGGCTCTCTTTCCGCTTGATCTGCAGGGGGAACCGGGCGTTGAACTGCCGCAGCGAAAGCTGGGTTACCCCGGAATCCACCTTCTTGGCCTTCTCGAACAGCTCGGTCGTCGAGGCGTTCGGGTTCTTCTTCAGTTCGGACTTCACGAACTCCATAACCTTCTCTTCGTTCTTTGCCATCGGCCCATCCTCTGGAGAGGGGTGTGCACTGATGAAGGCATGCCTTTCATCTGATTGAATCGATAGTCAAAGAAAGTCAAGGGTTATAGTCGTGTCAATCCTCCGACTCGATCGAATGAGCGTCATTCGCGACTCGGACCTCGAACCCGAAGGTCTCTTCGAAGAGACCCTTCTTCTTCGAGGCGGCCCACCGTTCGAGGAGCAGGTCGCCCTCTCCTTCGAGGGTGAGTTCGAGCGAGAGGCCGTTCGGTCGCACCCGCACCCTCTCGACCCGCTGCAGGTGCTGGCGGTCGAGGGCGTCGGCCAGACGCAGGATCGAAGCGAGCTGGTCGACTCGGACCCGGTCGCGCGGGGCGAGCCGTGTGTACTCGGAGTGATGGGTCTGGGGGTGGCTCTTGCGGTGGTACCGGGCGACGTTGGCCACCAGCTGGTTCTCGTCGGGGGTGAGCCCAGGGAGCTCGGAGCGGGAGATCAGGTAGAGCGAGTGCTTGTGGTGCTTCTTGAAGGCGATGAAGGTCCCCACGTCGTGAAGGATCGCAGCGACCCTCAACAGCTGGCGATCGCGGGCGCCCAGACCGTGAAGGGACGTCAGCTGATCGAAAAGCTGCAGCGCCAGGTGGCTCACGTGAACGCCATGGGCCTCGTCGAACATGAACCGGCGCCCGAGCGAGATGGCGGCCTGGGCGAGCTGGTCCTCGCGTCGAGGGGAGCTCGCCGGATCCGAGGTCAGCGTCTCGGCCAGATCCAGGATCACCCCTTCCTTTACGCCGACGTGGGGAACGAGGATCTCGTCGACGCCGGCGACCTTGGCCAGGCGCTGATAGACGAGGGCCGCGGGCAGAATGACGTCGGCCCGGTCCTCGCGCAGCCCGAGCTGGGACATGCGCTGCTGGTACGAAAGGCGGGCGAGGAGCTGGATCGCCGCCGTCAGGTCTCGCACCGGGAGCCGGCTCACCCCCGAGTCGTCGGGGAGGGCCGCGGCGAGTTCCGCCAGCGCCTCGATGTTTCCGCCCGTGGCGATCATCCCGCTCGGGCTCCAGTACTGCGCGGGAGCGGGCATCCGAAGGATCGAGACGTACTCCTCGAGGAGGCGTTGCAGGCGCCCGGGGTCGTCCTCGGCGCCCGAGACCTCTTCGAGGAGCCGCACCGAGCCCATCGTGTGCGACTCGCTCCACAGGATGCCCATGTCGTCGACTAGGGAGACCTCGACGCTGCCGCCCCCGAGGTCGACCAGGATCCATTTCCCGCCCGTGAGCTCGATGCGCGAGGACACCGCGGTGTGCACCAGGCGGGCCTCTTCGGAGCCGGTGATGACCTCGAGTTCGATCCCGCTTTCCCGCAGGATGCGGTCCCGGAGCAACTCGCCGTTGCGGGCTTCGCGCACGGCGCTCGTGGCGACCGCCCTCAGGTGCTCGATCCCGAGTGCGTCGATCCGCTCGCGGAATCGGACGAAGGCATGGACCGCTGCGTCGAGGGCTTCGGGGGCCAGTCGTCCTCTCAGAAAGACCTGATGGCCCAGGCGGACCGGGACGCGCTCGTATTCGAGCTCGACGAAGCGGCCCGGTCCCGTGCACCGGGCGGCGAAGAAGCGGATCGCGTTGGATCCGGTGTCGACGACGGCCAGGTCGAGGGGGTGGGAAAGAGGAATTGAGGTCAGGGGTTCTTCCTCAGCGAGAGCGAGAGGGATACCGAGGCGCCCCGCAGCTGATTGGGGCGAACGCCCGGGAGGGGCTGAGCGCCGATCGGGATCCGGTAGGCCGCGGCCCCGATCAGCTCTGCGGGCCCGAACGTGCTGACTCGCCGCTCGACCGAGGGCTCGAGGATCAGGAAGTTGTCCGACCCGAGTTCGGTATTAAGGAGCGACGAGGTCACGCGCGCCGTGCCCGTGCCGAGCAGGAAGGAGAGGGCCCATGGATCGGATTCGCCCAGGCTGGGCCGTCTCATCGCCACCCGCACCCCCCCGTATCGGAGGGTGAGCTCGGAGCGGTCCGGGCTCGTTTCCGCGGTGGTACGCACCTCACCCATCGGGATCGCGGCCTCTCCCCCGAACGAGAGCCAGGGGGAGACGTGGATCGCCGCAGTCGCGCGAAGGAAGGGCATGCCGCTGCCCCGGACCGCCCCGATCGAGGGGGCCAGGCGCACCTCTCCGGCGACCACCCCGTCGGTTCCCAGCGAGGGCGGGTTCTGCGCCGCGAGATCGGCCGGCGGCGCAAGGAGCCACCCGGTCAGGGCGAGGGCCCCGAGCACCCCGAAGATGCGACCTGGGCGGAGGGTGAGGAGAGGGTCGAAGAGTCGTCTGAAGCTCATGATTCCGAAGATAGCGGGGGGAGCCCCCGGTGCGCATGGGGTGGGTCTGCCGCTGCTCTTCCGCCGATCATCGCAGCCGCAGGAGCGTGGCGGCCAGGGTCGCGTCCGGGGCGCCGGACTGCGGTTCGATCCGGAGGGTGGCGGTGGTCGGGCTCGGGACCGTGAACTCGAAGTAGGCCGCGCTTCCCAGGGCCAGCTCGAAGGTGACGGGTTGTGCCTCGTCGAGGGGGTGGGGTCGGAGGGGGAAGGGGTTGCCCGGAAGATTCAGCGCCTCGAAGAGAGAGGGGTGGTTCCAGCTTCGGAGTTGGAAGGCGGGGTCTTCGGTCGCGATGCGCTCGTCCGCGTACAGGGCGACGTGCCAGTCGGTCAGCCAGCGACGCAGGGTCTCCTGTCCACCGAAACGGGCGGACAGGTTGGGAACCCCCGCCGAGCCCCCATCGATCAGGGCACGCAGGATGGGAGTGTCCTCGGAATCCGCCCGGTCCAGGAGGTAGCGGAGAAGCTGCTGCGCCGCTCCCCTCGTCTCGACCCCGTCGACCGGAGCGAAGGGGGAGTGGGCTTCGGGGGCCCGCAGGTAGCGCTGGAACCGCTGCAGGTTCTGCGACTGGATCCGCTCGAGCGCCTGTGGCCCCGGGGGTCCGGCTGCGAGCAGTTCCCCCATTCCGATGTTCATGCGGGGGCCGAGCCCCGTACGTCTGAAGAACAGAAGGTCCTCGGCGGTGTGCGAGAGGGCTTCGTTGAGCCAGGTCTCTTCGAAGGGTTCGTCGGATCCGGTGATGTGGATCCTGCGCGCGGTGTTGATGAGGTGCTGGAGTTCATGCACCATGAGCCGGGGCATCCCGCGCACCAGGCTCTCCCGCGAGGGCGTACCGAAGCCGATCACCCGCTGGGGGTCGGGGACCGCGAAGTAGAGGACCTCTCCGAAATTGGACCCCGCGCAGGGCTGGAGTCTTCCCAGTGGCTCCGTGGGGGGGAAGAGGTCGCGGGAGAGAAAGGTTCCAAGCAGGGTGGTGCCCGGGGACTGCGCCGAAAGGCGGTTGACCTCGCCGGTGAACAGGAGGATCACCCGGCCGTTTTCGTCGAGGTCGGTGTGCTCTCCGAAGGTCTCGCGCGCCAGGGGCGCGACGAGGGTGTCGTAGGCCGTGGCGAAGCTCTGGAAGTCCTCGGCCGTGTACCCTCCGGGTGGATTCGTCGGGTCCTCGAGAAGGAGGGCTGACTCCGAGACCACGCGCACCACGGCCGGACTCGAGCCCGCGGGCTCGCACGAGGGGCTGGCACGGGTATTGAGGCGAATCGTGTCGCCTTCGCTCGGCTGGGTGTCGCGGGTGGCGGGCGCGGCGCGCTCCACCGGCAGGCCCGGGTGCAGCGGCGCGGTGGGGGCGGATCCGATCAGGGCGGTGAGTTCGGTCCGTTCGATTTCGCGGATGCGGTGATGGGGGTCGGGAGCCTGCGAGCCCGCGTCCGACAGCCTTGGCCGGGGCCGCTCTCCGACCGCGGGGGCGGGCGGTCCCCCGATCCCAGGGTCGGTGATCGGCTCGATGCCCTCACCCCGGACCGTGAGCGAACGGGCCTCGCTCGAGCCTCCCGGGCGGGAAGAGACGACCAGGAGGTAATCGCTCGGGCTTCCGCCGCCAATGCAGAGGCGGGTGATCGCGTTGGCCGAAAGCTGGATGGCACTCCCCACCTCGAGGTGAAGCTCGGACTCGGGGGTGCAGGGACCCAGCAGATCGAGGTCGGCCCCCCGGTCGAAGCACCCGGCCAAACCGATAAGTGCTAGCAGCAGGAGGGGTGCGAGCGATCGTGGCCGGGGGCCGCAGGGGATTGTCGAGCGATCCGGAACCATCGGGCCGAGGACGCGAGGAAACGAAAGGACCCGGAGTCGGGGTCCCACGAGTACTGGTTCCTACTCCGAAGTGGGGTGCAAAGAGCCGCTCGGGGGCGTCCGGATCACCCGACGCGTACGACCTGGATGCGCGAGGTGTCGTCGGACGCCGAACCGGGAAATGCGATCCGGTGGGTGTGCTCGGAGAGTCGGTCCAGAAGCCGCGAGAAATGGCCCCCCAGGTCCAGGTCGGCCAGGAGGGTGGGGACGCCCGCGGCGAGATTTCGCTCGAGCATGGCCTCCACGGCCCCAGCGGTTTCGCCGTCGTACACGACGAAGCACCCCAGGACCAGGTCGACCTCGGGGGGGAGTTCGAGTTCGCCGAAGGACCCGCAGATCGAGGCGACCGCGCCGAGTCCGTTCGCTTCGAGCTGAAGCACCTGAAGTTCGAGGGCGACGGGGGCCCAGTCGTTGATCCAGAGGCGATTCGCCAGGCGGCCCCCGACGACGGCCTCCATACCCACACCCGCGCCCGCCACCAGCAGGTTGTGGCCCCGGACGAGCTCCGGGTGGTCAAGGAGGAATTCGCAGAACTCCTGGGTGAAGGGCCAGTGGCGGTCGTAGTACACGTCGACCCCCGCGGCCATTTCGTCGAGGACCCGGGCCTCGACCGCGGGGTGGTCGAAGTCCAGGCGAAAAAAGGACTCCCCCCGCATCTCGACGGCGCGAACGAGTGGGCGGGTCATCGATCCGGGGGCAGGTGGAGGGACCCTGCCCCCGGAAATCGAGGGACTGCGATAACGAAGAGGATCAGTTGACCGGGACGAACTTCTGGAAGCGCTTCCCGGTTTCGACCTCGCTCACGAAGATGTTGCCCTGCGAATCGACGGCGATGTTGTGCACCCATCCCAGCTCGCCGGCCCAGCGTCCACCGCGCGCGAAGTTGTTCACCACCTCGAGGCTCTCACGCTCGACGACCCAGACGGTCTTGTTCACGCCGTCGGGCACGTAGAGGTAGCGCTGTTCGGGGTCGGGCGAGAGTGCCACGTCCCAGGTCGTGCCCATGGAGCCGGTCTCGGGCCGGATGCGGAACTCCTCGACGAAGGTGCCGTCGCGCTCGAAGACCTGAATCCGGTTCTCGGAGCGGTCGGCCACGTACACCATCCCGTCGTCGGACACGGCGATCCCGTGGACCGGGCCCTGGAACTGCTCGTCGGCGTTGGAGTTTCCATCTTCGGGCTCGTTGCCGAAGGCACCCCAGTGCCGCAGGTACTCGCCGGTCTCGGCGTCGAAGACGATCACCCGACGATTCTGATATCCGTCGGCGATGTAGACCTCGTTTTCCTGCGCGTCGACGTGGATCGCGGCGGGACCGCCGAGGGTTTCCGTGTCGGTGCTTCCCCCGGTGGCCTCGGGTCCGGCGCCCTGGCCGATCTGGAAGAGGAACTCCCCGTCGCGCGTGAACTTCAGTACGTAGTGGCCGCTGAAGCCGGCGTTGGCGGCGCCGCCCCCGATCCAGACGTTGTCCTCGTGATCGACGTAGATCCCGTGCTCCTCTTCGGGCCAGTCGTGCTCGCCGTTTTCGCTCGGTCCACCCCAGGCCTGCACCACGTTGCCCTCGGTGTCGAACTCGATGATCGGCGGCGCGGGCACGCAGCACATGGCGATCGGCGGGTCCTGAGCCGCCCCCGCTCTGAGCGCGGAGAGGCTCACGGGCCGATGCGCGATCCAGACATGGTCGCGGGAGTCTACGGCGATCCCCGACACCTGCCCGACGATCCAGTCATTCGGCAGAGTCTGAGGGAAGGACGGATCGACCTCGAAGTCGGTGGCCGCGACACCGGCCGACGGCGCGGTCTCGGTCGTGGCATCCTCGATCTCGCACGCCGCCACCCCCACGAACGCCAGCGCCAGCAGTCCGTGCCCCACGGCTTTCCATGATGCGGTCTTCATCCCCATGCCTCTCCTTGATCTCGAGTATTCCGCGTTCGCTGATCCGGTCCGTCCGGGGGACGAACCTGCGCGACCATGCAGACTACGGGCTCGAGGCTCGGGAGGCCAGCCCCGGGGGGCATTGATGGCTCGGGAGATGTCGGGTCCGGGGTGCACAGGCGCGTCCCGCAGCTCCGGCCGGTCGGGCGCCTCGACCCCGGCCCGGATTGCCGCCCCGGCGGGAGTGCGGATACCTTGACCGGCCCGGGTCCCCGAGACCCTCAAAGCGAATCACAGGGAGGCTCGACATGCGCTTCATCCTCGTTCTTGCCCTGGCCCTCGTCGGTTGCGGTCCGTCCCCGGACGCCGAAGGAGCTGCTCCGGATCCCCTGGAAGCACAGGCTGCGTTCTTCCAGAGCATGCAGGAGATGTGCGGCCACACCTTCGGCGGCCGGACGATCCTGGCCGAGGAGACGGACACCACCTTCGAGCCGGCCCGGCTCCACTTCATCGTGGAAGAGTGCACCGAGGACGATCTCCGGATCCCCTTCATCGTGGGAGACGACGACTCCCGCACCTGGGTCCTGCAGATGGGCGAGGACGGTCTCACCTTCTTCCACGAGCACCTCCGTCCCGACGGCACCGAGTACGAGACCTCGGGATTCGGCGGACATGCCTCGGACGAGGGCTCCTCCACCTTCCAGCACTTCCCCGACTTCCGGGCCACCGACGAAACCCCGGCCGAGGAGCACCGGATCTGGCGCCTCCGGATCGACCGGGAGCACGACCTCTTCGTCTACTACCTGGACCGGGGCGGTGAGCCTGCCTACCGGCTGGTCTTCCACCTGGGGCCGCCGTCCCCCCCGTTGTAGGCGCCCGCACCGAGGTCGCTCATGCCAGTCCCCCCACCTCCAGGGCCCGCGCCGAGCCTTGCCTGACCAGCGGGATCACCTCTTCCGCGAAACGCTCCATTTCCTCGTGCTGGGGACTGAACTGGAGCAGGAGAAGGTCGAGCCCCGCCTTCTCGAACTCGAGGATCTGCTCGGCCACCTGTTCGGGCGTGCCCACGAGCCCGCTTCGCAGCCCCCGGTTGGAGACCGAGTAGTCCTTCAGGCTCACCTTCCGCTCGAGCTTCGTGTTCCGGACCCAGTCCTGGTAGTTGGCGAATCCCCGCGCGCTTTGTCGCACGTTGGTGATCCGCTCCAACTCCCGCTGTGCTTCCGCCTCGGTGGGGCGGACCACGGCGTACCCGGCCGCGCCGTAGCTCATGGGGGGTAGCTCGAGCGCTTCCCTGCGGGCGGTCATCTCCGCCACCTTCTTCCCGATGACCTCGGGTGGATCGCCGTGGGTGAGCCAGGCGTCGCACCGGCTCGAGATGAGAGCCTTTCCGGCGGGGGACTCACCCCCGGCATAGAGGGTCGGCCGGGGGCTCTGCAGGGGTTTGGGCTCCAGGATGGCATCCTCGACCTCGTAGTACCGTCCCGAAAAGGAGAACTCCTCCTCGCTCCACATGCCGTTGACCACCTGGAGCCACTCGGCGGTGCGGGCGTATCGCTCGTCGTGATCATCGAAGCGGATCCCGTACTTGCGCGCCTCGGTGGCCCACCAGGAGGAGACCACGTTGAGCGACAGGCGCCCCTGGCTGATCCGGTCGATGTTGGCCGCCTGCTTCGCCAGGAGGGCGGGTTCGTGGAAGGTGGGCCGAACCGCCACCATGAGCTCCAGCCGCCGGGTCACTGCGGCGAGGGCGGCGGCGGTGCTCCAGGCGTCGAGTGATGGCGCGTCCATCCCCTTGATGTCGTTCAGGTTCAGCTCCGCGAGCAGGGTGAGGTCGAACCCGATCTCCTCGCTGCGCCGAGCCAGTCGGCTCACATACTCCCAGGAGGCCTCCATCCCCTCGTCGTCGACGTTGCGGAGCCAGCCACCGAACATGGGAAGCCAGTATCCGAATCTCATGGCGCCACCCCCGCGCCGATCTCTGCTTCCAGCCAGTCCACCAGGCGAGCGAAGGGGTCGAAACCAATGATGCGGGGCGCGTCGGCCACGAAGTTGGAGAGGGCGTTCACGTCGTAGTAGTAGAGCTGGCCGTCGCGGTCGTCGATCAGGTATTCCACCCCCCCGATCTCGATGCCGGCTGCGGCAGTGATCCGCTCCACGGCACGCTTGATCTCGTCCGGCGGGTCGTATCCTTCCACCCGCATCTCGTTCGTTGGGGCGTCGGCAGCGCAGGCGGCACGCTCCAGCCGGGCGCCGTCCACGCTCTGGCAGACGTCGGCCGGGCAGAGATTGAACTGGTCTCCGGGGGCGTAGACTCGAATCGCATACAGGTACGCTCCGTCCAGGACCTCGACCCGCACGATGCGACCATCGCGGGCGGGAATGAACTCCTGGATGAGGGCCGTGCCGTCCAGACCGAAGTCCAGCTCGCCGGCGCGAGCACCGCGCTCCAGCGCCTCGGGGGTGTCGAAGCGGACGATGCCCGCGCCACTTCCACCCACATTGGGCTTGGAGACGACGGGGAAGCGGAGGCCTCGAGCGGCTTCTGCCGCCTGTTCGGGCCGGTGAATGACCCGGGCGCCGGGGTAGGGGAGACCAAGCCCCTGCAGGAGGGTCAGCTGCGAGGCCTTCGAGATCTCGGTGCGCCAGGCCGCGAGGCCGTTGATCACGCGAACGTTCAGGCGCTTCAGGTGCGCCAGGTACTGGGTGGTATGGAAGACCGCATCGGCCTCCCCCCGGAGCCAGGCAGACGGGCTCATCCGGTTGAGGATGATGGCGTGATCCGCGGTGGCTTCCGAGGGATCGAACCAGTGACGGTCCGCTCGTATGCGCTCATGGGGCACGCCGCGCCGATCGAGCTCCGCGAAGAGGGGCCGGAACCAGTCGGGATGCTCGTACAGGATGCCCAGCGGGGCGCCCGAGGCGAATGGAGGGTGGGGTGATGGCATGGTCGAGCTCTCTGAACGGGGGATAAAAAAAACGGCCCCCTCCCGAATGAGAGGGGGCCGTCGGCTTCACCTGCTGATTTGTCGAGGGTTACATCATGATTCCACTCGCAGCACAGGGGCCACCAACCCGCTCTCCCGGGGGAGACAGGCACACATGCACATGCACATGCAGGCGCAGGCCTGGATGCGGTCGCCGGGGGTGGCGGGTGCGTGGGTGAGGTGGGCTGACGGGATCATATCTGACCCTAGCCGAACCGGCCGGGGGGAGTCAAGGGGCGGCTCGATCAGGACACAGAGTCCTGACTCAGGAGCCCAGGAGCATGCCCAGCAGGAAGACGTGCTGCGCCGACCGCATCATGGCGTCCACCGAAGCCCACTCGGAGGGCAGCCCCCGGTCTCCACCCCGATCCCCACCCAGTCCGATCGCCGGAGTTCCCCCGGCGATCGCCACATTCATGTTCGAGGAGCCGGCGTTGGAGAGGGTCGGGTCGAAGCCCAGCCAGCGGCCGATGGCGGCCGAGGACTGCACGATCTCGCTCTCCCGGGCTCCGGGGAGCTGCCCTCCGGGCATGATCTGCCAGGGTTCCATGCGAAGCGAGACCCTGGTCTCATCCGCGACCTCCGCCAGGAGTGCTCCGACCCGGTCCTCGATGGCCTCGATCCGTTCTGCCTCGAGCGAGCGCACGTCCAGCGAGAACCAGCCGTCGGCGGGCTTGTGGTTGAAGACCGCGCCACTGCTGAGGATCGCCACGTTGACCACGGTCCGGGTGTCCGGGTCCTGAAGGTCGGCCGCTTCGGTCAGGATCCGGTCCACCGCCCGGGCCAGTCCCTGGTTCACGTTGGGGAGCCCACCTCCGAGCGAGTGCCCCGGCGGACCCTCGCCCTCCACCCGCCACCAGTGAATGCCCAGGGCCCCGTAGCTCACACTCCGGCCATCGCCCAGGATGTCGACGAACCCGATGGCTCGGTCGCGGTAGCGCTCGTAGATGGCCTTCATCCCGACGAGCCCGGTCTCCTCCTGGGCGACGGCCGCGAACACCAGGTCGTGCTCGGGCCCTTCACCGGCCTCCCGGAAGGCTTCGACCATGCCCCCGGCGGCCACCAGCATGGCCGCGGTGATCGACGACGTGTTGGTGCCGGGGCCCACGAGGCGGTCCCCCTCGAGCACGGGGGGGCCCTCGGCGGCCCGGCGATGCTCGGCGACGGTGGCCAGATCGTCCAGGGTCGAGATGAAGACGACCACCTCTCCGGAGCGCCCCGGAATCCGCCCGATGGCGTTGGGAGAGCCGTCGACCTCGACGTCTTCGAGCCCGATGCGACGCATCTCCTCGGCCGCCCGCCGGGCTCGCTCCTCCTCCTGCCCCGAGGGGGATACGATGAGGGCCAGCTCCGTCAGAAGATCCACGGTGGGTGACCTTCGTTCTTCGATATGGGTGAGTCCCGCCTGCACCTCGGGCCGCTCCAGCGCACTCCGCAGTCGAGCGTCGGCGGCCGAGGGGGTGAGTTGCTGCGCGGCGAGGGCTCGGGGCCCGATAATGCCCTCTCCGAAAAGGCTTCCGAGGCCTGATGACGGGGTGAGAAACACCAGCCAGACCATGAGGCCCACGGGTGCGAGAGCGGAAAGCCGGGAGAGCGTTCGTGTAGTCATGACGGCAAGGTAGGACCCGCTGCGTAACCGGGCGAGGGGTGGGCGGCCCTCTCGGCCCGAGACCAAGCCCGGAGAGTGCCGGGGCGTTGGGCTATCTCCTTGCCGCTCGCGGTCTCCGGTCGGATCTCCCGGTCGTGACTCCCGGTCGCCTCAGACTCCGAACTGGGTCAGGTGGTGATCCAGGTGCTTGTAGAACATGCGGCTCCACTCGTCGACGGTGAGGGTCCCGAAGTTCGGGTAGTCGCGACCATCGAAGTGCTTTCGGCCCAACTCCCGGCAGTGCTCGAGGTGCGCGACCAGCCGGTCCCGCTCCAGGTGGAATTCCCGGTCTCCCGCGATCCGGAACTCCGGTGCGGTCGGGGTACTCCTGCGATACGGTTTTTCGCCGACCACCGCCTTCTTCACGAAGGCCTTCAGAAGGAAGCCCTTGATCGGTCCGGGTCGGGGGGGGTCCGGGTCGAAGGTGAGGTCGTAGAGGACGCAGCAGTGGGCCAGCATCTGAGCCGCATTCATGGACCCCCATTCGGGTTGGGTGTCCGGCTCGAGAGAGTGGATGCGGTCGATCAGAGCTTCGGTCACATCCGGATCGAAGATGTCGTTCATCGGGGGTCCTTTTCGACTTGGGGCCGTGTGGACATCGGGAATGGGTCGTTCGTTGGAGGCCAATCTCGTCCGTGGGCATGTAGACCCTACAAATCAAATGTAGGACGTACCCCCGCTGACGCGCCAAACAGGGCTGGAACGCCTGATGGCAAGGGAAAGGCGAGTCGGACCCGAACTTGCGCTTGCAGGGAAGTGCGATTCCCACGTCGCGGGTGGAGCCTGCAAGCCACAGGGCGGAGGTACGGGGGTCGACCTTCACATATGAACGAGGTGGCACCATGCGATATTTCTCACGAGTCGCGACTCTCGGCCTTACGCTACTGATGGGGCTGGTGATTCTGAGTCCGGTCGATGTCCGCGCGCAGGACGTCTCCTATTCGATCATTCCCACGTACCAGGAGATCCGCTGGGACGACGCATTCGGCTTCGAGAGGGTTCGCCTCTACGGCGCCCGGGCGTCGATCGACTTCGGGCCCTATTTTTCCCTCCAGCCCTTCTACGCCTGGGAGGACGGGATCGGCCCCCGGGACGGTTTGACCCCGGCGACCGGTGAGCCCTCGCTCTGGGACCTGCAGGCGGGCGGTATGGATGCCATGGTGAACCTCGGTCGAGGTCCCCTGGTCCCCTTCATCAAGGGAGGCGGTGGCGTGCTCCGTATCCGTCCCGACGAAGGCGATCGCACGGACCGGATCTTCCTGCGCTACGGGGGCGGACTCCGGTTCGGACTCGGGGGTGGGGGAATCGGTGCCGAGATCACGGCTGAAAACTGGACGACTCGGCTTTCCAGGCCTTTCGTTGCCGATGCGGTCTCCAGCGACGACTTTCCCGAGGATGGACTCATGGACTCCTGGGTGTACGGAGCCGGGATCCGCGTTCCCCTCGGTGGCGGCTACGACTCGGACCTCCGTGGACTCGTACCCGGCATCGCCGTCGAACCCTTCGTCGTCCGGACGAAGTTTTCCGACGAGTTCGGCCTGGCAGAGCAGGACGGGGCCGGTGTCCGTGCCGGTGTGGACTTCAACCAGAACGTGGGGCTGCGGGCCTTCTACTGGAGGGGCGTCGGCGACGATTTCTCGGAGTTCGAGGATGTGACGGGCTTCGGGGCTGAAGCGCGCTTCGCGCTGAACACGGGCCCCGGGCTCTCTCCCTTCCTGATCGTCGGCGCGGGCCGCCTCCGCTTCACCGACGATTTCCTCGACCTCGAGGGGGAACAGCGCGACGACCTGGACCACCTCACCCTGGGCGGAGGGCTCGCCTTCGGTCTCGGGGACTTCGCCAATATCGAGATCGGCGCCCGGAACCTCCTCATGACCTCAGGTTCCGATATCGAGGATGTGACCGATCCGGACGACCTTGTGTCCAACTGGCAGTACAGTGTGGGGCTGGCCCTCACGGTGGGTGCGAGCCCTCAGGCGCGGGACCGGGACACTGAGGACCGCCTCCGTGGAGAGGAGGCACGCCGCCTGGCCGAGACGAACCGCGAGATCGACCGCCTCCTCGAGGAGAATCGGCGGCTGCGCGCGGGTGAAGCGCTCCCTGATCGGCGGGTTGCCCTGGATACAGTCCGGGGACAGCGCACCATGATCGTTCCGGTTCCGGAAGTCGGCGAGATCATCCTTCGCTATGGTGAGGCCTACGCCGTCGAGGCCGGTGGTGTGCGCGGCATGAGTGCGGTGGATCTACAACGGCTCGAGGAGGCCGTGGCACAATCCCTCGCCCGCCAGGCCGGCGACGTGCGAACCCTGGAACAGCGGCTTCCGGGCCTGGTTCGGGATGCGGTGCGGCAGGAACTGCGGGCCATGGGAATCCGGCCCGGTGCGCAGCCCGGCCCCGAGGTCAGGGACCCGGTGGATGTCGAAGGCGAGGGGATGCGTTGGGACTTCGGATCCATGGAGCCCTACACCGGGGTCCAGGTGCATGAAGACGTCCAGTTCCTTCTGGGGTTCCGGGTGGAAATGGAATCCGTGCGCCTCGGACCGCTGCAGGTTGTACCCGAGCTCGCCTTCGGGCTTGGCGAGGGGGGCACCTCGCTGCTGCTCGGAGTGAACGGTCGCTACGCGTGGGACCTGGGAGGCGACCGGAATTACTCGCCCTACGGTCAACTTGGCGTCGCCCTCACGAGCCAGCGGTTGCTGTCGTTCAATGCCGCCTACGGGCTTCAGTTCGACGTGGGTGATCGCGTCGATGGTCCGCGCACCCGGATGTTCGTCGAGCACCAGGGACTGCAGCTCTACCGCGACCACCGGTTCCTGGTCGGGATTTCCCTGCCCCGGTAACCGCCAGGCCCTCTCCTCCTGGTATCCCTTCCATCAGGGCCCTTCCCCGAGTTTCGGGGCGGGGCCCTTTGTCCATGGGCTACGACGAGCCGGCCGGCGCCTCCGCCATGGGAAGAAAGATCCGACACGTCGTCCCTCGGCCACGCTCGGTGTTGAGCTGGATGTGACCCCCGTTCTGCTTGACGATTCCGTGTGATCGGAAGTTGTAGCTCTGCCTCGCTGCGCTCCACATCGGCTACATCCCAGTGAAGACGATGACACGAGGACGGATGTCTTCACGAGAGTGGGTCGTCCTCGTTCGTGACGGGCGAACCATGAGAATCCGTAGGGTTCCGTTGGCGTATTCACAGGTGTATTGACAGACTGGCCACGAGGTTGCATTCTCCGAGCATGGCCTCCAAGTCACAACAACTCCAGATCCGCGTCACGCCTGACCAGAAGAGGCGGATCAAGCAACTGGCCAGCGGTGCCGGCCAGAATGTCTCGAGCTACGTGCTCAGCCGGGTGCTTCCCCCAGCCCAAGGTCGTTTCGACGAGCTCGTCACGCTTCTGGCAGAGGGGAATGAGCACCGCTACGTGCTGGCCGCCCTGAACGATCTTCTGTCGGAGCTGGGGCCTGCCGAACTTCGCGAAGCCGTAGGCCACGGCGATGTCGGAGACTTGTCTCCCTTCCTGCGGAACTATGTGGCGGCGATGGTCGAGCAGGCCTGCCACCTCAAGGGCATTCTCGCGCCTTCGTGGACGGCTCGCGTCCTCCCCCTGGAGATCCCCTGGTTCGCGGCGAGCGGGGCGGGTTTCAGGCTGCATCTCCTCAAGGCTTCACCGGTCCCCTTCAAGCGGAGAAATCTGTTCGTGGACGCCGGTGTGGGCTTCCGTGTCTGAGAGTGGCCCGATGGTGCCCGAGTCCACCCAGCTCTCTCGAGCCGACATGGAACGCCTCTTCGAGCTCCTCGATGACGAGCTCGCCTCGGAGGGGGTCGAGGGGGAACTCTATCTCGTGGGAGGTGCGGTGATGTGCCTGGCTCTCGACGCACGCCCTGCGACCCGGGATGTGGACGCCTTCTTCCGCCCCACCCGCGAGGTGCGGGAAGCCGCCGCCCGCGTTGCGGCCCGGGCGGGTGTCCCCGACAACTGGTTGAACGACGCGGTCAAGGGCTTCCTGAGTCCCCGCGGTGACTTCGACCCCTACCAGGAACGCCCGCACCTGCGTGTGTTCGTGGCACGACCCGAATACCTGCTCGCCATGAAGTGTGCTTCGATGCGGTTGGGTGAGGAATTCCACGATCTGGACGACGTACGCTTCCTCCTCCGATACCTGAACATCACCGCTGTCGACGAGGCCCTCGAGATCGTCGGCCGGTACTTCGACGAGGACCGACTCCTCCCGAAAACCTGGCTCGCGCTGGAGGAGCTTCTGGGGGACTGATTCGCCGAGCGTCTGGGTCGAGCCCCTCCTCGATGCCGGATCGGATCACGGCGGCGGACGGGAAGCGCTCCAGGAGCTCGGGCATCGTCGCCCACGACTCGATGATGGCGTCGAGCGTCTCACGTGCGATGGGGCCACGATGTTCCGGGAGTGCCGGAGGGAGCTCGACGTGAAACAGGGTGTCGCCGGCGGGATCGATCCGGGTCACGAGGGCCGCCGAGATGGGCGTGCCGAAGTCATCGGCTCGGCGGGCGACGACGATCGACTCGACACCCGCGGCGTACGCGAAGAGCGGACTGACCGAGAAGGGGTGCAGGCCGAGCTGGACCGAGCGGACGCCTTCGTGGACCAGCCGGAGGCGCTCGATTCCCGGTCGGAGTTCGACCAGCCGGGTGCGGGTCTCCCAGTCCCCGGTCATGCTGAAGAGCTCGCGGCCGTCGATCTGCTGCGTCCCTCCCTCTGCGGGGGAGACCATCTGCCGGCTCGACAGGATCAGGTCATCGGTGAGCGGGAGGGGCACGAGAAAGCCCTCGCCGCGCTCGATCACACCCCGTGGGCTCGAGATTTCGGGCGCCGAGCCGTCGGGCGGAAAGAAGGTCACCCGTCCCAGGGCCGGATCCGCGACCCAGAGCGTGTCTCCCGCGAAGCCGACGTTCGACAGCCGGGCGATCTCACCCGGCCCGCGACCCTCGCTGCCGACAATGCGAAGAATCCCGGACTCGACGTCGATCAGCGCCACCTGTCGGCTGTCCCTCAGCGGCACGGCGACCTGCCCGTGGAAACCGACCGCCATCAGAGGGACCGACGCGACCTGCAGTTCGGGGTCGTCGACTCCCCCGAACTCGCGGTCCGGAACCAGGTGGAACTCTGGCTCCTGTGCCGATGCGGAGGTGAGGAGGGTCAAGTGGACCGCGGCTGCAAGGACGGCGGCCCGCAGGAATGTCGAAGCGGGTGTGGATTTCATAGGTCAGCCTTCATGCGAGAATCTCGGTCAAAGGGGTGCTGCACGCTGGCAGACCGCCTTGAACGAAAAGACACTTTTCCACCATCCAGTGCCGGAATACGAGGGGCAAGCGACGCGGGGCGAGGAGACATCCGCCCTCCCTCCCGGCCCGCCGACCCGATCCTTCGCCCCCCAACCCGACCCGGTCGTGATCGGACGCGAAAGTCCACACTCGGCGGTCTGCGAGGGACGGTTGTGAAGAAACGCGTCGCATGGGAGACAAAGTCCACAATCGCGGTTCTTCGAAGTTGACGCGTGTGGATGAAGGGGTCTATACGGAGACACAGAGCGCAAGCGTCCGACAAGGAGCCGTCGAGTGTGGAGAAACGGTTTCCTGCCGCGAAGGCCCGCGCTCCCCCCGCTCCTTGTCGGAACCAAGGGCCATTGCACCGCACCCGTTGATCCAGCGAATGTCAAGGGGTAGCCTATTGATCAAGGCCTTGTTGCCGCCTCCTGGCTCCTCGCTGCTTCACATGGGTGGGCGGTGACCAAGGGGTGGATTCCAGGTGAGCCGCTCGGCAACCTTCTCACCTCTGCCGGATGACGCTCATCACGCACGAGGAAGCTTGGAGCTGTTCGGGAGGCTCCCCTCCTGTCGCGAAGACGGAGTGCGATCCAAACTCGACCTTGAGAGGACGACGAAGGTGAATTGTGTACCAGCTCGTGCGCTGAACCTGAACGTCTCAACTTGACTGCTACCGGCGCCCACCCTGCTCCGGGCGCACTGTCGGCGTTGATGGGAGGCCTTCGGAGCCCCGAGACCGCGCAAGCTCGGGACCCTCCGAAGGCGACCTTGCCCTGATCACGGGAGGGCCGGCGACGCCGAATTCTGGGTCCGTCCTCGGATTCGAACCGGTAGGGGCGTTCCGCAGGGTGTGCGAATTCCGATGAAGTGGCCCACCCAGTCCGAGGCAGGTGGACCGGGAACTCGGGCGAATGGTCGAGAAATGCGAAACCCCAAGCCACCAGCGGGATCATGTGATCGCGGAGATCCGCAAGGAACTCGTCGCCGTCAGCCCGTCGACCACCTACCGGGTGCTCAAGGGGAGCGATCGCATCGGCCGGAAGCAGGGACGGTCCTGAGCAAAGGGGAAGGGCTTCCCATTCTCCCGTTTCCGCTGGACCAGCCCACCGGTTGGCGTGGCTCGGCTCGCGCAACCGTCGGGAGAGCTGGGGGGGCGATCGTTGGAACTGCAGGGAATGGACGGGCGGGTTGTGGCCCTCACCTCACTGGACTTACCATCGAACTGGTTCCGCATGCCGAGGATATGTCATCGGGAGGGTCTTTTGACGATGGGCGTCGCAGGAGTGGGGTCGTCTCGCCGGTATCGCTTCACCCCGGGATCCGAGGCAATAGCCAGCCTGCCGGTGCTTCTCCTCGCTTTCCTCGCCGCGTGCGGTGACCTCGGCCCGGGCAGCGAGGATCCGGAGGTCGACCTCGAAGAATGGATCGCCGAGCCGGAACTGCGGATCGGTACGGCCGATGGCCCGGGCCCGCTCCTGACCCGGGTGGGAGCGGTCCGGATCGCCTCGGCCGGCCGGCTCGTCGTCTCCCAGCCGCAGGACCGCGAGGTTCTCGTGTTCGACAAGCAGGGTGAGTTCCTCGCCGTGGCGGGCGGACCGGGAGAAGGCCCGGGAGAGCTGGGGTCGCTCTCGAGCATCGCACTCGTTGGAGACTCCGTCGCCGTTGGGGATAGCGGGCGCCGTGGGATCAGCTACTTCGACATGGACGGGAGGTTCCTGTCCATGCGCGAGTGGATGCTCGCCGGTGATCCCGAGATGGAGCCCGGGGGGCCCTTGAGCTTTCCCGCTCCCCCACAGGTTTTCCTGGAGGACGGAACGGCACTCGTCCGGCCAAACCACGGATACTCGTTCCCGCAGGATGACGAGGGACGTGAGCGTTACCGATGGCCCCTTTTGAGGATCGACGTGGCCGGGCAGCCCCTGGACACCGTGGGCTGGTTCGAGCTCGAACTCGCGTGGACCCGTCTGGCCGGACTCTCCGGCCCGGGTCTCCTCTGGAGCCCGTTCGTCGACCACCCGCTGGTGGAACTGGCGCCCGATGGGACGGGCGCGGCCTTCGCATGGCGGGACATCGCGTCGGACCCGGCTCGTGGCAGCTTCACGGTGGGCCGGTTGGACCCCCGGGGTGACACGGTCGTCGTGGGCTCGTACGAGTATCGCCCGGTCCCCCTCCCCGACGAGCGAATCCGACGGTATGCTGAGGAAGTCGCGGGGAGGGCGGGCGGCGCCGATCCTCCGATTGCGGCCTCCGATGTGGAGCGCGCCCTTCGGCGTGGAGGGCTTGTGCCCGCCTTCCTCCCTCCGGTCGAGCAAATCGTTCCCACAGGCGACGGATCGATCTGGGTGAAGCGCGAGGACGTCGGAGGTGATAGTGTCGCCTGGAACGTGCTCGATCCCGACTTGGACCGCCGGCGGCGGATCGTCCTGCCCGCACGGTTCACGGTCCACGACGCGGGGGGTGACGTCGTGGTGGGCGTGGAGTTGGACCCCTTTGACGTTCCAAGTGTGGCCACCTTTCGCCTGAGGCTGGTGGAGAACTGAAAAGGGGTCATCCTCGCCCTCCACTCTTCAACGCATGTGAAACCGCGAGGAGCCGGGGATTCCGACTCCACACGAGGCGTGTTTACCGTCGGGTTGACCTCGTTGCCGCTGCTGAACCAAGGAAGGATCGCATGATATCGACAAGGTTTCGGGCCGATATCGGACGAAAACTTTGGGTGACGCTCCTCGCCGGATCAATTGCCGCCTGTGGTGTCGATCATCCGGACGGGGCAGAGGCTTTCGTTCGGGTGGCAGCCGACGCAGGAGGACACTGCCTCCTCGTTCTGGAGCCGACGGGCACCGAGGTGGTCACCGGGGCTGATGCAACGGATCCCGCTCCCCGCCCCGGACCGGCTGTACTGGATGGGCAGGGACGCCTCTACACCCAGTCCTATGAGGACGGGGTTGTGGCCCGCTGGACGCCCGACGGCCGGTTCGACGGGACCGTGGGGGCGTTTGGAGATGGACCGGGGGAATTCCACCGGATCGAGGGAATGGCTCTGGGTGCCGGGGACTCCGTTCATGTGTTTCATCGAGGACGATGGTCCATCATTGCTCCCGACCTTTCGTTAGTACCGGCCGCACGCTCTGCGCATCTGGTGTCCGGCGGCGCCTTGGCGGCTGAGGTGCTCGACGATGGCCGGCTTCTCGTCCCGGCGATCTCCAGCCGCGTTGGAGGTCCGGTCGTCGTGGTACTGTCTCGCTCCGGAGTCGTGGACGCTGAACTGGGTCCGGGGCGTTTCGGGACCGGAGTCCTGACGACGGACTTCGGAGTTGCGTATCCTGGTCAAGGCGACTCGTTCTGGGTCGGGCCGGTCGATTGGTGGCCGACAGGCTACGTGGTCGAGAAGTGGAACGTAGACGGCGAGGTGCTCGACCGTATCGAACGGCAGATCGACTGGATCTCGGCCGAGGCAGTCGAAGAATCCAGCTGGCCGGTCCGTTTCTCCCTGCGGCAGCACCGGGGGGGGCTGCTGCATGTGACCGCTCAGATCCCCGACCCGGAAGGGGACGCTTCGGGTCTACCGCCAGGGATCGAGCCGACGCTCGGGCGATTCGAGTTCCTGGATCCGCACTCTGGCACGCTCGTCACTTCGGGGTGGCAGGGAGATCACGAGGCCTCGGTCGGCACCATGTGGGGACGGCTTTCCAACACCGGACATACGTTTCGGTTTGAGACGCGGGGAGACGAAAGGGCGCTGGTTATGCTTCGTATGGTGCTTCAACCGCTTCCGGATGGACCGGGGTCCGAGTGCGAGGATCCGGCCAGATGACGCGTCCGGTTGCGGATACGAAACGCCTGCATCTCCAGGTCCTTGTCGCCCGTGTCATCCCGACCCGCGAACGGAAGAAAGTGACGAATCCTGGAGTGCTGATGCGGGCCGGGTGCCGGGGTCCTTCCCGCGCACGGCGAGCGGTCGAGCCCGGGCCTTGGAGCACTGCTTGGCTGATGCTCCTGTTGTTCCTTTTCCTCCTCGCGGCCTGCGGGTTGGACTCCGGAGATCCCCAGGGAGGCGCGAGCGCGCCGGCCGAGCCACCGGTCCATTCGCTGGATCCGGCTACCCATGTTGCGGTGCAGGTAGCCGGCCCGGTCGAACTGATCTTCGGTTTCGAGACCAGCCCCATCGAAGCGGTCCGAGCGCTTGGGTGGACCCCCGACGGACGGATTCTGCTTGCCGACGCGGGTCGCGCACTCCTGTTCCTGCCGGCCGATGGGGACTCCCTGCAGGTGCTTTCAGGATCGGGGGAGGGCCCCGGGGAGTTCCGGCAGACTCTCATGGCCGCGGTGACGGTGACGGGCGGTGTCGTCCATTTCGATCCTGTGCTGAATCGGGTGACGGAACTCTCCGATTCCCTCGAGGTGCTCCGCCTCTGGAGCCCGGAGCCAGGGCTCGATCCGGGGTCGCTCTTCGCCCCGATGGCCCTCACTGCCCAAGGGGCACTTCTGGGGGTTCCGATGCCTGTGGGGTCAGCGGGTGCCGGTGAGGCCGTGCGGCCGAGCCCTCGGCGGGACGAGTCCGTGCTCTGGAGATACGCGCCCGTCCTCCACGTGACCGAATCGGGCGAAGACACCATGACCGAGGTGCCGGTTGTCCGGTGCCGGTCCGATGAAGCGCCGGATCCGACCGACCGAACCGGAGGCCCTGCATCTGCGTGTACTCCCGAAGGGGACATGGCGGCGATGACGTCAGGTGAGCACGGGACGGTCGTTGCACCCCTGGACTGGGCGGAGGCCCTGGTGTTCGGGACGGACCTGGAGCCCGTCTACTCGGTTCGCGTCGATGATTCAGAGGCGGAGGCCTTCTCGAAGGTACTGACCGACGATCGGGGCCGTCTCTGGCTCGGCCACTGGGGGAGCCCGGAATGGTGGGTCGTGGACCAGGAGAGGGCGTCGCGGATGGTGCTTCCGGACGGGTTCGAGCTGTGGGATGTGGCGGATGATCGCGCGCTGGGTGTGGTTCGCGGGCCGCTCGATGTCCAGCGGGTCGGAGTTCTCGAACTTCCGCCTGTCCCGATCGCACGCTGACGCTCCGACCGCCTGCGCGACAAAGGCCGCGAACGGCCCCAGCCCGAAGGGGGTAGGGGGGTGCGGCCTTGCATCTTCGTTGGATCCCTTCACCGATGCTTCGGCATCGATGTCACGGATCCGCCTTGACCAGGACCAGCAAGACCCCGTCCGAGTGGTCCCTGTACTTCCTCAACACTAACACTACCACGTGCTGGCCCTCGATGGCGTGGTCTCCGACGACGTCGAGCGCGGGGTACGCTTCCACGAAGCCACCGCACTCGAGGCCCCGAACGCGGAAGCCTTGGCCCGTACGGTGCAGTTGCGCGTCCTGCGCTGGTTCGCACGGCGCGGGCTCCTGGACCCCTCCGCGGCGGTGGACATGCGCACGTGGCGGGGCACCGGCGGCTTCTCGGTACGTCCCGGGGGACGTCGGACCTCCCCAGGCACCCGATCCTCCGTCCCACCCCGCGGCTCCGCCGGGCCACGGCCACCAGCCGGCTCCGAGCGGTACCCGG
>SLBA01000123.1 GCA_007126575.1 Gemmatimonadota bacterium | reverse complement strand
CTGCTGTTTGCGCATCGTGCACATCGGACGCCACCGGACCCCGCCTTCGCCGAAGCTCCCAGCCCACGGCGATCTCCGTACCCTCGACCGGGGGCGGGCCGGACCACCCTTCCAGGTACTCGCGCTCGAGCCGGGTATCGCGGTGCATTCCCATGGCCAGGGCAGTGCTCATCAGGACGAGCGCCGTTACGGCCAGCAGGCCCAGAATCGCCAGGGGCAGAAGGAATCCACGTCGCCCTACCGGCGGCCCCCGCCGGAGTCCGCATCCGCCCGACACGGTCCGAGGCGGTCGCCGCCGCACCTCACTCATCGGCCCGGGGGATCCACCACTGGGACTCCCCCCCGTCACGAAAGACCAGGCGAACCCGGATCCCGTTCTCCTCGTCCAGGAACCCGGAGTCCGCGTCGAGGAGCTCGGGGGTGAGCGGCTGCCGGCCCCCCGCACCTCGCCGGTAGCGAAAGGCGCCGTCCTCGAGGGAATACCGCCCCGCCTCGAAGACCCGGGCCAGGATCGGCTCAGCGCCCGGGGGATGCTCCCACTCCCAGGTGGCACCGCGTGCACCGACCATTCCCCCGTCCCCCGCGGACGGATCCGGCCCGCTCCCGGTCCAGCGCAGCTCGGCCGTGTACCATCGGCCCTCGGCGGTCAACACGCGAAGCGAGTCCCGCTCTCCGACCGGCTCCCGGTGCCCGACCCACGCCACCGTCCACCGATCACTCCCCTCTCCCGCGCCGGTCACCCGGGCGAGTCCCCGAAAGGCGCGCAGCCGGATCGCCCGCTCCCCGTCGAGGATCCAGTCCACCCCGGGGCGACCGGCCGCCAGCTCCTCGTCGAGCGTGACCCAGACCGTGCGCACCGCCTGGGCCTCGTCGACCCGCCGAATCACCTCGCGAGAGAGCTCCGAGAGCCCCTGCAGGAGCGAGGTCAGCCCGGCCAGGAAGACGCCGGCCACTAAGAGCGCCACCAGGAGTTCGACCAGGGAGTAGCCGTGGCGATTCACCCGCCCCCCTCCAACGCGGGCTCACCCCCCGCGAACGCCGCCGAGAGTTCGCCATCGGGGACCGGCAGCTCCCACCACAGCGCCGGCCACTCCCACCCGGTGGGCACGAACTCCACCCGGACCCCCGCGCCCTCCGCCTCCCACCGGAGCACCCCGTCGGAGCGCTCCAGCTCCCCCGAGGGCTGAGCCTCGAGCCGCGCGGGCACCCCGGCGACATCGGGCACCACCCGCCCCTGCATCTCGGCACCGGTCAGGACCTCGGCCGAATACCGGGCGAGCGACACCAGTGCCGCCGTCCCGACCATGAAGATCACGAGCGCGATCAGCGCCTCGAGGAGCACGCTCCCCGCCCGCCCCCTCACGGGCCCCTCCGCAGCCGGCCGTACGACGAGATCACGAGCGAGCTTTCCGCCCGACCCCGCTCGAAGCGCAGGGTGAGCGACGCCGCGCGCCCGATCCCCATCGGCCCGAAGACCACCGAGGCCTCCTCGCGGCTCCCCTCGATCTCGACCCGCACCCCCACCCGCGAGGGATCCACCACCTCGATCGCCTCGTCTCCCCCGACCCACAGGGCCAGGCGACCATCCGAGCCGACCTCGACCCGCGCGCCTCCGCGGAGACGCGCCTCGGCCCGGGCATGGTGGAAGAGCGCGGCCGCCTCCTCGCGCGCCTGCGCCACCGCGAGGCGATCGCTGGAGTGGCGCGAAAGTCCGACCCCCATCCCGCCGACGAGCGACAGGATCAGGAGCACCAGGGCCAGTTCGAGAAGGGTGTGTCCACGATTCATGCCCAACGATCACCCCGCGCACGGGGCGACGGGATGGGAGAATCAGCCCCCCGTGGAGCCCTCCCCGTTGGCTTCATCCTCTTCGAGGCCGAACTCGCGGATCTTGTAGCGAAGCGCCCGATCGCTCAGCTCCAGGAGTTCCGAGGCCTTGCCCCGATGGCCTCCCGTGCGCCGCAGGGCCTCGGTGATCAGGAGCCGCTCGAGCTCCCTTCCCCACTGCTTCACCGAGAGCTCCGTGGCGCGACTCAGCTCCCCGGCCATCCCGCGGCCGGCCTCGACCGAGGCGCCCCCGTCTCCCCCCTCGTAGCCGGTGCCCCCCTCACCCCGGATCGGCCCCGGAAGCTCGGCGGGGGTGATGGCGCCGTCCTCTTCGACGAGCACCATGGCGCGCTCCAGGACGTTCTCGAGCTCCCGTACATTCCCCGGCCAGGGGTACCGGGCCAGGCACTCCAGCGCCTCGGGGGTGATCGCGGGCGCCTCCATCCCCATCCGCTGCGCGTGGCGCTCGAGAAGGAGCCGGGTCAGCATCGGCAGGTCCTCGGGCCGCTCCCGTAACGAGGGCAGGCTCAGCGTCACCACCGCGAGCCTGAAGTAGAGGTCCTCGCGGAATCCCCCCTCGACGCTCGCCTCCTTCAGGTTCCGGTTCGAGGCCGCGATCACCCTCACGTCGACGTCGTGGTTCGCCGACTCCCCCACCCGACGGATCTCTCCCTCCTGAAGGGCGCGCAGGAGCTTCACCTGCAACGACTCGGGCAGATCCCCCACCTCGTCCAGGAAGAGCGTGCCCCCGTGCGCGGCGTCGAAGAGCCCCTCGCGGTCCCGATCAGCGCCCGAGAAGGCCCCCTTCACGTGCCCGAAGAACTCCGACTCCAGAAGGTTCTCGGGGATCGCCCCACAGTTGACCGCCACGAAGGCCTCCCCGGATCGCGAGGACTCCTCGTGGATCAGCCGCGCCACCAGCTCCTTGCCCGTTCCCGTGTCTCCCTGGATCAGGACCGAAGTGGGGTGCCGGGCCACCTTCCGCGCCATCTCGACCACCCGGGTCATCGCAGGAGCCTCGGCCACGATCCCCCCGTACCGCCGCTGGACCGCCACCTCTTCACGCAGCCGTCCGACCTCGCGCTTCAGGTCCTCTCGCTCCTCGGCCTTCTTCAGGGTGAGGAGGACCTCTTCGGCACCGAAGGGCTTGTGGAGGTAGTCGTAGGCGCCGCGCTTCATGGCGTCCATCGCCAGGTTCATGCTCCCGTAGGCGCTCATGACGAGCACGGTGGCCGTGCCCCCCTCGCCCTTGTAGCGCTCCACGAACTCGAGCCCGTCCATCCCGGGCATGCGCACATCGGTCAGGATGAAGTCCGGAGAGGCCTCGCGGGCCATCCGAAGCCCGGTTTCGGCCTCCGACGCGACGATCACCTCGTAGCCGCCATCGCCCAGGATGAGCGAGAGGGTCTTTCGGAGCCCGGCATCGTCGTCGACCACCAGAACCTTCATCGTGTCTCCATGGTTTCGGTTTCGGTGTGGGCGGGGTCCGATGCCATTTCCGGTTCGATGCCCGGCAGATGCACCGCGAAGCGCGCGCCCCCATCGTTGCGGTTCGTGGCCTCGATGTCACCGCCGAGCTCCCCGACCATACGGGCCACCAGCGCCAGCCCCATCCCGGTCCCCTCTCCCACCTCGCGCGTGGTGAAGAAGGGATCGAAGATCCGGGGGAGGTCTTCCTCGGCGATCCCCGGGCCGCGGTCCACGACTTCGATCACCACGGTCCGGGGACCCGCATCTTCCGGAGGAGGTGCCTTCACATTGAGCAGGTGAGCCAGCCGGCGCCGGTGCGTGTAGTCCACCTGGGGAGGATCATCGGTG
This sequence comes from Gemmatimonadota bacterium, assembly GCA_007126575.1. GTDB lineage: Bacteria > Gemmatimonadota > Gemmatimonadetes > Longimicrobiales > Gaopeijiaceae > SLBA01. The sequence goes on along the minus strand of SLBA01000123.1, from coordinate 13,979 downwards.
CGCCGCTTGGGCATGGGGACCTCGTGGTCCGAGGCACTCCCGACCCGCATGCGCAACTCGATGTCGATCGCGCCCGACCCCCGCGAGGCCAGAACCGCGTTCTCGACCAGGTTGGTGACGATCCGCTCCAGGATCCTCGGATGCACCCGGACCCGGGGGAGGTCCTCAGGGGCGACATAGCGGAGGGCGGCTTCGGAGACGCCGAGGCGCCCGGCCGTCTCCCGGACGAACCCCTCGACCACCAGGGCCGGGTCGATGAGCGGCTGCCGGCCCGCGGCCTCCTCGGTGCGACCGAAGGCCAGGATGTGCCGGATGATCGCGTCGATTCGCTCGACCTCGCCGCGGGCGTCTTCGAGAATGGTGTCGACCTCCTTGCCCATCTCCACGCGACGCTCCACGATGTCCAGGTAGCCCCGGACCGCCGCCAGGGGGTTGCCGATCTCGTGGGCGACTCCGGCGGCAAGGGTGCCGACCGAGGCGAGGCGGGCAGCGCGGACGAGCTCCTGGGTCGCGGCGGTCAGCTCGCGGTTGGTCTCTTCGAGAGAGACGACGTTGGCGGCGAGCGCGTCCTTCTCCTCGATCAGGTGCGAAGCGAGGGTATTCACGCTCGTCACGATCCGGTCGAGCTCGGTCAGCTTCTGCGAGGGGATGCGGTGCTCGAGGTCGCCCCGGGCGATCCGCTCCGCATGCCCGACGATCTGCTCCACCGGCTTGAGTACGGTGCGCCGGAGGGCGGTGCGCAGGAAGAGGAAGAGGATCACGAGCTCGGCCAGAACGATCAGCGTCAGCGCGATGAGCGCCCGAAAGGTCGACTCCACCACCGGCAGCAGGGCCGCCGCCGCCAGCACCGCCACCACCACCGCCGCCACGAAGAGCAGCGAGGTCGAGACGACGAGCTCGCGCCGAATCGAGGTGGAGGCGCGCGAAGCGGATGGAGTCATGGGGGACGATCCCGAAGGTGACGGGGAGCCCGACAGCGCGGACTCAGGCCGACGAAGGAGCACCGAACCGGGAGGAATGTTGGCACGGCAAGGGGTCGCGGCGCAACCGGAGGAGCCAGCGGACTGTGCGTGAACCGCTCAGCCCCGACGATGCCGACCCATCGAACTCATCGACCGGCGCACTGGACGGCTCCCGGCCCCCTCGTGTGAGGCTCCCCGTCCGGCAGGGGCGGGGCTTCGGCGTTGCCGAGGTAGACCACACAGCCCATATCCGAAGGGAGGCTCTCGTGCCGGGCGGTCGCTGCCCACCCGCGGCCCGTTGCCGTCGCCACGGTGATCTGGATGCCCCGGCTCGGATCGAAGTCCGTGGCTTCCAGATCGGAGGCGTACTCCATGTTGGCGTGGTAGTAGCGCTCCTGCGAGGCTGCCAGGTTCCGGATGTCCTGGGCGATCGCGGTATAGAAGCCTTCCTCCCGAGCCTCGACAAGGCGCGGGATCCCGATGGTCGCGAGGATCGCGACGATCAGAATGACGATCAGCAGTTCGATCAGGGTAAAGCCCCCCCGCCCGGCAGGAAGCGCGAACCCGTGAATCCTCATGATGGCAACCTCACATTGGGGTGGAAGGATGGGAGTCGGGGCTCATCGGGTTCGAAGGCCCCCGAACGCGAACAGGGCGGGGAGTCGCCTCCCCGCCCTGCGTCGCGCATCGAGCCTGCGATCTCACGGTTCATTCGGCAGGTGCCGAAGCAGGCTTACTGGGCCAAGATTACTCGGTGCTACCGTCATCACAGACGATGTTTCCTGCACCATCGGCCGCCTCGGACGGGGATACGGGCGTCGCGCTCCCCACGAAGACAGCGCAGCTGACCTCGGTGTTCGCATGAGTGGCCACGGCCGAGTATCCAAGACCGTCGCTGTCACCCGCGCCGGCCAGGGCGATGCTGACACCGATCGACGGGAAGAACGGGAAATCGTCGTCGGGAGTTCCCGGGTTTGCCAGGTCGGTCGTGTAGTACGAGAAGTCGTTCTGCTGGTAGTAGAGCTCCTGGGCGTTCATGACCTGGCGCAGATCCGACTGCATCGCCGAGATGAATGCCCGCTCACGAGTCTCTCCGAACCGCGGGATCGCGATGGCGGCGAGGATGCCGATGATCACGACCACGATCAGCAGCTCGATGAGAGTGAAACCTTTCTTGTTCATTTTGTAGCTCCTGACGGAGTGGTTGGGGATCACGAGCGCCTTTCGCCCGCTTCGACCGGCAAGAAGAAGTGGCAGGGGCTGTGCCGTTTGGGGCCGGGACCGCGGAAACCGTTGTGCGGCAATGACTCCAAGGCACCTGTTACCCATCTGCGACCACCCACCCCCGTCTCCTTCATGTTGGATTCTGCAAGCGCCTTGCAGGATGAAGGATCGGACGGGGCGTGACCATGGCACACGGGGCCTTCCCTCTTCTACCGCTCCCACTCCGCCACCTCGGGCCGCTGCCACCGCTCGGCCTTCGGCGGAAACCAGTTCGTCCGCACGATGTGCCAGAAGGCCGCCACCCCGTCCCGCCACCCGATCTTCTTGCCCTCGTCGTACGAGCGCCCCCGGTAGCTGATCGGGAGCTCGTAGATGCGGGCCCCCGCCTGACTGAGCCGGGCCGTGATCTCGGGTTCGATCCCGAAACGGTCGCGGGTCAGCGGAAGGGTCTGGAGCAGATCCCGCCGAACCAGCTTGTAGCAGGTCTCCATGTCGGTCAGGTTCAGATCGGTAAAGACATTGCTCATCAGGGTCAGAACCCGGTTGCCCACCGAGTGCCAGAACAGGTGCACCCGGTGTGCCCCCCCTCCCAGGAAGCGGGAGCCGTAGACGGCGTCGGCCCACCCCGCCAGGATCGGCTCCAGGAGCATGGGGAGCTCCCAGGGGTCGTACTCGAGATCTGCGTCCTGAATCGCGACCACGTGCCCCCGGGCGGCCCCGAAGCCCGTCCGGAGCGCCGCCCCCTTCCCCTGGTTCCGCTCCTGCAGGATCAGCGTCTCGATCAGCCCCTCCTCTTCCAGCGATCGAAGCAGGGGCCGTGTCCCGTCGCTGGACCCATCGTCCACGACCACCACGTCGAGGGCGAGTGGAAGCGCCCGCACGCGCCGGAGCACCGCCTCGACCGTGGCCTCCTCGTTGTAGGTGGGGATCACGACGGAGAGGATCACGCGGTCCCAGGCCAGGGGCGCCCCCGGGGGAGGTGTCGGCCGACCACTCGGCGCCACCGGCCAGGCGCCACCGGTGAACATCCGGACCTCTCCTGGTGCGCGTTCGCCAGAGGCCCCTGCACCGGCTGACCTGTCCCCGCCGTCCGCGCGATCCGCCCCCCCCGCCCCGCCCGACATCACTCCCCGATGCCGTACTTCGAGATCTTGCGGTAGAGGGTCGATGGGTCGATCCCGAGCACCTCGGCCGCCCGGCTCTTGTTGCCACCCTCGGCCTCGAGCACCCAGGCGATGTAGGCCCGCTCGATCACCTCCATCGGAGGATTGGGGGGAGCATCCTCGCTCACCAGCTGCGGAGTGGGCTCCTCGACGACGCGGTCGGGCAGGTGCTCCACCCCGATCGTATCCTTTTTCCCGCTCAGGATCGCCGCACGCTCCAGGGCGTTTTCGAGTTCCCGCACGTTGCCCGGCCACGGGTGTGCGGAGAGCACCTCCATCGCCTCCTCGCCGATCCGCTTCGGCTCGCCCCCCTTCGCGGCCATCTTCTCGAGGAAGTAGTCCGCGAGGAGCGGAATATCCTCCTTGCGGTCTCGAAGCGGAGGCAGATGCAGCGCGATCACGTTGAGCCGGTAGTACAGGTCGGTGCGAAACTCTCCCTTCCGGATCTGTTCTTCCAGGTCGCGGTTGGTCGCCGCCAGGATCCGCACGTCGATCGGCTCCGATTCGGTCGAGCCCACCGGGGTGATCTCGCGCTCCTGGATGGCACGCAGGAGCTTCACCTGGGTCTTGGCGGTCATCTCCCCGACCTCGTCCAGGAAGAAGGTGCCCCCGGCGGCGGCCGACAGGAGCCCTCTCTTGTCCTTGACGGCCCCGGTGAAGGACCCCTTCACATGCCCGAAGAGCTCACTCTCGAGCAGGCTTTCGGGAAGCGCCCCGCAGTTGATCGAGAAGAAGGGCCCGTCGCTTCGATCGGACAGGGCGTGAAGGTAGCGTGCCATCACCTCCTTACCGGTCCCGCTCTCCCCCGAGATCAGGATCGTGGAGTCGGTCGGCGCCACGGTGCGCACGAGCTTCAGCGCCTCCTGGAAGGCCTTGGCCTGCCCCACGGGCGTGAAGCCGCCCGCACTCCCCTGGCGCTTGATCTCCTTCTTGAGCTCCCGATTCTCGGCCTTGAGCTGCCTCGACTCGGCCGCCCGCTTGCAGATCGCCAGGAGCTCGTCGTTCGAGAAGGGCTTCTGCAGGTAGTAGTACGCCCCCTCGTTCACCGCGCGCATCGCGGTCTGAAGCGAGGCCTGTGCGGTCATCAGGATGACCTGGATCTCAGGGTCTACTTCGCGCGCGCGGGAGAGCACCTCGAGCCCCGTCGCCCCCGGCATTCGGATATCGGAGAGGAGGATGTCCGGCCGCACCTCCTCGATCGCCTCCAGCCCCTTGCGGCCCCCGAGCGCCGTGTGCACATCGTAGCCGGCGCCGCGAAAGAGGACCTCGAGCGACTCCACGATCCCCATCTCGTCGTCCACGACGAGCACCTTCACCTTGTCCTGGCCCCCATGTGCCGCCACGCTCCCCCCTCGGTTCATTGCCGTTGGTCGTGCTTCTCCCCTCGCCTGCCCCGCCTACCCCTCCCGTCCCGCCTCCAGTGCCGCCGGCTCCACGCCCTCCCGCGCCGCAAACCCCGAAGGAAGGTAGATCTGGAAGTCGGATCCCCCTCCTTCGGGCACCTCGACCAGGATGACACCCCGGTGCGCCTCGACCGTGCGATAGACCACCGCCAGGCCCAGCCCGGTCCCTCCGTCACGGGTCGTGAAGAAGGGATCGAAGATGCGATTGACCTCGTCGGGATCGATGCCCGGACCCTGGTCGCGGATCGAGAGCAGGATCGGGTTCTGGATCTCGACATCTTCGGGCAGGGGTGTACCGGGCACCCCCTCGAGCCGGAGCGTCACGGTCCCACCGGCCGGACTGTGCTGGACCGCGTTGAGCAGCAGGTTGAAGAGCGCACGGTGAATCAGGTCCGGATCCACCGTGGCCAGAATCTGCTCTTCGGGCAACTCGCAGCGAATCTGTACCTCTCCACCCTCGGTCGCCGGGTGCTGGCAGACAAGGGCCACACAGTCCCGGGCCAGCTCGTTGATCGAGACCTCCTCGACCCGGTCGACCCGGACCCGCGAGAAGTCCAGGAAGTCCGACAGTAGCCGGCTCAGCCGGTCCGACTCCCGCACCACCATCCGCGTCAGCGCCTCCCGGTCCTGCTGCGTCAGGTTCGGCGAGGTGAACTGCTCGACCGCGCTGCGGATCGACGACAGGGGGTTCTTGATCTCATGCGCCATCGCGGCCGAAAGCTCAGCGACCGCCTCCAGCCGCTCGGTCCGGCGGTTCAGAATCGCCATCCGCTCCAGATCGGTGATGTCCTGGAAGATCGCGGTCACCGAGCGGGGCTCATCGGGCTCGTCGCGCACGAAGATCGAGACCCCAAGGACGAGCTCCTCACCATCGCGCACGGCGTCCGCCCGGAGCCGGTAGAGGGAGATCCCCTTGGTCAGCGCCTCTCCGAGCTTTCCGGCGAGCGCCGGAGCGCGGTTCCGGAGGGCCTCGACCGCCGAGGCCCCTTCCCATTCCGCAATGTCGATCCCGAGGAGGGCCTCTCCGGCGGGATTCATGTACAGGAGCCGTCCCTTCTCATCGACCGTCACCACACCGGTGCTGATCGAGGCGAGGATCTCCGACGTGTCGAGACGAAGCCGGCGGAGCTCCGACTGCATTTCCCCCAGCGCCGTCCCGGTCCTGCGCAGCCGGTCTCCCAGGATCCCCGTGAGGATCGCCACCAGGGTGAACAGCACGATCTGCAGCCAGACCGCCCCGGTCAGGGTATCGGCGTGCAGCCAGACGATCACCGAAAAATAGAGAATCGACGCGAGCGCCGAGATCAGCACGCCCCCGGCGATGGGTAGAAGGAGCGCCCCTTCCGAGATCACCAGAATGTAGAGCCACGCGAAGGTGCTCTCGCCGCCCCCCGTGATGTGCACCACCGCGGTGACCAGGAGCGCGTCGAAGGCCACCTGGGCGGCGTGGAAGTTTCGGCCGGGTTCGCGGTCCAGGAACTCGGTGTACCATGCCGACCCCGCGGTCACGAAGAGCGCAACGAGGAAGGCGACCGTCGAAAGGAAGGTCTGCTGGGGCTGTGCCTCCCCCCAGACAACCAGCGCGCCCAGGAGGATCCCGAGCGTGAGCACGAGCCGGCCCAGGTAGATCCAGCGAAGGATGTTGCGGGGAGTGAAGCCCGCGACACGGTCTCGCGGCTCACGCGAGGCCCATCGGCGCACCGGGGGCCCGTCCTCCGGCCTGTTCACTCCGATCGGGTCCCGGGTCCCGGCCCGCCCGATCCGGCCGAACCGCCCGACGCGCCTTGTCCACCCGATCCGGCCGAACCGCCCGACGCGCCTTGTCCATCCGATCCGGCCGAACCGCCCGACGCGCCTTGTCCACCCGACCCAGCCAAACCGCCCGCCGCGCCTCCCCCCCCCGCACCCGGCTGCCCGGAGCCAGATCGCGGGGTACGGTACGCATTCAATTCGATCACCAGGTCGCGGATCCTGCGGATCTGCCGCTCGACCACCTGAAGCGACTCCTCCTGCTCGGAGCCCGGCTCCACATCGAGCAAGGTGAGCTGGACCTCGGCGAGCGCTGCGGTCAGGGGATTGTTGATGTCATGCCGAACCGTGGCGAGATCGGTCATCGCATGGCGAAACGAAAGGTAGCCCGCCGCAGACCCCCCCGCCGCCAGCCGCTCCGAAACGCGGTTCGGCGACTCCGGCCATCCCGGACTCAGGGGGATCAGGCGAACGCCCGACACGTCAGAGTCCGCACCCGCCTGGTCCGCAGGTGCACCGCTCGACCGCGCGTCCCGCAGCCCGGTCACAAGCAGAGGAGACCAGGCGGCCAGGGAGCCCGAGAGTCGAATCAGGAGGTCTCGAAGGGCATTCCCATCAACATCGTCAGAGATCAGGATCCAGCCCGGTTCGTGGTCCGGTCGGGGAAAGTCCTGGAGATTCTGGATGAGAATCGGGGTCCCCATCGGCTCCGGCAACGTCAGCCCCTCGACCCCGCCCGACCTGAGCAGCGCCGGACCCGCCAGGTACAGGGGCTCGTTCGTCATCGGCCCGTGGGAACCTCGAGAACCTGACCCGGATGGATGCTTCCGGATCGAAGCCCATTCGCGTCGCGGAGTGCCTCGACCGAGACCCCGTGAAGGTTCGCGATCACCCAGAGCGATTCACCTCTGCGAACCTCGTGCTGCACGACCCCACCGTTCGACTCGCCGCTCTCGGCCAAAGTCCCATTCGAGGATGAGCTTCCATTGGGGGGAATCGTGAGCTCCTGTCCCGCCACGATCCTCGTCCCGGTCAGACTGTTGGCTCGCCGCAGCTCGACCTCAGAGACGCCGTAGGAACGTGCGATCGCCCAGATCGATTCTCCCCGGGCGACCCGGTGAACCCGGGGGCGAGGCGACGCATCCGTGCCGTTCGATGCCTCCGGACCGTCCACGTCCCCGGTGGTGTCCGAAGTCCCGTCGAGGGCCACCGGTGCCCGGTCCTCAGTCGCCCCCCGCTCTGCCGGCGACGCCTCCGAGGCCGTGGCGGCCGTGGACGCATCCGCGACCCGGGTGGTGGGCTGCGGGGCCGGGGTGGCCGCAGGGACCGTCTGGTACACCGGGACCCGAAGGACCTGGCCAACGTTGATCCGACTGCCCTGGATCCCGTTTTCGGCCTGGATTCGCGTGAGTGCCGCCCCGTAGCGGCTCGCGATCAGGGTGAGCGTCTCGCCTCCGCGCACCGTGTGATTCACCCACTCGACCTCGACCGTGGGTCCTGCGTCGAGTTCTTCGACGATCCGGTCGTTTCCGGTGATCTCCGCCACGTACTGAATGTAGGGGGTCGGATACACCGCGAGGTGGTAATGGGGCGGATTCCGCTCGTAGATCGCTTCGATCACGCCCCGTCCTTCCAGCGAGAGGAGGGTGGACTCGAGCCAGCTCCGACAATTCGCGTTCCCGCTGCGACGGAGGTCGACCGCCATTCCGGTGGGATGCACCGATCGCGACGAGGCATTGCGGGGCTGATTCGAGATCGGACGGGTCAGGCTAGTCACCACCAGCTTCTCGCCGCACGCCGCGCGATACTGCTGGCTCAGCCGGTCCAGGAACACCCGCACCTCCGGTCGCGCGTACGGGTACGAAACGTTGTGAAGATCCAGGTCCTGGGTCGCCACCACCGGCACGAGGTACCCGAGTTCCACGAAGCGGCTGACCTCCTCCGGGGTCCTGAGGTAGCTGAAGTCGTGCAGCTGTGCCTGTCGATTCTGCCGGTCCAGAGACGCCTGCCCACCCCGGAGTGTCTGCGCCGTCAGTTCACCGGTGCTCAGGGCCGGCGCATGGGGAAGCTCGACGACGCTCGAGCTGACCACGAGCCCCACCGCAATCGCGACGCGCCCCCCCCACGACCCCATGCAGACTCCCGTCCGCGTCCCGTCCCGTCGATTGCATCCAAGAGCTTTCCACATACGTCGAGGTCCTCAGGAAGGTCGAAAGGTGAAACCCGCGCCGAGTGCTCCCGGCCGGACACGTATCTCGATCACCGAACGAAGTTGTCGATCAACGGACTCGCATCGGAGTTCCCCATACGCGTCGCGCCCGACCGAAGATGGAGTGAGGTGAAGCCAGATGAACTCACACGACCCCCCACGGAGGCACACCGAGTCCAGCGAGTCGGATGCAGGGTCGTATTCGATGGATAAACATATGATTCCCTCCACGCAAGCCCAGGCCCCGATCGGGCACGCAGGCCCGCGCAGGCGAACCCTCCTTCCCGGCCCCCGCCCGGATCACCGAACCACGCGAATTTCCCGTTCGATCGGATGGAAGGGCGACTGAACGATCATCCCGTCCCCATCGACCAGTTCGAGCTGCAGCACATGCTCGCCCTCGGGCATGCCGACCAGAAGATGTGGGGCCCACTCCGACATGAGGAACTGACGCTCCCCGTTCACGGTCAGCCGAACCCGATACCCGCCATCCGAAAGGCGAACGTTCGCGACGACATAGTCCACCAGGATGGAGTCGGCCATCGCTCCCTCGTACGCACCCTGCGGCCGAGAGTAGATCAGGGTCGGCCCCCACTCCTCCGGGGCCGGATACGCGGCAGGCTCCTCTCCCACCACGATCAGTCGCTGCGCCAGGGCCCCCGGAGTCTTCACGGACTCGTGCCAGTCGCGACCGGGGAAGGCCCTGATCACATGCGTGCCCGCCGGCAGGTCCTCGAGCACGACCGGTTCCGAAATATCGTAGATCGCATCGTAGGACTGGTCATTTACGATGAAGTGAATATGCTGGCCATCCGGAGCCCGAGCGATACCGCGCTCATCACCATCGGGTGTCGGCACCGCCAGCTCATAGCCCGAAAGCGTGAACCCGACCTCGACCGCCTCGCCCTCCGCGAACCGGGAACCCGCATCGGGAGTCGAGAAACCCAGACGGGCGTTCGGAAACGAAGGCCCGACATCGGCGGAACGAACCAACTCGATGCCTGCCAGCGGTGACGACGGATCGACATCTCCGACCACCTCGACAACCTCACTCGGCCCCAGCTGCGCCTCTCCCCCCGCCGGCGCACCCGGCTGCTCCTGCTGGTCCCCACACCCCAACAGAACCAGAAGCCCAGCCACAACCCCAACAGCCGCAGCACGCTTCAACCGCCTCTCCATCCAGCACCCAATCCCCATTCGCCCCCCCAAGGAAGTAAACATTACGAACCAATCGATCATCGGATCCCTGAAATGCCCTCGACTCGCATCGAGACCGGGGCCCGAGAACCCTCGGTCTTATCTCGCTACCGGCAGCAGGGTTCCCTCCCGCCATCGACGCAATCGATCGCTTGCCGGTCTCGGCCCGCGCACGAGCCCCCCCGGGAACCCCTCGCACGTTGTCCGAGAGAGTTGTTGGCCAGTGGCACATCGGCCCCGATGCCCATGGGCTCGCCCGACCGAATCTCGTTCGTTGTTGCATGGACCTCAGACACCGATCCCTGGATCCCGCTGATCGCGGCCGCCTCATTCCTCCGGGCCTCACACCATCGAGCCCGCCACCCTCATGCCCCGAGATCCGCCGGTTGATCGAACGAGACCTACTCGAGGAGATGCGCCGCTCGCGCTTCCCCAACGCTCGGGGATGGATCTGCCCTCGGTGCTACTCCACCCGGACCATCCGCTGGGGCCGGTCGAACTCGCGTCAACGATACCGATGCAAGGACTGCCGGAGAACCTTCAACGATCTGACGGGCACTCATCTGGCAGGCACGAAGTATCTGCACCTGTGGCCGGCATTCGCCTGGTGCATGGCGCTCGCACTTCCCGTCCGCGAGGTCTCGGCACGCCTCGGGATCAACAAGGACACGGCGTTGCGTTGGAGACACCGACTCTCGGAGGCCTACGAGCGCCGGTACAGGGGCCCGATCCGAGACTCTGCCGTGGCAATCAGCGCGCACCTTCAGAGGACCTCGGAAAAGGGTCTCCGTCCTCAGAACCGCGCGCCTCGTAGGGTGAGCCGCTACCCCTTCCGTGGACTCCTCTCCGATCGGGAACACGTGGTACTCGTCTTCCTTTCTGATCGCACAGAGGGCGCAGGGGGATATACCGCAATCCGACTCAACGCGGGGCGCCCATCGTCCTTTCACTGGGAGCTCCTTCTCGACCCCCTCCTGACCGGCAAGTCGGATCTGATCACCCGGACCGGCAAGCACAGTAGCCTGTGCACCTACGCCCGAAGGCTCGGGCACCGGGTCATCGATCCAACCCGCAAGTCCGAGGTACCACTCACCCCCGGACGCGAAGGGGCGGAACCGCCAGTTCAAAGAGAGGTCGCCCAGAAGATGCTCCGAAGGGCCCAGAGCCATCGAGCCAGCTGGAGGCGGTGGATCCCCCGCTTTCATGGGATCGCCACTCGCTACTTGCGGCACTACCTGGCCTGGCACAGGCGTCTGGTCACACTCACCCGGGAGAGCCTGGACCCGCACACCGCGGGTGTCGGCACGGAAAGCCCGAATCGGCTGGGGCGGCTGGCATCGGAGATCCTCAAACCCGTGTTCGTCCCTCCCGGACCCTGCTGGACTCCTCGAGCGCCTCCTACCAAACACCCGCTCCTTCCGGGCGCCAACCTTTCCTTGGGACATCGTGCGAGGGTCTCCGGGAGGGGTGTAACGCCGGAAGAGGGCTGGGACCTCCACATGCTTCTTGAGCCAGAGCGCGCGGCGGATGCTCCGACGTCCCCCTCGGTAGGGCCACCGCCACCGGCCGGTCGGACCTGGCCGAACCCACCGCGGGTGTTCGGTTTCGGACGGTGGGAATCAGGCCCCGAGCATCCCTCGCCGTCCAGCGAGCCCACCCCTCGACGGCAAGACGGGGACGGGCCATGATTGCGGCCCGCCCCCGTCGATCCTGACTGTTCGGTCGTGAAGTCAGCGGATCCAGCCGCCCTTCGCCTCGGCGTATTTCGCACCCACGACATCCCAGTTCACCACGTTCCAGAACGCCTTGAGGTAGTCGGGGCGGCGATTCTGGTAGTTGAGGTAGTAGGCGTGCTCCCAAACGTCGACGCCCAGGATGGGGGTCGAGCCGCTGATCAGGGGTGAATCCTGGTTGGCAGTCGCCGTGACCTTGAGCGAACCGAAGGGATCGACGACGAGCCATCCCCACCCGGAGCCGAACTGGCCCGCGGCGGCGGATGAGAACTTGTCCTTGAGGGCGTCGAAGGAACCGAAGGCCTTGTCGATCGCTCCGGCGAGTTCACCGGTCGGCGTCGAACTCCCCCCGGGCTTCAGCGTCTCCCAGAAGAGCGCATGGTTGTGGTAGCCGCCACCGTTGTTTCGCACGGCACCCCGAACCGACTCCGGGAGGGCGAGCAGACCGCGCAGGAGTGCCTCTGCATCATACTGGTGGAGGTCCTTGTGGTCCTCCAGAGCAGCGTTGAGCTTGGTGGTGTAGCCGTTATGATGCTTGGAGTGGTGGATCTCCATGGTGCGAGCATCGATGTGGGGCTCGAGCGCGTCGTGCGCGTAGCCGAGTTCGGGCAATTTGTGTGGGTAGGCCATGAAATGGACCTCCGGGTTGCGGGTGGGGGAGTCGATTGTGAGCAGTCACAGGCATCAGCCAGCGCTTCGACCATCCATCGGCCAACCGGGTTGACGCCCTTGTTTCCAAGTGTCGAATCATTCGTGCGTTGAGGAACCCCTGACTTCGGTGGCCGTTCCATGATCCATCATCTTTCCTGCTTGACGAACGGGGCGACTCGGCTCTGTCGAAGCGAGGACACCGGGCGCCGGAACGAGGGTCCAGGCCGGAGTAGCCACGAAAGCGGGAGAAGGGAGTTGTCCAGTGGATGCTGAAGATCCGGCCATGCGTGCGGAACGAAGTCAGCGGCGCATCCTCCTGCTCGACTGCGATGCATTCTTCGTCCAGGTCGCCCGCCTCGAAAATCCGGACGAGGCGGGGCGCGCACGCCTGCTGCTGGTAGGGGGCTCGGCTTCGGGGCGGGGCGTCGTCACCTCCGCCTCGTACGAGGCCCGCACGTACGGAGTACACTCGGCCATGCCGATGGCCGAAGCGCTCCGTCTATGCCCCGATGCTCTCGTGGTCCCCGTCCCCCGCAGGGCGTGCAGCGAGCGAAGTCGTGCGATCCGGGAAGTCCTCGGCTCTTTGGCCCCGGTGGTCCAGGCGGCGTCGATCGACGAGTTCTACCTGGACCTTTCCGGGACCGAGCGTCTGCTCCGGGACGAGTCGCTTGGGGACACCGCTCGGAGGATCCGCCAGCGGGTGCTCGACGAGACCGAAATCTCGGTCTCGATCGGTGCCGGAACCGGCCGACTCGTGGCGAAGCTGGCAGCCGGTCGAGCCAAGCCGGCAGGGGTTCATGTGGTCCCGGGCGGAAAGGAGGCGGACTTTCTCTCATCGTTCGCACTCTCGCAGATTCCCGGCGTGGGCCCCGCCCTGCTCGAAGCACTCCATGACCGCGGCCTGAACAGCGTGCAGGACCTGGTCGGTGTCGAGGAGGCGTGGCTGCGCCGATGGTTCGGAGAGGCCCGGGGACGCTGGCTGTGGGAGCGCTCCCGTGGAATCGATCCGTCGCCGGTGGTGGCCGAGGAGGAACGCAAGTCGATCAGTTCGGAGCGGACGTTTCACAGGGATTTGTCGGACCCGGAACTCCTCGAGCGGCACCTGCTCCAGCTCGTGATCTCGGTGGGGGAATCGCTCCGGGGAAAGGGACTCTCGGCACGCACCATCACCGTGAAGATCCGGGACTCCGACTTCCGGACACGCCAATCATCGCAGACCATCGACCCGGCGTTCGAATCGGATCGACTGCTTTTCGAACGGGCTCGAGAAATGGTCAGAACACTCCGGGAGCGCAGGCCCCGTCCGACCCGGCTGATCGGTGTCGGAGTCTCGAACTTCCAGTCGACGGGAGGAGCCCGACAACTCTCGATGCTCGACGAACACCCGGCGGAGGAGTCCGATCGAGACCGGACCCTCTCGCGGCTGGGCGACGAACTGCGGGCCCGCTTCGGCCGCGAGGCGCTCCTCCCCGGCCGGATCATTCCCGATCCCTCGACGGACCGCGGGATCGGGTCGGGCCCTGGGACGAAGGACGAGCACGGCGAGTCGTAGTCGCCCACGGCCGTCGGTAGGGCTACGCAGCCGCGTGGGCCAGGTCGCGATGGGCTGAAAGGCTAGCCCGGCCTCGGAGGCCTCGCAGCGATGGGGTGATAGACCACATGGCGCCGGGAGCCACGCAGCCGGGGGG
>SLBA01000138.1 GCA_007126575.1 Gemmatimonadota bacterium | reverse complement strand
GGGATCGGGTGACTTCGGGTCGACGGGTGACCGAAGATGACCCGCTGGGGGAGTCGGGGGAAGGGGGGAGCGGGGGGAGGGGGGAGGAGGCCGCGGAGGCTCAGGAGAGCCGGTCGATCTCCTCTTCGAACTCTTCGGCCATGGTGGGATGGCCGAACCGGTGGGCCGCCTCGATCCCGCGACGATAGGCGTCGAGGGCGTCGTCGGTGCGCCCCAGTTCGTCGAGTGCGGCCGCGAGCCGTCCCCAGGCGTTGCCCTCGTCGTCGGCCGTCTCCAGGTACCGCCGGAGCTCGGTCACCCCGGTCTCGAGATCACCCGAGTTGAGGTATTCGACGGCAAGGCCGAAGCGCAGGCGGGCGTCGTCGGGACGGCGCTCGAGCATGGACCGAAGGGCTTCGATCCGCGATGCGCTCACGGGTTCAGTCGGGGAACCGAAAGGTGTGGAGCAGCTCGCCGTGCGCCGGACGCCCGGTGACGACCTCGACCATGGCCTCCATCTCGGCGCCGAGCTCCATGAGCCGGCCCAGGACCGAGAGGGCATGGGCGTAGTCGAAGTAGGCCGCCACGGCCTCTTCGGCCGCCGGGTGGGTCGCCACGACCATCTCCTCCATGGTGGTCTGGAGGTGGTTGACCACGACCCGCACCCCGCGCTCGGCTTCGCGCTGCTCGGCCAGGGTGTGAAATGACAGATCTCCGGTGAGCCGCGGGAGGAGATCCTCGACGTCCCCACGGTCCTGCGAGGGGGCCGCCACCTGCCCGGAATCGAGCGCATCATCGCCCAGGAACGCACGGGCGCCATGGCTCAGCGCCGTGACTTCCTCGTAATTGCAGGTGAGGATCATTGTGCCTCCTCGAAAACGCGGGATCAGCCCGTCGGGGACCTTCGTCTGTCTAATACCTTTCGGTCTTAAGAAGGTTTCTGCAAGGGTAGGGCCACAATTTCGCCCCGGCTCAGTAGCGGGGCTCCGCCGTCTCCAGGATCTGGACCGGGTCCCCCACCGCAAGCCGACCCGCGTTGTCGTGCATGAGGTTCTGCCCGAAATACACCTTGCTCCCATGTTTCCGGTATTCGGCCAGCGTCCGCAGCGGCTCCACCCCCCGCTCTCCCGACGATTGATCGACCGTGGTGACCGCACAACGGCCGCATGCGCGCACTCCGACCAGGTCGACCGCCCCGATCCGGATGCGGCGCCAATGGTCCTCTTCGTGTGCCATCGAGACCCCCGTCACCACGATGTTCGGTCGGAATCGATTCATGGGGAGGGGCTCGGCCAGTCGGGCATTCAGGGAGGCGAGCGAGGCCTCCGAGGCGACGAGTAGGGGATACCCGTCTGCGAACCCCACCCGACCGCCCGGCGCCCACTGCGGGTCGGTCGGTCGAACCGAGGACTCGGGCAGGTGCACCACCCGGCACGCCCGGTCCAGCACGGCCGAGAACCATCGGTCGGCCTCGGGATCGGGCGCGATGGCCGTGACCTGGTCGCTCCAGATGTCCACCGACAGGCGCTCCCCCTCGAGTTCGGCGGGGTACAGCGGAAGGAGCGGCCCGTCCGATCCGGGGGCGTCGGGGTGCGTGATCCGAAATCGGGTCGACCCCGAGCGGTCCGACTCGATCGACGTCGCCAGGAGCGCCATCGCCGGGGTGGAGCGCTGGCTCAGGAAGACCCCGTCGGGGTCCACCAGCATCCAGCGGCGGTCCCCGACGGGCCCGACCGCGTCCAGCGTCATCTCCTGCACCGCAACCCCCGCGGCGCCCTTCAGGGGATACAGGGTGAGCGACGACACACGGGGGGACATGCGGGTCAGGCCTTGGCAGGGCCGCCCGGCGCGAAGACCACCGGGACCCCGTCGGGGCCCTGCGAGGATCCGGGTCCGGGAAAGCGGCGATCGTCGCGGAGCTCCTCGAGCGTCAGGGGCAACGTCGAGACGAGCTCTCCGTCGATCCGGATCTCGAACTCGTACACACCGGGCCCCTGGAAGGTGATCCCGTCGAGATTCAGCACGTGCGGCACCCGCGTGATGGTGCCCGAAGCGCCGGGAGGCGCCTCTCCCACGCGCAGGGTGCCGTCGAGCCGCAGCACCTGCTCTCCCTTCGGATCGACCATGCGGATGTCGGCCTCGTGGCCCCCCGCGTCCTCGGGACCGGCGGCGAGACGCATCACCAGGGCGATGCGGCCGTGCCGTGCCGGAAATTCCCGGGCCCGGATCCGGTCGAAGATTCCGAGCACGCTGAGCTTGCCGCCCCCATCCACGGTGGCGGCATCGGCGATGAGTGCAAAGTCCAGAGTCATGTCAGATCACTGCCCATCTTGAGGTTCGAGAGAAATGCCCGCCCGGCGCAGGATCCGCGGACCGAGAACGAAACCGGCGATCAGATCCACGAGTGCGTGCGCCGCGATGCTGGGAAGGATGCTCCCGGTGAGCACCACCGGCACCCCAAGAAGAAAGCCCATGAGCGCCGTGCGCACCACCCCGATCCCCCCCTGGTAGGAGTGGAGGCCCCCGAAGGCCAGCGCCGCGATCCCCATGGCGACCCAGGGGTCGGCGACGAGCAGCAGGAGCGCCGCGGGGACGTAGCCGCGATAGGCGACCTCCTCACCCCATCCCGCGACCAGCGAGAGCCCCCCGAAGACCCCCTTCTCGCGGGGAGTGCGGGGCAGGAGCTGCAGCAGGATCGGGTGGGGCCCTCCGTGGATCGCCTTGTCCAGCGGCTCCGTGAGCTTGCCGAGCAGAAGCGCCCCCCCGGTGATCGCCACCACCCAGCCCAGCAGGGGCCCGACCGGAAGTCCGACGAGCCCCAGGTCGGCCGGCTCGAAGCCCCAGACCCCCAGGCCCAGCCCCAGAAAGCCCAGGAGCGAGATCGAGAGGATCGAGCCGAGGTAGACCGGGATTCGCTCCAGCATCTCCTCGGTCATCAGGGGTAGCTGCGCCCAGGCGATCGCGGGAAACGCCAACAGGAAGAGGGAGAGGCCGATGGCGTTGGGGACCGACAGTTCCGTGGCCATCACGAAGATCGCCACGAGCACCGCCGTCAGGACCATCCCGACCCGCAGCCTTCCCCTCGCAGCCTCGGCCCCCGGAGGGGGATCGGGCGGTGCGTCCTGCGGTGCATCTCGGGATGCGTCGCGTGACGCGTCCGGGGACACCTGCGCACGGTCATCCGGCGGCTCCCCGGCAGGCGCGGCGCCGGACTCCCCTTCGGCCTGAATTCCCCGGAGCTCCTCGGTCATCGGGCCCCGACGCTCCGGCCGGGGAGCCCCGAGAGCTCCGCCCCGAGCGTCTCCACCCGGCGCAGCACCCCCTCGACATCGCTCCAGCTCGTGCGCGGATTCAGAATGCACAGGCGAAGGGCGTAGCGCCCCCCGATGCGAGTCGACGACACCATGGCGTAGCCGCTCTCGATCACGCGCTCCTGGATCGTCCGGTTGAGTCGATCCACCGCGTCGGGATCGTCTTCGTCGGGCACGAACCGGTAGAGCACGATCCCCAGGGTGGCGGGGGAGAGCAGCTCCAGGGTCTCGGAGCCCCGAATCCGGGCTTCGGCACGCTCGGCCAGCCGGATCCCGTGGTCCACCCCGCGACGGATCGCGTCGAGTCCATGCGTCCTCACCGTCATCCAAACCTTGAGCGCCCGGAAGGTGCGCGAGAGCTGAACGCCCCGATTCCCGAAGTTCACCTGGTCGTCTCCGAGCTCGGTGTCCTGGAGGTACTCGGCCTGCACCCCGAAGACCGACGTGAGCTCACCCGGCTCCCTCGCCATCAGGCATCCACATTCGAAGGGCTGAAAGAGCCACTTGTGGGGGTCCAGGGTGATCGTGTCGGCCTCTCCGAGTCCGTCGAGCGCCTCCCGCCCGGTGTCGGTGAGCGCCGCGAACCCTCCGAAGGCGGCATCGACGTGCAGGCGCACCCCGAGCTCCCGCGCCATCCGGCCCAGCGCCGCGAGAGGGTCGACCCGGCCCGTGTTCGTGGCCCCCCCGTTCGCGCAGACCAGGATCGGCACCGCTCCGTCCCTACGGTCTTCGGCCACGGCTCGACGTACCCGGTCGGGGACGAGGAGCAGGTCGGGGCCGGTCGGGAGCACGCGGATGCCCTCGGGGGGGATTCCGGCCAGCCGGGCGGCCCGGCGCAGCGACGAGTGCCCCTGGTCGGACAGGTAGACGACGGGACGATCCGGACTGTCCGCGATCTCGCGCGCCATGACCACCGCCATCAGGTTCGCCACCGAGCCCCCGCTGGTCAGCACCCCTTCGGCGCCCTCGGGCATTCCGACCCAACTCCGGAACCACTCCACGACCTCGAGCTCGACCCGGCTCGGGCCGGCCGACGCCAGCCAGGTGCCCTGAAAGACGTTGAAGCCCGTGGCCAGGAAGTCCCCCAGCACGGCCATCCAGCTCGGGGCCGAGGGAATGAAGGCGAAAAAGCGGGGGTGGTCGATGCGCGCCGCCTCGGGCAGGACCGACTCGATCGCCTCCCGAAGCACGGATTCGGGATCGCTCGGACCCGCGGGTGGGGGCGCGATGGGCCCGAGACGGGTGTCCATCTCGGCTCGGGATCCGCCGCGCCACGCCGGCTCGTTGGGAAGTTCGGCCCACCGGTCCACCAGCGCGTCCACCGCGCGATACCCCATCTCCCGCATCACCTCCGGCGATAGCTGCAGTTCTCCGACGCCGTCGTCGGCCTCTTCCATCCTCGGCTCCTTCCGGGAGGTCGTTGACGCCCTCCCTCGCATCATCTAAGGTGTTCGAGGGTCCCAGCCGATGCCTGTGGGCCCTCGATCGAACCCAAATCGGTCGGATCCCCGCGATCCACAGCGAGCGGATCCGGACCTCCCCACACGGAGCCACACGGTAGCGGCAATGGCGAACACGGGACAGACTCGACTCAAGGTCATCGACGCCCTCGACCACCCGCACGGGGGCCGAATCCTGCGACTTCGACTTCTCGAAGGGGCACCCCCCACGGTGCGTGCTCTTCGCGGGGCCACCCTCAGCGCAACGGGTCCCCGAGGGGAGGAGCGCCGCCTGAGGGTCCTGGGGTTTCCGGTGACCGGAGGGAAGGTCTCGGACGGCCGGATCCGGGAGTCCGGCCGGATCGACCTGCACATCGAGGAGGAGGGGGACGGGGTCCCCGTCGACCTCACCTGGGTTGTTCGGCCCGCCTGAGAAGGACCGTGGTCAGCGGCCGCCGCCCGGCGGTCCCGGGGGAATCTCCTCATCGGTCTCGATCGCCTCGGCCGCCTCGGCGTACCCCGGCTCCGAGCGCTCGAACACCCTCTCCAGCCAGCTCCTGAACTCGGACTCCCGATCCGGCTCGGCCGCGAAGTGGGCCTCGCGCTCGCTGGCGAAGCGGTCCCGCCGCGCCTGGAGCACGAGCTCGCGCAGGAACCCCGCCTCCCGTGCGTACATGATCTCGTCGAGCGGTCCGAAGGCCTGGGTGTCATAGACGGATCGCCCCAGGAGCCACACATCGGCCACCCGATTCAGGATCGCAAGCTCCAGGTCGAGCCCCTCCTTGCCCAGGTCATCCTCGGGAAGCCACGGCTCCAGCTCCGCCGGATCGTCCCGCGACGCCATCAGCCGCAGGTGCGCGTAGATCAGGTACGGCGCCTCGGCATCGCGCGCCGTCTGCTGCAGGAAGACGATCGCCGTATCCCCGGTGATCTCGAAGTCCCGCCAGGGATACCCCGGATTCGTGGTCGACTGGAGACGGATCAGGAAGCTGGGGTTGCGCTCGATCTCCTCGCGCTGCACACGCAGCCAGGAGTCGACTTCGCCCATGGTCTCCCGATCGGTCTGAATCCGCTCACCGGAAAAGATGATGACCGATCGTGGGGTCGGCACCGTCGCCGGGCCGCTGGCGCACGCCGTCACGAGAAGACTGGCGAAAAACCCAAGAACCAGAAGTCTGGACGAAGCTTTCATAGAGGGATGAACCGGGTCAGGGATTCGGAGTGGGTAAACTTTTTCTTGCCCGACGGCATCGAACAGGTGTATGTAGTCTCCAATGCCCGAAAAGAGTTCCCGGGGTCCGGAACGTCCACCCCGAACTCCCCTACCCCCGTCAGGAGAGCAATGCCCAGATTCGCCGAACTCGCAAGGGCGACCCGCCTCGGTGATCCCGGCCCGGGCGCGCCGATGACCCGCGAGGAACTCGGGGCGCACGTGGCACACATGGTCTGGGAGAGCCTCTCCGACCTCCTCCTCTCCAACGAATCGAGTCAGCTCTTCTCGGACCTGGGGGTTTCGACCGAAGAGGGCGTCCCGAGCGATTCAGCCACCGAGGAGCTCCTCATCTACCTGATGTGGGCCCATGTCCGCTCGGTCCGCCAGGTCTTCCACCCGAGAACGAACGGCGATCCGGTGAAGTGTGTGCTCGGAGCCCTGCATCGCGCCATCTACGAGGACCTCGAGAAGCGGGGAATCACCTCGGCTGAGCTGCCCATCTTCGAGCAGAGGGCCGCGGCCCGGTATTTCGACTACCACCATGCACTCGAGGAATCGCCGGAGGTGCTGGGAATGGCCGCCGCCCGCCACCTCGGTCGGTCCGACGAGCCCTCGTGCAAAGCCGCTCGCATTCTGGCGAGCTGGGCCCAGGAGATCTTCCAGCCTCTTCAGGATTTCCTCGAAGAGATCGAGATCATTCCGCCGGGGGATCCCCAGCCGGAGTAGCCGCCGGCAGCTCGTCGAGCAGCGCCACCGCCCGCCGGAGGTGCGGGATCGTGATCGATCCTCCCACCACCAGGCCGACCGAGAGGGCCTCGAAGATCTCCTCGTCGCTCCACCCCTCCTCGCGACAGCGGATCACGTGGTAGCTCACGCAGTCGTCACACCGCAGCACAAGCGACCCGACGAGCCCCAGGAGCTCCTTGGTCGACGCGCCGAGGGCTCCATCGCGATACACCCGCTCGTCGAGCGCGAAGAACCGACGGATCTCGAGATTTCCCGCCTCGAGGATCCGCTCGTTCATCCGCTCCCGGAAGGCGCGGAACTCCTCGAGCTCCCCGCTCCCACCGTTCTCGCTCACGACCCGTCTCCACCGGATTCGCCCCACTTCATGAACTCGAAGGGGCTCCGGCAGTCGCGACACCAGTAGGAGCTGACCGAGGCGTGACTCCCGAACAGGGAGTGCAACTCGGTCCGGGTCCCCTCGCAGAAGGGGCAGCGAGGCCGATCGGGGATCACGTCGGGGCGTGCCTCTGGATCTTTCATGGCGGGCTTCCTCATTCGACGAAGAGCGCACGGTTCAGGTCGCCCCGGGCGCGCTCGACCGCCTCTTCGGCGGGATGGCCCGGACCCCGTCCACGTCCCTCGTCCCAGTCGTCGAGGCCAAGCGGCTCGGGCATGTCGACCGAAAGCAGCTCGAGCAGGGGCGAGATCCGCTCCGCAAACCGGGCTCTCAGCTCTGCGGCCGACCCCGTCAGCCCGGCCGCCACGAGCGCGCGGTGGCCCTGGTCGTCGGGAGCCAGCACCCGGAGCGTGGGCGCGAGCCACTCCTCGACGGCCCCCTTCAGCCGACGCGCGCCTTCTTCGGAGCCCGCCAGCCGTCGGAACCACGCCTCGGCCAGGGAGCGGTGAAAGGCCTCCTCGCCCAGCATCTTCGAGATCCGTCCCTCGATCGGCTCGTAGCCCCCCTCCGCCACGGCACGCAGCGCCACCGCCAGCGCCCCATCGACCACCACCGCGCCCGCGATCACCCGGGCCCAGTCGTCGAAGGGTGCGTCGAGGGCCTCCATCGAGGCATACTCGGCCGCCTGTCGGTCGTGTTCGAGCGCCACCGGATCGTCGCCGAAGTCCTTGAGCGAAGCGTAGAGCAGCCGTGCGTGGCCCCATTCGTCCTGGGCCATCGACGATGCCGCGATCCCGGCCTCGATCGAGGGCGCCCCCAGAAGCCAGTCCGAATACCGGATCCCCAGGATCCGCTTGGAGTCGGCGAGCGACAGGAGGAGCCGGCGAAAGGCGGTTCGGACGGCGTCATCCATCTCCGGGAGCCCGGGCTCGACCCCGCTCACGCGCTCACCTCGTGCGAGGCGGCCGCGAAGGGCCCGTCGGTGCGGTTGACCGGGATGATGGCGCTTCGTGGCACGATACACATCTCGAACCAGTTCTCCTCGTCGTATGTGGTCCAGGCATAGACCCGGGCCATCGCCTCGTCGGGCGCGGTCAGGTAGCCCACGTGCGTCAGCGTGTCTCCCCGGCTCTTCCGGGTGAACACATCGTAGATGATCTCGTCCATCAGACTCCCACCCCCATCGTCCGAAGTTGCTCCCGGCCGCGCCGGGTGATCCGCTCGCGGGTCCACGGCGGGTTCCACACCTCGCGGATCTCGACGGCGTCGACCCAGTACTCGCGCATCAGCCGGTCGCGCACGTCCTCGCGAATGAACTCCATGCAGGGGCAGGCGGTCGCCGTGAAGGTCAGATCCACCCGCACCCGTCCCGCCTCGAACTCCACCCCGTAGATCAACCCCAGGTCGACCAGGCTGATGGGCAGCTCCGGGTCGAGTACCTCGTGCAGCAGCTCGACCACCACCGCCTCGGGGTCCCCGGGCGCGTCCTCCATCGGCTCCGACCACACATCACGTCCCCCGGATGCGTGCGAGGTCACCCGCTTCGGGAGTGCGTCCTCGGGACTCGGCGCCTCGACCACCGGAAGGGTCACCCCCCCGGGCGATCGTGTCGTCAGTTCAACCATGCCGACACCTCCGAGCGCGACCGCCGGATCGACTCCACGAAGGTCTGGTTCATCGGCCCCCGACCCTTCCACCGCTTGAATACCTCGTCCCAGCTGATCTGGCCCTCGTCGAAGGCCCAGCGCTTCTCGTCGGGATCGTACCGGCAGGGGAAGGGAAACTCCAGGTCGAAGCGGTTCAGCGCCTGGTTGAAGTGCGCCGGCACGTCCAGCCCCAGCCGCTCGCACAGGGGCACGGTGGCCGCCATCCAGGTCTGCCGCAGCTGGTCGTTGGTCATCCCCTTGAGCTTGTAGTCGAGCTGACCGGAGTGCCGCTTCATCTCGTCGGGGAGTCCGAACCACTCGATCGTCATGGGAAACATCCAGTCCACGGCCCGCTGCAGCATCTCGCGCGCCTCGCCCCCGGCGTTCGCCAGCCGCCGCATCCAGACCTCGCCGTGCCGCAGGTGGAAGGTCTCTTCCATGTCGATCTTCACCAGCGCCCGCTTGAGCGGTCCGTACGAGGTGTTGTGAAAGACGTCGGAGAGCAGGGTGATCCCGGCTCGATCGTAAAAGCCGTTCGCCACCACCAGCTCGGCCCAGTTGTCGAGGGGCTGGTCGAAGCCGTACGGGTGCTTGAACTCGTGGGGCTCGCGTCCGTACACCAGCGCCTCACGCGACTCCCCCAGGTCCTCGAGGAGCCGGTAGGCGATGTTCGCGTGCGCCAGCTCGTCCTGGATGATCGCGTGCGCCGAGACCTGCGTGTTGGTCGAGGGCGCGTGCCGGGCGGCCATCCAGTAGGCGGGCGCCGAGATCAGCTCGGTGTCGGCCTGCACCGTGAGCTGCACCACGAGCGCCTTGCGGTACCCCTCGGTCATCTCCTCCACCGATTCCACGATGTATCCGTCGTGCACCTTCTCCTTGAGTTCTTCGTCGGTGAAGGGAGCCATGGGTGTTCCTCCGTCTGGGTTCACGGCGCCGCCGGAGCGGGCGCCTCAGAGTCATTCGTTCGAACGCTCGTTCGAATATAAGGGGAGAGGCCGTCGTCCGCACGACCCCTCGCCCGCCGGGAGCCCCCCTCGGGCACCCGAATACCGCCGGCTGCCGGTGGTTCAGGGCACTACAGCCCCAGCGACGACCGGATCAGGGGGCTGATCCGCTCCGGTGTCCAGGGCGGATCGAAGGTCAGCTGCACCTTGGCGGTCTCGACGCCCTCGACCCCCAGGATCGCGTCTTCGGCCATCTGCACGATCTGCTCGGCCACCGGGCACATGGGCGAGGTGAGCGAGATGTGCGAGAGAACGTGCGTGCCCTGCACGTCGACGTCGTACACGAGCCCGAGCACCACCAGGTTGAGGTTCAGTTCGGGGTCCTTAACGGTCTTCAGCGCGTCGAGCACGTCTTTTTCGGTCGCGGCCATGATCTTTGCTTGCCCTCGAGGGTTTGAGGCAGGGAGCTCGGGCGGGAAACTCGCCTTCGCCCGGATCTCAATGTAACCTCGGGCGATGCGCACGTTCCGGCCCCCCGCCCCCGGATCCCGAATCCCGAATCCCGAACCCCGAACCCCCACTGGAGACCTCTCCGATGTCCCGACCGTTCCGACTCGCAGTGAACACCGGCGGGGGCGACGCCCCCGGACTCAACGCCGTCATCCGCGCCGTGGTGCTCTCGGCCCTGAACCGGGGGTGGGAGGTTGTGGGCATTCGGCGGGGCTACGAAGGGCTCTGGAAGGGCGACGGCCTCATCCCCCTCGACCGGGGCTCGGTCCGGGGCATCACGCACCTCGGGGGCACGATCCTGGGAACGACGAACCGGGGCAACCCGCTGCGCTGGCCGCGTACCCTGGCCGACGGGAGCACCGAAGAGGTGGACCGCTCGCCGGAGCTGATCGCGGCCTTTCACAAGCACGGCCTCGACGCGTTGATCGCGATCGGGGGAGACGGCTCGCTGCGCATCGCCTCGGAGCTCCACGCCCGTGGGCTCCCCGTCGTGGGGGTCCCCAAGACGATCGACAACGACCTGGCGGCAACCCGCGTCACCTTCGGCTTTCACACCGCGGTGCAGACCGCGTCGGACGCGATCGACAAGCTGCACTCCACCGCGAAGGCGCACTCCCGGGTCATGGTCGTCGAGCTCATGGGCCGACACACCGGGTGGATCGCCCTCTACGCGGGTCTGGCGGGAAGCGCGAGCACCATCCTGATCCCCGAGATCCCCTTCGAGATCGACCGCGTCTGCGAGCGGCTGCGCGCCGAGGTCGACGACGGCCCGGGCTACGCGATCGTCGTGGTCGCCGAGGGCGCCGCTCCGAAGGGGGGGGACCCCTCGATCATCGAGCCGGAGCGCGCCGGCAGCTCTTCGCGGTACGGGGGTCTGGCCGATAGGGTGGCGGGCAAGATCCAGGAGTCCACGGGGATCGAGACCCGGGCGCTCGTCCTGGGCCATCTGCAGCGCGGAGGGCAGCCCACGGCGTACGACCGGCTACTCAGCCTGCGCTTCGGGGTCGCCGCGGTCGATCTTGTCGACCAGGAGAGCTTCGGGTGCATGGTCGCACTCGACCTCGACGAGGTGCGGGCGGTACCGCTGCAGAAGGCCGTCGAGGACCTGAAGAGAGTCCCCGTCGATGGCGACGTGGTCCGCACGGCCCGCCGGCTGGGGATCGATTTCGGGGACTGATCGCGGCGGTCGAACGGCCCCGGGTCTTTCCTCACGGGCACGACTCCCTATTTTCCCCGGAGTCAATCCCGCAAACCCCCATGAGGAGTCGACCATGCGCCGTTGGATTCGCAACGCCGCCGTACTCTCCGCAGCGCTCGGCACCGCCGCGCTCGGAACCGCCATCTCGGCCGCGCCGGTCACCGCCCAGGACAACCCGGTCGCGAGCTGGGAGCCCGAGGTGACCCGCGCCCACAGCTTCGAGCTCTCGCTCTTAAACTTCATGCGAGGCAACGAGATCGTCGGGCAGTCTCCGTCGAGCATCAACTGGACCGACGACTCGCGCTGGGTCTACTTCCAGTGGCTGCCTCACGGGCACGAGTGGGACGCCGACCAGAAGCTCTACCGGATCCCGGCCGCCGGAGGGGAGCCCGAGCTGATCGACGACCCGCTCGTGGCGGATTCTCTTCAGATCACCTTCGCCGGGGGAGCCATCTCACCCGATCGACGCTACCGGGCCACCGCCTGGCGCGGTGATCTCTACCTGGTCGATCGCGAGGACCTCTCGGTGCGGCGCCTGACCAACACCCGCGACAACAAGGGGAACGTCTCCTTCTCGGCCGACGGGGAGCGCCTCTACTACAGTCAGGGCGGCCAGATCTTCGCGCTCGAGCTGAGCTCGGGCGAAGTCACGCAGCTCACCGACATCCGGAGCGGAAGCGCGTCGCAGGACCGGGAGCCCGAGGGCCATCGGGCCTTCCTGCGCGACCAGCAGCTCGAGCTCTTCGAACATATCCGGCGGCAGGTCGCCCGGCGCGAGGCGCAGCAGGAGGTCCAGGAGCTCCGGCGCGAGGCCGAGATGGTCCAGACCACCTACGTGGGCGACCGGGGCAACCCCGGCGGGTTCGACATCGATCCGCACGGCCGCTACGTCTCGGTGCAGGCGTCGCAATCCGCGTCGAACACCGAGCAGGTGGTCGTGCCGCAGTGGATCACCGAAGACGGCTACACCTCTCCGAACCCCATCCGCACCAAGGTGGGCGATGGGGTCGGACGCACGCAGCTCGGGATCCACGCGATCGGGTCCGACTCGATCCACTGGCTCGAGGTGGGCGACGTGCTCCAGGCGCACGCCATGCTCGAGGAGCCCGCGGGTGCGTGGGAGCCCTCCCAGCTCGAGGAAGTGCGGGAGGGAGAGGTCGAGATCCAGTCCGTGCAGTTCCGGGGCTGGAACGACGCCGGCACCTACGGTCTGCTGAATGCCAGCTCGATCGACAACAAGCAGCGCTGGCTGCTCAGCGTCGAGGCCGCGACCGGCGACCTTACGGTGCTGCACCACCTGGCCGACTCGGCCTGGGTGGCGGGCCCCTGCTCGTTCTGCGTCGGGTGGCTCCCGGACTCGGACCGCGCCTACTTCGTGAGCGAGGCGGAGCGGTTCGCGAACCTCTACGCGATCAACGCCGACGGAAGCGACCTGCAGGCGCTCACCTCGGGCAACTGGGAGGTCCATTCGGTCCAGATCCGCGAGCAGCGCGACTACTTCATCCTGCGGACCAACGAGGGCTCACCCTACTCGCAGCACATGTACCGCATGAACTTCGACGGGAGCGACCGGACCCGGATCACCGAGGGGCTCGGCAACTTCAACGGGACGATCTCGCCGGACGGCAGCCGGGTGGCCGTGGTGCACTCCACCCAGACCCGGCCCCCCGAGCTCTTCATGATGGACTTCGCGCCCGGGGCCGAGATGACGCAGATCACGACGTCGCCCTCCGAGGAATTCCTGGACTTCCCCTGGATCCACGCCGAGATCGTGGAGTTCCCGGCTCAGGACGGGATCGACGTGCCGGCGCGCATCTACCGGCCGTCGGACATGGGTGTCGAGCCGAACGGCGCGGCGGTACTCTTCGTGCACGGCGCCGGGTACCTGCAGAACGTCCACGAGTGGTGGTCCACCTACTACCGCGAGTACATGTTCCACCACTACCTCGTGGCGCAGGGCTTCACCGTCTTCGACGTGGACTACCGGGGCTCGGCCGGGTACGGCCGGGACTGGCGGACCGCAATCTACCGCCACATGGGCGGGGCGGACCTGTCGGACTACGTCGACGCCGTTCGCTACCTCGAGGCCAACGAGGGCGTCGACGCCGGTCGGATCGGGATCTACGGAGGGTCGTACGGGGGCTTCATCACCCTCATGGCCCTGTTCACCGAGCCCGAGTACTTCCACGCCGGTGGCGCGCTGCGCTCCGTGACCGACTGGGCCCACTACAACCAGGGCTACACCTCGAACATCCTCAACCTGCCCCAGGACGACCCCGAGGCGTACGTGCAGTCGTCACCGATCTACTTCGCCGAGGGACTCGAGGGTCACCTGCTGATGGGGCACCCGATGTACGACACCAACGTCCACTTCTCGGACATCGTGCGGCTCACGCAGCGACTCATCGAGCTCGGCAAGGAGAACTGGGAGCTCTCGGTCTATCCCACCGAGAACCACGGGATGGTCACTCCATCGTCGTGGGTCGATCAGTACCGCCGGATCTACGAGCTCTTCTACAAGGTGCTCTCGGAGCCGGGCTGCAAGGACGGCACGGGCGTCTGCGAGGTGCCGGCGCACACCGGGGGTGACTGACCCACGATACCCGAACCACGAGTCGCCGCGCACGAACGGCGTGGCGCCCGGATACGAAACGGCCCCGGGGCGAGAGCCTTCGCCCCGGGGCCTTCGTTCGTCGTTCGACCGGTCCCCGCGTCGGGTCCGACGCCGGGGATCAGCTCCCGAAGAAGTCCCCGATCGCGGCCAGAGCGTCTCCCATCGCGAACCAGAGCACGAAGGCGATCACCGGTGGCAGCACCCAGCGAACGAGGAACAGGACCGTCGGGATCACCGCCTTGAAGCCCTCCCCGGCTCCCCGAGCCAGCTCGGCCGCGGTGTCCTCCTTCATGAACCAGCCCACGAAGATCGACATGCCTAGCGCACCGATCACCAGGAACAGGTCTCCCGCCACCTGATCGACGAGCCCCAGCACGTCGGTGTTGAAGGCCGAGAAGAGCCCGGCCAGCGCAATGAGCACACCCATCCCGATGGCGGCGTTCTTCCGCGCCATCTTGAACTCGTCGATGATCGACGAGGTAACCACCTCGAGCAGCGAGATGGCCGAGGTGATCGCGCCCACCGCCAGCGCCAGGAAGAAGAGGAGCCCAACCACACGACCCGGACCCCCCATCGCCTCGAAGGCGCCGGGAAGCGCGATGAAGAGGGCGCCGACCGTGCTCTCCGAGACCTGGTCCTGCAGACCGAGGGCGAAGATGACCGGGAATACGACCAGCCCGGCGGCGAAGGCGACCGCGAAGTCGGCAAACGAGATCGTCACCGCCTCCTGGTTCAGGTCGGTGTCGCGCGATAGGTACGAGGCGAAGGTGAGCATCGCCCCCATCCCCAGCGAGAGCGAGAAGAAGGCCTGGGCCATCGCCTGGCGGAGCACCGTGGGGTCCAGCAACTCGTTGAAGTCGGGCATCAGGTAGAAGGCGTACCCCTCGGCCGCGCCCTCCAGGGTGAAGGCCCAGACCGCGAGCCCGAGCACGATCAGGAAGAGGGTCGGCATGAGGATCATCGCCGCGCGCTCGATGCCCTTCTGCACTCCGACCATCACGATCCCGATCGTGAGGACCATGAAGGCGAGGTGCCAGTAGACCGCCGCCGCCCCCTGGGAAATCGCCCCGAAGTGGGCGCCCGGATCGGGAGCGAAGCCCACGGTGACCGCCTCGGCCGCGTAGCGCAGGGTCCACCCCGCGATCACCGAGTAGTACGACAGGATCAGAAAGCCCGTGACGACGAAGAGCACCCCCAGCGGGACCCAGGCGCGGCCGCCCAGGTTCCGGAGCGCCCCGATCGGTGACAGGTGCGTGCGGCGCCCCACCGTGAGCTCACAGAGCATCAGGGGAACCCCGAGCAGCGCGATCATCGCGATGTAGACCACCACGAAGGCCGCACCCCCGCCCTCGGCGGCGACGTACGAGAAGCGCCACATGTTGCCCAGCCCCACCGCACTTCCCACCGCGGCCAGGACGAAGCCCCACTTGGTACCGAAAAGTTCCCGGGCGGGTGCGGCACCGGGAGAGGGATTCGAGGATGATGAGGGTTGACTCAAGACAGGCCTCCGAGAGGGGGGGAATCGTGGTACCCGGAGAAAAGAAGGATCCCGCCCCCCCACCGTCAAGCGCCGATCCGATCGGAGATCGGGCGGGCGAGCGTTGCAGCCTGCCGGCCGACACCACATCTTCGGGGCGGTTGGAAGCCCCCTTTTCCCGGACGCCCCCTGCCACAATGACCCGATGACCGGCTCGATCCTGCTCGTCTACGGAATCCTCGCGGTCACGGTGCTGCTCTTCGTGTCGGAGCGCCTGCGGCTGGACGTGGTGGCGCTGATGGCGCTGCTGGCCCTCACCCTGACCGGGATCCTGAGTCCGGAAGAGGCGCTGGCGGGCTTCGCCGATCCGGTCGTGATCATGATCGCGGCCCTCTTCGTGGTGGGAGACGGCCTCTTTCAGACCGGGGTGGCGTCGTCGCTGGGCCGGCTCCCGGCCCGTCTCGCGGGCAACAGCGAGACCCGGCTCCTGATCGTGATCATGCTCCTGGTCGCGATCCTCTCGGGCTTCATGAGCTCGACGGGCACCGTGGCGGTCATGCTGCCCGTCGTGATGGGTCTCGCCTGGGCCCGCGACATTCCCCCGTCGAAGCTGCTGATCCCCCTTTCGGTCGCCTCTCTGCTGGGGGGCATGCTGACCCTGATCGGGACCGCTCCCAACATCGTGGTGAGCAATCACCTGGAGGCGATGGGCCGGGACCCCTTCGGCCTCTTCGCCTTCACCCCGATCGGGGTCGCGATGGTGATCGTGGGGATCGCCTTCATGGCGCTCGTCGGGCGGCGACTTCTGCCGGATCGGCCGGCGGTGGGGGCTCCATCCGGCAAGGACGACCCGTCGGTCGAGGAGCTCGCGGGCAGCTGGGGGCTGCCGGCGCAGCTGCATCGGCTGCACCTGCCGGTCGACTCCCCGCTGATCGGCAGCAGCCTGAAGGAGCTCGACTGGGCGGGCTCGCTGGGGCTGACGGTGCTCGAGGTGCTGCGCGAGAGCGGGGAGCGCGGTCGCTTCCGTCCCGGTCGCATTCGCGATCGACGCCGGCGCGAAGCGGGCTCCTCCGACGCCTCCTCCAGGGAGGACCGCGAGATGGAGCCCGCACTCGCCGACACCGTCCTGCGCGCCGGCGACCTGCTCCTCGTGCAGGGCTCACCCGACGGGGTTGCCCGTCTGGTATCCCGTGGCCACGTCCGCCTCATCGAGGAGACCCGGGAGGGTGACCCCACCGCCGAAGAATCCGGGATCGCCGAGGTGCTCCTGACCCCCCGCTCCCGCCTCCTGGGCAGGACGCTCAAGGAGATTCTCTTCCGCGACCACTATCAGCTCTCGGTGATCGGGGTGAAGCGGATGGGAGAGCTGCTCGAGGGGGAGTTGGGCGATGTGGCCCTCCGCTTCGGCGACACCCTCCTGGTGCAGGGGGAGTGGGAGGCGATCCGCCGCCTGGGTCGCGAGACCCGGAACTTCGTGGTGACACTCGCCCCGCGCGAGATGGGACCGGCGCTGCAGCCCCTCGACCGCGCGCCGGTGGCGGTGGCGATCATCGTCGGCATGCTGGGACTCATGACCTTCGGCGTCGTGCCGGCCGTGACCGCGGTGCTCGTGGCGGCCGTCGCGATGGTGCTCTTTCGCTGCGTGACCGTCGAAGACGCCTATCGCTCGGTGAACTGGGAGAGCGTCGTACTGATCGCGGGGATCCTGCCGATGGCCACGGCGCTCGAGAACACCGGGGGGATGCAGCTGATCGTCGACCAGCTCGCGGATGCGATGGAGGGAACCGGGCCGATCCTCCTGCTCGTCGTGCTCTTCGTGCTCACCTCGGCGCTCAGCCAGGTGATCTCGAACACCGCGACCGCCGTGCTCCTGGCGCCGATCGCCTTTCAGCTCTCGGCCGGAATCGGGGCCAACCCCGAGCCCTTCATGATGACGATCGCGGTGGCGGCCTCGACCGCCTTCGCCACCCCGGTGGCCTCGCCGGTGAACACCCTGGTGCTGGGGCCCGGCGGCTATCGCTTCGGGGACTTCTTCAAGGTGGGGGTGGCGCTGCAGGCGCTGGTGCTGGTGGTGACGGTGGTGCTGGTGCCGCTCCTCTTTCCGTTCTGATCTCCGGCCGTTCCGGTCGCCGGCCACCCCCCTCGTCGAGGCAGGCTATCCGCCGATGCGCGACATCTCGACGCGGGGCCGGTCGACCGTCGCCTCGCTGCGCAGCTCGGAGTACCGGTCGGTCCGGCGGCCCCAGATCCGTCGGATGAGCCCGGCGATCTCGGAGTCGGAGAGGCCCTCCCGGAGCGGCCCCTTCAGGTCGTGGCCACTCCCCGCGAAGAGACAGGTGAAGAGCTCACCGCTCGCCGTGAGCCGGGCGCGGGTGCAGGTCGCGCAGAAGGGCCGGGTCACCGACGAGATGATCCCGATCTCTCCCGCGCCGTCCAGGTAGCGGTAGCGGGTCGCCACCTCGCCCGGGTAGCGGGCATCGAGGGGTTCGAGGGGCCAGCGCTCGTGGATCGCGCCATGGATCGCCCGGGCGGGCACGACGTCGTCGAGGCGCCAGCCGTTCGTGTTGCCCACATCCATGTACTCGATGAAGCGCAGGATATGTCCCGTCCCCCGGAAGTGCTCGGCCATCTTCGGGATCTGGTCCTCGTTCGCGCCGCGCTTCACGACCATGTTCACCTTCACCGGGGTCATCCCGGCCAGGGCCGCGGACTCGATCCCGTCGAGCACCCGCTGGACCGGGACCGGCTGGTCGGTCATCGACCGGAAGACCTCGTCGTCGAGGGCGTCGAGACTCACGGTGATCCGGTCGAGGCCGGCGGCGGCGAGCGCGGAGGCCTTCTTCGGCAGGAGCGAGGCGTTCGTCGTGAGCGTCAGGTCGTCGATCCCGTCGATGGTCGAGAGCATTCCGACCAGGGTCTCGAGATCCCTGCGCAGTAGGGGCTCTCCCCCGGTGATCCGAACCTTTTCGACCCCCAGACCGGCGAAGATTCCGACCAGTCGGTGAATCTCTTCGAAGGTGAGGAGCTGCTCGCGCGCCAGGAACTCGAAGTCGGTGCCGAAGACCTCGCGGGGCATGCAGTACACGCACCGGAAGTTGCACCGGTCCGTCACCGACACGCGCAGGTCGCGCAGGGGACGATCCAGCGTGTCCCCGAGCTCGTCGGTGCGCCCCTGCTCGTGCGTCCGGCCGCGCTCCTGGTCGCGCGCCCCGCTGGGTCGGTTCATGGGTGCCTCCCGGGCAAATGAGTTCTCCCACAGAGTAATGGATCGAGCCCCCTTCAGAAACGTCCCGTCGCTTGCCGCCCCCCGCCCCGCACCACATACTGAGGGGCTGGACCGCTTCTGATTCGTTCGGGGTCTTACCCGTGTGATACGCCCACCGCAGCCGAAGGTATCCATGTCGCCATCCAAGGATCTTCTCTCCCGCCCCGTCGAGAAGCGACCGGCCACCCTGAGCATGCCCGGTCGAGTCCTCTTCCTGTCGAACGACGCCCGCGAGGTCGAGTCTCAGCTCTTCGATCGCACGGATCTCGAGCTCACCGACGCGCTCCGGGAGCGACTCCGGGACCAGATCTCGACCGACGAGATCACGCCGGCGTATATCTGCTACTTCTACGACGAGACGCTGGGCGAATTCCCCTACCTGGGACTGCGAACCACCGACCCCGAGACCGGCGAGACCCGCTTTCCGATCAGCCGGGGGAGTGTGAAGGCCGGGGGGTTCGTCTGCTCGGTCGCGGGGAAGCGACGGGGGAAGGGCAGCTCCAGGGAGCAGTCGCCCTACGCCGAGCTGATGGCCGGCATCCGGATCGTGGTGGCGGAGTCGATCGAGCGGATCTACAACGAGAACTGCCAGAACCTGGGGATCCTCACCACCACCGACTTCGGCGTCATCGAACGGATCCGGGCCGGGGAGCCGATCGAGCTCGCCGAATTCACCCGGGGCAAGGACGCGATCACTCGCGAGATCATCGAGTACGGTGGACTCTTCGAGTACAACCTCGCCCGACTGCAGGGTCGGACCTCGGCGCTCCTCCCGGCCAGCCTCGAATCCGGCCGAGGGCGGGCCCGGCCCACCACCCCGGCCGACACTGCTGCGGTGGTACAGGACCCCGACGACCTCCGCGAGCTCCAGGGCAGTGGCGAGGACGACACCACCTCGGATCCGGTCGGAAGCCAGGTGGCTGCGACCTCGCAGCCCGCGAACCCGGCGGCAATGACCGAGGGGCGCTACGTCGAAGGAGACGACGAGGCCTCCGCCTACCGAACGGGTCCCGCACACTCCGGCCGGGCGCCGGCGGGGTCGGGGATCGCGGGCGACCACCCGATGACCCTAGCCGAGAAGATCTTCGCCCGGCACTGGGTGGTCGATGCCGCGTCGGACCGGACCGGGGTCCCGCGCGTGGCGCCCGGCGATGCCGGCTTTTTCCGAACCGACATTCGGTTTTCGCACGAATACGTCACGCCCATGTCGGCGATCTTCTTCGAAGAGAAGGTCGGGCTCGACGGCAAGGTGGTCGACCCCGACAGCGTCCTCTTCTTCCGCGACCACCTCACCTTCCTGCACAAGGCGATGACGCAGGAGCGGATCGAGGAGGGGCTGCTCGATGTGGCCAACCAGCTCGAGGTGAAGCAGCGGGAGTTCGCCGAGCGCCAGGGGATCAAGCTCTACGGCGAGCAGAAGGGACACCGGATGGGATCCGAAGCGATCTGCCACTCCAAGATTCTCGAGGAATACGCGGAGCCCGGAATGCTCATCATCGGCTCCGATTCCCACACGCCGCACGCGGGCGCGATCGGGGCGGTGGCCTTCGGGGTCGGCACCACGGCGATCTTCAACTCGTGGATCACCAAGGATGTGCGGGTGCAGGTCCCGCCCTCGTTCAAGGTCGTGGTCTCGGGGACCCCGGCCCGGAACGTGACCGCCAAGGACTACATGCTCGAGATCCTGCGCCACCCCTACATCCGGGACGGGCATGCGATCGGGCAGATCATCGAATACGCCGGCTCGGCCGTCGAGGCGCTCTCGATCGACGAGCGGGCCACGATGACGAACATGGCGGCCGAGGTGGGCGCCTTCACCGGCATCGTGGCCGCCGACGAGAAGGCCGTCGAGTTCATGGTCGAGGAGCGGGGCATGGACCGGGAGAGGGCCCACGCCCTCTGCCGGGGAATGGTCTCGGATCCCGGGGCCCGGTACGTGAAGGTGATCGAGATCGATGCCTCGACGATCCGACCCATGGTCGCACTCCCGGGAGACCCCGGAAACGGCCGCTACATCGACGAGCTCGAGGGCGACGAGGCCGATGGCGGTCGGGTCCGGATCGACATCGCCTACGCCGGCTCCTGCACCGCGGGCAAGAAGGAAGACATGGACATGTACGCCACGGTCTTCCGCGAAGCCCGCGACCGGCAGGGATTCGGGGTGCACCCCGATGTTCGCTGCTACATCCAGTGCGGATCGATCGAGGTCCGGGAATACTGCGACCGGAAGGGCTACCTGACCCTCTTCGAGGAGGCGGGCGCCGAGTTCATCGAGCCCGGCTGCGGGGCATGCATCAACGCCGGTCCCGGGGTCACCGCCTCGCCCGACGAGGTCTCGGTCTCGTCTCAGAACCGCAACTTCCCCGGGCGCTCGGGCCCCGGCCAGCTCTACCTGGCCTCGCCCTATTCGGTCGCGGCTTCGGCCGTGGCCGGATATGTCACCGACTGGGAGCCCGGACGCCCAATCGACCGGATCGAGCCCCGGGCCGATCTCCCCACCCGGCCGGTCACCACGCCCGTCGGAGCCTGAGCATTGCGCCGCTTCGGCATCATCCTTTTCAGCCTCTGCGCCGGGGTCGTCGGGCTCGTGTTCGCAGCCCTGATCGGGGGGTGGTTCTTCGTGCGGAGCTCCCTGCCACCCCTGTCGGGCGAGCTGACCACTGCGGGCCTTGCCGCCGAGCTGACGATCAACCGCGATTCGCTGGGCGTTCCGACCATTCGGGCCGCCACGCTCCGGGATGCGGTCTTCGGCCAGGGGTTCGTGCACGGCCAGGACCGATTCTTCCAGATGGACCTGCTCCGGCGCCTGGTTTCGGGAGAGATGGCTGCGCTGGTCGGCGAGCCCGCCCTGCCCTCCGACCGACAGTTTCGGCCGTACGGCTACCGCCGCGCGGCCGAACTCCACCTGGCGAACCTCGACCCCGCGGAGCGTGACCTACTCGATGCGTACGTCGACGGTGTGAACGCCGGGTTCTCCTCGCTCGCCCGACGACCGCCCGAGTACCTGGTCCTGCGCGTGCACCCCGAGCCGTGGGAGCCGGTCGACACCATGCTCAGCTTCCTCTACTTCTACATCGGGCTATCGACGCACTACCGATCCGAGCGACACCTTCGCCCACTCTACGACGTCCTGCCCGCCGAGCTCGCCGACTTTCTGACCCCCGACGCGTCGCGCTTCGACGCGCCGGTGCTCGGGGCCAGCGACGACGACCCGACGGGCGGCTACGAGCCGGCTGCGATCCCCGGCCCCGAGGTGGTCGACCTGCGGAACCGGAGCGCAACCGCCCCCGGACCGGCCCCGACCGAGGTCGCCCTCGACTTCGGACCCCAACCCGGGGGCTCGAACGCCTGGGCAATCCGGGGGGAGGACGGATCCACCCTCCTGGCGAACGATCCCCATCTCGCCATCTCGGTGCCCGGAATCTGGTACCGGGTCCAGATGGAGTGGGGGCAGTCGCGGGTTCTCGGGGTGAGCCCTCCGGGCCTCCCCGGCGTCTTCATCGGCATGTCCCGAGGGCTCGCCTGGGGGGTCACGGCGGCGATCGTCGACCAGACCGACCTGGTCGAGGTCGAACTCGATCCCGACGATCCGCTCCGCTACCGGGTTCCCGGCGGCTGGGACACCCTGGTGGTGCGGGACGAGCAGCTCGCGGTCCGGGGTGCCGACTCCCGGACCCTTCAGACCCGCGAGACCCGATGGGGTCCGATCCTCTTCACCGGCGACGACGACGTCCCCCTGGCCCTGCGCTCCCCCGCCTTCGACCCCGGCGGGGTCACCCTCCGACAACTCGCGATTCTCGAGAGCGCGGAGATGGAGGATCTGGTCCAGGTGCTGCGCGAGCTCGGGGGGCCCGGACTGTCGATCCTGATGGCGGACCGCGAGGGTCGCATCGGCTGGGTGGTGAGCGGGGTTCTTCCCCTCCGAGAGGGCTTCTCGGGGCGCCGGCCCGTCTCCTTCGCCACGCCCGGGGTGGGATGGGCCGGGGTCCGCAGCGAGGACGATCGCCCCGTCGTGATCCTCGACGAGCCGGGCCGGCTCCACACGGCCAACCAGCGGCTCCTTCCCCTTGCCGAGGCGCGGGAGCTTTCCCACCAGTGGATGCCGTCCCCTCGGGCGAGCCGCATCCGCGATGTGACCGGAAGGGAGGGCTTCGGCACCGGAATCGACGCGAGCCACGAGCTCCAGCTCGACACCCGGAGCCTCCTCCACGAACCCCTCCGGCAGATTGCGCTCGACGCGATCCCCGACGACCCCGAGGACGAGCGCCTGGACTCGCTGCGCGTCTACCTTCGTGACTGGGACGGCAATGCCGGCTCCGGCTCCCCTCACTTTCGAGCGGTGGTTCGCACCGGGAGCCAGCTGCTGAACGGCGTTCTCTCTCCCCTGCTCGCACCGGTCCGCCTCGAGGCTCCGGGCTTTCGCTACACCTGGGAGATGTCGGACGAACCGGCGCTGCGGATCCTCGAGGAGCAGCCCGAACACCTCCTGCCGGAGGGCTATCCGGACTGGGATCGCTACATCCAGAGCCTCCTTCTGCTCGCCGTCGAATCACTCGAGTCCCCCGACGGTGATGGGCTCTCCACCCCGTGGGGCGAAGACAACCGACTCAGCGCCCAGCACCCCTTCGGACAGATCTCTCCGGCCCTCGGGCGATTCCTGAATCTACCGAATCACCGACAGCCGGGGTGGAGCGGGACGGTGCGTGCGAGCAGCCAGACGTACGGGCAGAGCTTCCGAATGGTCGCGCGTCCGGGTGACTTCCAGACGGCGACCTTCCAGATGCCCGGTGGGCAGAGCGGCCACCCCATGTCCAGGTACTACCAGCGTGGCCACTGGGCATGGGCAGACGGAACCCCGGCACGACTGGAGCCCGGGCCCTCCGAGTACAGCCTGACCCTG
Source organism: Gemmatimonadota bacterium (assembly GCA_007126575.1). Lineage (GTDB taxonomy): Bacteria > Gemmatimonadota > Gemmatimonadetes > Longimicrobiales > Gaopeijiaceae > SLBA01. Next base: position 21,258 of record SLBA01000138.1, on the reverse strand, counting down.
TACCCGGACCCCTGACGGCGATCGGTCCGCACGGTTCCGGGGCATGCGACGATTCGATAGAATGAAGCTCCGTCCGCTCCGTCTCCCCTTCCCGGCACACCATGCGCGCTCCGACCGATCCACCGTCCTCGAACCCCGATCCGACGACGTATCCCTCCGGCACCACCGAACTGCAGACGCGCGCGATGGGGATCGCCGCCCTCACCTGCATCGGGTTCATGCTGCTCGGAAGCCTCCTGGGGTGGCTCACCACCGCCGAGGTCGACATGAAGTGGTACGAGGCCCTGGTCCGGCCGGGATTCCAGCCCCCGGAGGTCCTGACGCTGCTGGTCGCGCTCCTCTACTACCCGCTCTTCTTCGTCCTGATCTACCGGTCACTCACCCGGCTTCCCGGGGCCTCGGAGCGCAAGGCGGCCGTCACGCTCGCGGTCACCGCCATGGCGATCAACACGGCGTGGAACCCCCTGCTGATCGGGTTCCAGGCGCTCGCGCTCGGGGTGATCGGCCATGGGATCCTGCTCGGCGTCATCGGCCTTCTTGCGGGCTTTCTCTGGCGGCGCGAACGTCTCAGCGCCATCCTTCTACTGCCGTATGTGATCTGGGTCGCCTTCGACCTTCTCTGGGCTCTCGAGCTGCTGCGTCTGAACCCGTGAACTGAGCGAGGCCGGTCGCTCGCCGTTCACCCATTATCCTCCGACCGGACCGCATCCCATGAATTCCATGCTGTGGCGCACGGTGCTCGGGACCTTCGCGGGCTACGCCGCGATCTTCGTGTGGACTGTCATGACCTTCACCCTCTGGTGGTGGGTCCTGGGGCAGGGGATGGCCTTCCAACCGGGCACCGCCGACGTGACCGGGGCCTGGCTCGCCGGCACCCTTCCCCTCAACCTGGGGGGAGCGATCCTTGGGGGATGGGTCGCGGCCCGGGTCGGGGGCCGTCCGGCCTCGCGCCCGGCGGTGGTCTCCCTCCTTCTGGTCCTCGTCATCCTGGGGGTATGGATGGCGATCACGCAGACCACCGCCTCCGGCGAGGCCGTCGCCGTCGTCGATCCGGCACCCGACCTGAGCCCCTTCGAGGCGGCGGCCGTGGCGATTCAGCCGGTCTGGGTTTCGTGGATCCTCCCCTTCCTGGGGGGGCTCGGCGTCTGGATCGGCGGGGTTCTCGGGCACCCTGGGCCCGAAGAGGGCCACGCGGGGCGCCCTTGACCCGAGGGGTCCACCTCCCCCCCTTTGCCCGAGATTCGCTCCACCCCGTTCGTCCCTCCTGATTCCGATCCGCCTCCATGGCCACGAACCACTACGAGACCACATCCCAGAGCGGCTGGTTCACCCGCTTCCTGAATTTCGTCGAACGGATGGGCAACCTGCTGCCCCATCCGGTCACCCTCTTCGCGCTCTTCGCCGTGGGCGTGGTGCTCGTGAGCGGCCTCGCGGGTCTCTTCGACCTGAGCGTGTCCGACCCCAGGCCCGAGGGGGCACCCGGCCGGAGCCCGACCGGCGAGATCGTGGCGATCAGCCTCATGAATGGCGACGGGCTGCGACGGATCGTCGAGAACCTGGTGGTCAACTTCACCAGCTTCGTCCCCCTCGGCACGGTGCTGGTGGCCATGCTCGGCGTGGGAGTCGCAGAGAAGTCGGGGCTCCTCTCTGCCATGATCCGCGGAGTCGTGCTGAAGGCCCCCCCGCACCTGGTCACAGGAGCCGTGGTCTTCGCGGGGGTGATCTCGAACACCGCCTCCGAGATGGGCTACGTGGTCCTGATCCCCCTGGCGGCCGTCATCTTCCACGCCCTCGGTCGCCACCCCTTCGCGGGGCTCGCCGCGGCCTTTGCGGGGGTCTCGGCGGGCTACAGCGCGAACCTCCTGATCGGCACCGTCGACCCGCTCCTGGCGGGACTCACCGAAGAGGCCGCCCGGATCATCGACCCCGAGTACACGGTCCACCCCGCGGTGAACTGGTACTTCATGATCGTGAGCACCTTCGTGGTGACCGGCGTGGGCTGGTGGGTGACCGCGCGGATCGTGGAGCCGAAGCTCGGCTTGTACGACGACACCCACGCCGACCACGACGCCATCGGAGAGACCTCGACCGATCCGCTCACCCGCCGGGAAGTACAGGGTCTCTGGGCCGCGGGCGCGGCGACCCTCTTCCTGACGGGGCTCCTCCTGCTGGCGGTCGTTCCCGAATGGGGCGTGCTGCGGAACCCGGAAACCCAGGACGTCCTCAATTCGCCCTTCCTGCGCGGAATGGTCGCGCTGATCTTCGTCTTCTTCTTCATCCCGGGCTTCGTCTACGGCTGGGTCGCGGGCACCATGCGCTCGGATCGCGAGGTGGTCGAAGGGATGTCGTCGGCGATGAGCACGATGGGGCTCTACATCGTCCTGGTCTTCTTCGCGGCGCAGTTCGTGAGCTTCTTCGGCTGGACGAACCTGGGCAGCATCACGGCGGTCGTGGGGGCCGATGTACTCCAGACGATCGGGCTGACCAACCCCCTGGTCTTCATCCCCTTCATCCTGATGTGCTGCCTCGTGAACCTGGCCCTGGGAAGCGCGTCGGCGCAGTGGGCGATCACGGCCCCGATCTTCGTGCCGATGCTCATGCTGATCGGCTATTCGCCGGAGGTGATCCAGGCGGCGTACCGGATCGGGGACTCGAGCACCAACATCATCACCCCGATGATGTCGTACTTCGGGCTGATCCTCGCCTTCGCCGCCCGCTACGACACGAAGCTCGGGATCGGAACGCTCGTCGCCATCATGCTCCCCTACACGATCTTCTTCCTGATCTTCTGGGTGGCCACCTTCTACCTCTGGGTCTTCGGCTTCGGCCTTCCGGTCGGCCCGGCGGCCCCAACCTACTATCCGGCGGGCTGACCTACTCCCCCGCGGGCCGAACTACGCTCCGGGAGGCTGAGTGATCAGTGGGGGCAGGGGCAGTTCCAGGCTCTCGGCCACGGCTCGCAGGAGTTCCGCCTCTTCGACATGGAGGACGCCGTCGGCCAGGGTCACCGCCGCGGCGGCCTCGAGCACCCGGCGCCGGAGTTCGAGCGAACCCCGTTCGAGACGGTCGAGGGCATGGTCCAGGTCGGTGAGCCCCACGGCCGTCTCTCCGGCGAGGGTGAGCTCACCGGTATCGGATTCCACGGCCTGAAGGCCCTCGCCGAATGCCTGCCGGGCCTCGTCTTCATGGTCGGCCCCCGCCCAGGCCAGCGCTGAAAGCAGGATCCGGAGCTCACTGCGGACCGCCTTGAGCGAGGTCGCCCCGCCCCCGCCGCGCGCCGGACGCTCCCGGCCGATGGCGATGTGCTTCCAAAGGATGTGCATCAGGGCGAAATCGAAGGAGCGGATCTCGCCATCGGCCCGAACGACCTCTTCGGCCCCCGATCGGAAGGCTGCGGCGGCCTCGTCCTCGAGCCGGCCCAGGACCGGCAGGGCCAGGTCCACCAGCGCCAGGCGGGCTTCGGGGGCGATGCCGTCGGCGAGCGGCTCGAGCTCCTCGATCCGCTCGAGCACCGCCCCATCGGCGACCCGTCGGCGTGCGTCCTGGCTCCGGGCATCGTCGCCACCGAGCAGGACGAGCATGGCCGCCTGCGCACCCACCGGCTCGTGGACCGCCTCGCGGAAGCTCTCGGGGACCCGACCGAGGATCGCACTCGCCCGCGCCACGTGTTCCGGGCGCGGATCGCCCACCGAGCCGAGCAGGAAGGCGGCCGCCGCCAGACCGGTGAGCCCCTCGGGCCCGAACCCCTCCCCACCACCGAAGCCCCCGAAGCCACCGAATCCGCCGGGCTCCTCGCCCCCCTTCCCGGCGGTCTCCTTGGATCGGGAGCGCTCCAACCGGTCCCTTCGCGGCTTCACGTCGAAGCTGCCGTCCCACGAGGGGTCGATCCGGCGGATCCGGTCCTCGAGCGGGGGGTGGGTCGCCGTAGCCCGCGAAAACGCCGAGCCGAGTCCGTTGGCGAAGAACAGGTGACTGAGTTCCTCGGCATGATGGTCCTCGATCCGCGCCTTTTTGGGGTGCGCTCCGATGCGCTGGAGCGCGCCGGCGATCCCCTTGGGATTCCGGGTGTACTGGACGGCCGCCGCGTCCGCCAGGTACTCGCGCTGCCTCGAGACCGCCGCCTTGATCAGCTTGCCGAAGAAGACCCCGATGTAGCCCACGAGGATCAGGCTGAGCCCCAGGGCAAGGGTCATCGCCACTCCGCTCCCCTGCTTGCCACCGCCCCGCCTGGACGCCCCGACCATGATCCCGCGTCGGGTCCCGCCCCGAAGGATCCCCCGTCCCACAACGGTGAGCAGGAGGATCCCGAAGAGGAGCCCGATCAGCCGCACGTTCAGGCGCATGTCACCGTTCAGGATGTGGCTGAACTCGTGGGCGACCACCCCCTGCAGCTCGTCGCGCGTCATGCTCTCGAGGGTGCCCCGGGTCACGGCGACCGCGGCGTCGTGGATCCCATAGCCTGCGGCGAAGGCATTGATCGACTCCTCATTGTCCATCACGTAGATGGCGGGGACCGGCATCCCCGAGGCCACCGACATCTCCTCGACGACATTGACCAGCTGCCGCTCGTCCGGGTCGGTGGTGGCCGGGTCGATGCGCCGTCCCCCCAGCATCTCGGCCACGGCCGGCCCACCCTTGCGCAGCTGGGCCGTGCGAAAGAAGCTCCCGCCCCCGATCAACGCCCCCGTGCCCAGCGCCACGATCGCGAAGACGCCGAGATCGAGGCCGGCACTCGTCCCGAGGGTGACCCCCCCGGCGATCATGAGCACGATGTAGACGGCCACGATGATCCCGAGGACGGCCGCTCCGAATAGCCCCACCAGGAGGAGGGTGCGCTTTTTCGCATCCTCCTGGGCCTGAAAGAAGTTCATGCGCCCACCCGGATCGCCGTTTGGTTCTGCTCGAATGCCATCACCGGTTCAGCCCCGGGGTCAGTCGAAGGAGATCTTGGGGGCCTCGCGCTCCGACTCGATCTCGATCTCGAAGAGCTCCGCACGACTGAAGTTGAAGGCGTTGGCGACGATGTTGGTCGGCACCGTCTCGCGGGCGGTGTTGTACTGCATGACCGCATCGTTGTAGGCCTGCCGGGCGAAGGCCACCCGATTCTCGGTCGTCGAGAGCTCCTCCTGCAGCGAGAGCATGTTCTCGTTCGCCTTCAGGTCCGGATAGGACTCCGAAAGGGCGAAGAAACGCCCCATCGTGCCGGTCAGCGCGGCCTCGGCCCCGAGGAGGCCCTTCATGGCCTCGGGATCGCCCGGGTTCGCCGCCGCCTTCTTCTCGGCCTGGCTTGCCTGGTTGCGGGCCTGGATCACGGCCTCGAGCGTCTCGCGCTCGTGCTTCATGTAGCCCTTGGCGATCTCGACCAGGTTCGGGATCAGGTCGTAGCGGCGCTTGAGCTGCACATCGATCTGCGCGAAGGCGTTGCGAAACCGCTCGCGCAGCTTCACCAGCCGGTTGTACATGCTGATCAGGAAGAAGGCCAGAAGGCCCATCATGATCAGAAGAATGATCAGGATCGTCAGTGCCATGGGGTTCTCCGTTGTGCGAGCCAGATTTCGAGCTTCCGGACGGGTGACCGCCGGGGGGGACTGCCGGACGAGCGGAAGATGGGTCCTCGGGGGCGCCGCTGCAATGAAGGCCTCCCCGAACCCCGGCCCGGACGGGCGGTCCCGTGTACGCTCCGGCTTGCCGGGTCGAGGGCCCCCACCTACTCTGGCCTTCGTCCCTCGTCGCCTCCCTCCCCGATCTACAGCGAGAGTCGCATGCGTCGACCGCCAATCCGGTCCCGGATTCCCATCCTGATCCTCGTCGTCCTGCTGGGCGGCCTCGCCGCCTGCGATGCACCCTATGATACGGTCATTCTCGGTGGAACCATCATCGACGGCTCGGGCGGGGAGCCCTTCGAGGCGGATCTCGGGATCCGGGGGGACCGGATCGAGGCGATCGGCTCCCTCTCGCGGGCGCGGGCCGACCGGGTGATCGACGCCACCGCCCTCTACCTGGCGCCGGGCTTCATCGACCTGCACTCGCACGCCGAGGCGGCGCTGGGCGACGAGGAGCGGAGCGTCGCCGAGCCCCTGATCGCCCAGGGAATCACGACCGTGGTGGTCAATGCCGACGGACGCAGCCCGGCGGACCTGGTCGAGCAGCGCAACGAGTTCCTGGAGCATGGGCTGGGGGTCAACGTCGCCCAGCTCGTGGGTCACAACACCGCCCGCACCCGGGCCATGGACGGGAGTCACGACCGCGCCCCCACCCCCGAGGAGCTCGACGAGATGCGGGCCATCATCCGGGCCGGAATGGAGGCCGGCGCCTTCGGCCTCTCGACCGGGCTCTTCTACACCCCGAGCAGCTATTCCGAGACCGACGAGGTGATCGCGCTGGCCGAGGTGGCCGCCGAGTTCGGGGGCATGCACTCGAGCCACATCCGCGACGAATCCGACTACACCGTCGGGGTCGTCAACGCCGTGCAGGAGATCATCGACATCACCCGCGCCACCGGGGTGGTGGGGATCGTGAGCCACATCAAGGCGCTCGGCCCGAACGTCTGGGGGGACTCCGAGGAGATCGTGGCCCGGATCCAGGCGGCGCGCGATGAGGGCCTCCCCGTATGGGCGGACCAGTATCCCTACGCGGCGTCACAGACCAGCATGGTCGCCGCGCTCTTCCCCGCCTGGTCCCGAGCCGAGGGAGACGGAGGGCTGAGAGGGCGACTCGATGATCCGGTCCTGGCCGAGCGGATCCGCGCCGAGATCGCCGAGAACCTGGTGCGGCGGGGCGGGGCGGATCGACTGCAGTTCACGGGGGGCGAGTACATGGGGCGGACCCTGCAGGACTATGCCGATGACCACGGGATGGACGGGGTCGAGGCGGCGATCGACATCGTCCGCATCGAGGCGCCCACCGGCGTGGTGTCGCACAACATGAACGACGACGACATCCTGCGGATCATGCGCCAGCCCTGGACCGCGACCTCGACCGACGGGGTCCTGCCCGTCTTCGGCGAAGGGATGCCGCACCCTCGCGGCTACGGAGCCTTCGCCCGGAAGATTCGCAAGTACGTGGTCGAGGAGGGCGCGATCGAGCTCCCCTTCGCAATCCGGAGCATGACCGCCGTGGGCGCCGAGGCGATGGGACTCGAAGACCGGGGCCGGCTCGAGGTCGGGGCGTTCGCCGACGTGGTGGTCTTCGATCTCGAGGCCGTGAACGACCCGGCGAGCTACATGGAGCCCCATCAGCTCTCGGAGGGCATGGTCTGGGTGCTGGTCAACGGGGTGCCCGTCATCGAGGGTGGAGTCTTCACCGGTGCGGTGCCCGGCCGGGTGCTCCTGCGCGATGGGAGCGATGCGAGAAGCGACCGGGGAGACGACCCGCGATGATCGGGCACTGCATGAGACATTCCCGACTCCGGTCCCCCCTCGCTCGGGCCGGGTGCCTGGCGCTCCTTCTCGTCCTCTGGCCCCACCCGGGTGACGCACCGGGAGGACACCTGCACGCGCAGGTCTCGGTCGTGGGACAGCTCGAGACCCGGAGTTACCACTTCGAGCCCACCGGCGAGGAGATGGAGTATGCTCTCTTCGTGCCCGGAGCCCATGACGGCGACTCCGAGCTGCCCCTCGTCGTACTCCTGCACGGACTGGGCTCCACCCCGGGGCAGGTCATGCGATACGAGGGCATCCTGGAAGAGGCGGAGGCGCGGGGCTACCTCGTAGTCGCCCCCATGGGATACAACCGACGGGGATGGTATGGCAGCGTGAGGCCGGGTCGCGAGGCCCGACTGGGGGCACGCCCGGAAGACCCCGAGAATCTTGGGGAACTCAGCGAACTCGACGTGATGAATGTCCTGGAGCGGACCCTCGAGGGATTTCCCGTCGATCGCGACCGGATCTTCCTGATGGGCCACTCCATGGGTGGGGGAGGCACCCTGCACCTGGCCATGACCTACCCCGACATCTGGGCCGGGCTCGCGCCGGTGGCGCCGGCGATCTATTCCGACCCGACCGAGGGGGCCAGGGCGATCCGCCACCTCTCCGTCATCCTCCTCCAGGGGACCGACGACGACCTGGTCCCGGTGACCATCGCCCGGGCCTGGGCAGAGGCCATGGCGGAGCTGGACATGAACGTCCGCTACATCGAGGTCGAGGGTGGCGACCATACGGCCATCATCTCGCGGACCCCGCGGCACGTGCAGGCCATATTCGACTTCTTCGACGGCATCGAAACCCCATGACGTCCGCCCGGATGCTCCTGTGCGACCGGGGCGAGGCTGGGATCCACATTGGGAGCGACGCGCGATGACCGACCCGATCCCGAGTGACCGAACGCTGATCCTCGACCGGATCGAGGACGGGGCCTTCGCGGTCCTGGTCGGCGCCGGGGAGCGCGAGCTGGTGGTTCCGGCCGAATGGCTCCCCGGGGAGGCCTCCGAGGGCGATGTCCTGAGAGCCGAGTCCGGCCCCGATGGCGGGATCCGCTTCCGGCTCGATGCCGACGCTACGAGGGCGCGGCTGGAGCGGATGCGGGAGCTGAGGGATTCGATCCCGCGTGGGCCGGCGGGGGATCTCGACCTTTGAGCGTTCTTCACATGGGCAGGCTGGTCTGCCTTCTGGCGCTCGTGCTGGGTGCGTGCGCCGCGCCCCCGGCCCCCATCCCGGCCGACCGCCCCATCGAGCCGGCCGGCGAACTCGAGATCCACGTCCTGGATGTCGGCCAGGGGGACGCGATCCTGATCCGCACCCCCGAGGGGCGTACCGTCCTGTACGACGGCGGCCCCTCACGGACCGCGGCCCTGGACCACCTGCGCGAACTCGGGGTGGAGTCGCTCGACCTGGTGGTGGCCTCGCACCCGCACGCCGACCACATCGGGGGGCTCGCCGCGGTGATCGAGGCCTACCGGCCCCCTTCGGTCCTGGACAACGGCCTCCCCCACACCACGCAGACCTACGAGCGGTACCTGGTGGCGGTGCACGAGGCGGGGAGCCGCCTGCTCGAGCCCGAGGCCCGGACTCTCACCCTTGGGTCGGTCGCCCTCGACGTCCTCCCTCCCCCGGGAGTGGCGTCGTGGGGCCTGAACGACAACTCGGTCGGGATCGTGGTCCGGTTCGGCGCGTTTCGCATGACCCTGGGAGGCGACGCCGAGGGACGTCAATGGGCGTGGTGGCTAGACGAGGGTCACGTTCCCGAAGGACCGGTCGAGGTGCACAAGGCCAGCCACCACGGCTCGCGAAATGGAGACACGGCCGGTGCGATCGGCCGCCTCGCCCCCCGGACGGTCGTGATCGGTGTCGGAGCCGGGAACCAGTTCGGACACCCGCACGACGAGGCCCTGGCCCTCTACCGTGGGGTCGGAGCCACCATTGTGCGCACCGATCGGGACGGAACGGTGTCGATCACCGCGACCTCGGACGGCCGGTTTCGGGTGGGGACCGAGGACTCCTCGCTTTCGCATCGAGCCCGAACGGGGTACGATTCAATTGAATCGATCCCGCCGAAAGGAGACGACCATGCGCCACTGGGCTTCACGAACGGCTCGGGTCACTTTCACCCTGCTGGTTCTGGTCGCGGGGGCGGGACTGATCGAGGGAGGCATCGACGACGGGGCTGACGCCGTCCGGGCCTCGGGGCACACCGTGTGGGACACGACCTTCCAGGTGGTGCAGGACGAGAGCCTCGTGGCGGTCGTCACGCGGCGCGCGGGGCCGGCCGCCCGGCTCGCTCACGATCACCTGGTCCACGCCGAGCGGTTCGAGACGCGACTCACCTTCGACCGGGATCACCCGACCGAGGCGCACTTCGAGCTCGAACTCGACGTCGTGGATCTCGTTATCGACGACCCCGACGCTCGCACTCGGGTGCAGGACAGACTCGTGGAACTGACGATTCTCGACGAGCCCTTTCAGGAAATCAGTGAGAGTCAGCGCGAGGACGTACGTGAGGAGATGCTCGATTCGGGCCAGCTCGGAGCCGAGGAGTACCCCCGCATCCGACTCCGGACGGGCCGTATCGAGGATACGGGATCAGGCGACCACCCCTTTCGGATCGAGGTCGAAGTGGAGCTCCGGGACGAGACCGTGACGGTGGAGTTTTCGGCTCGGATCGAAGACTCGGGTGACGACCGCATCCGGATCGAGGCGATGGGAGACACCCGCTTCACGGACTTCGGAATCGAGCCCTATCGCGCCTTTCTCGGTGCTGTGCAGAACCGCGACGAATTCCACTTCTACCTGGACCTTGTGGTCGAGCGGCGAGACTGAGCCGAAGGGTGCGAACGGGCCTCGAGGTCAATCCGCAGAGCAGTGGACCGCCAGGGAAAACTCGCCAGTCAGGGGTTCGCCGTAGGCATCCGGCTCCTCCCAGTCCGATGCCTGGAGCTCTCCTGCCGCCGTGGCCCGCAGCCCATCTTCGGCCACCCGGATCGCCGGCATGTCTCCCGCGCCCATGCGATTGGAGACCTCGTCACCGGCAGCGGGTCGAAGGAGGTGCATGCGCGACCAGGCGGTCTCCTCGATCTGTTGCAGACTACCCCCCTCGTCCGCCCGAACTCTCAGAGTGACCTGGTCGACCTCGTGGCCATGGCTCCGGTTCCAGAAGAACTCGTCGTACATCACGAACCGGCGCAGGTCGAAGGTCATGCGCCGACCATCCTCGGTGGTCCATTGCCCGCTGGCGGCCGTGAAACGGTCCTGGTTCGCACCCTCGCTCTGACGCATGCTCCAGCCGCAGGGCTCGTCCAGACGGCCCTCGAACAGCTCGCCGGCCACCTGCAGCCTGAACTGACCCGGAGGAGGCAGGTCGACGTCGTGGAGTGCGTCGGCCAGAAAGGCGCTCGGGATGGGCTCCTCGTCGTCGGCCGGATCGGGGGTGGCCACGCCGGGTTCCGACTCGGCGGCTGCCGGATCCGGCTCGGCCCTCTGCTCGAATGGCTCGTCTGCCGGCTCCCCGCAGGCCACCAGCGTCAGGGCGCAGGTGATCATGAGAAGTGAACTCACGCGGAAGATCGCTGGCACCATCGGACACCTCCTTCACGACGACGGAACGGGGCCGAACCCCGTTCGGTCGCGGCGGCTCGCGGAGCGGCCCGGGCGGGTTCGGTCGGCACGGTGCCGGAGGTCGGAAACGATCGACTCGCAACCGCCCCACCGGCCTCGCCTATACCTGCGGCTCCGACGCCACCGGCCCGCCATCTCCGGGGGACACGCTCCAGAAATGGTGGCCTCGGCGCTTCGTGCTGCGTTTGAGTCTCACCGGTATCCCTGTACCTTTCGTGAACGGTAGCGAGGGAATGTCGTCACCATCCGTGCACTCTGCGTGGTGGAGCCGCGAACCCGACATTCGCCACCGTCTTCCCGGGAGCGCCGGATGATCCAGATCGCAATTATCGAGGACAACCGCCTCGTGCGTGAGGGGCTCACCCTCAAGCTGAACGAGCAGGCGGGGTTCCAGGTCACCTACTCTGCCGCGAGTGGAAGTATCGACGCCCTGAGGGAAGCAGCCCCCCGGGTCCTCCTTCTGGACGCCGGCCTGGAAGGTGTGGACAGCCTGGAACTGGCCGAGCGGGTTCGAGACGGGCTCCCGGAAACCCAGGTGATCGTGATGGACCTGCTCCCGGTCCATGAGGAGCTGGTCGAGTTCGTTACCGCGGGCGTCGCCGGCTTCGTCCTGAAGGACGCCACCCTTGAAGACCTCCTCGCCACGATCCGGTCGGTGGCCGGTGGACGGACCATTCTCCCTCCCGAGATGGCCTCGACCCTGTTCTCCCAGATCGTGCAGGAAGCGGTCCTGCGAGGTGCGGACGAGGTCGGCGAGGCCACCGATCTGACCCCCCGGGAACGCAAGGTGGTCGGCCTGATCGGCGAAGGGATGAGCAACAAGGCCATCGCGAAATCCCTCGAGATCTCTCCGAATACGGTGAAGAGCCACGTCCGCAACGTGATGGACAAACTGGCGCTCCACAGCCGCCTGCAGATCGCCGCGTACCTTCACAAGGGTGCCGAGGAAGAAACCGAGTAGGGCTACCCCTCTCCTGCCGGTCCCCCCACCCATTTGTGGGATGGCTACCCCCCGGGGGTTCCACTAGAGTCCGTGCATGCCTGTGCGAGTGCTCCCGTACCCAACATGAGAGCCGGTCCCCGTCGCGGAGACCCGAGAGCCACGAAGCAGGACCCGCCAGCATGTGAATCTTCGAGCCCGCCTGGGAGCGCCATGATGAAGGACCGGAAAGCCGATGCCCGAACCGCAGCGCCATTCGGTGGGAGTGCCCTCTGGCTCTATGGCTACGAGATGACCCCGCCACACCCGGAGCATCGCATGGCTGCGATCCGCGATCTCCTGGCTCGGGAGAGCAGAGAAGCCGACGAGGAAGGCCGGAACTGGACGACCCGCCTGGTTGCGGAGCCACAGGTGACCCACGTCATGGTCGTAACCTCCAGCCCCGAGGCGAGCCTCGAGTCGAACCAACGCCTCGAGGCCAGTCTGAGGGCGCTGGGGATCAGGTTCCAGATCTCCGTTCCGATGCCGATCCGAGACGGGGCCGAACCGGCAGACCCCTGAGCGCCGGAGAGCCTCGAACCCCTCCAAAAACCTCCGGCGAGCGGTTGTCCTCACTCCGTCGGGAGTTCCCGGGCCTCCCTTTCCCCAGTTTCGACGGTTGTCGAAAGCTTTTATCGGTCGATCGTTTTCGACTCCCCCCCAAAACGAAGTAGCCCATTCGGGTGCCTCACGGCGCCTCCGGCATACCGCCCCCTTATACCTCAATGAGCGGATAGAGAGACGGCACCGCTTCCGCGAACTTCATGATCTAGAGAAGTGGCTGACCCATACGTCGTGGTCCGGCCCCTCAGCTGTCATCGAGACCGATGTACGATACCCAATGATTCAGGAGAATCCACGTGAAGATCCCAACGATGAAACGCACGCGACGAGCGCTGCGTCCCCCTTTCCCGGCCATCCGGTGGATCGTCGCGGCGGCACTTGTGACCCTGACATCCGTAGCCTGTGATGTGCATTCGCCCGTTGGTCCCGGTGCGATCGCCAGCCTCACCCTGACCCCCAACCAGACCACCATGGCGATCCATGGCACCCAGCAGCTCACCGCTCGGGCCTTCGACGCTGATGGAAGAGAGATCATCATCAGTGGACCCGGTGCAACCTCTTCCGCCCTCTGGGAGATGGTGAACGGTGGAGGCACGGTCGACGATGCAGGATTCTTCCGGGCGGGAACCGAGCTCGGCACCTATACGAACACGGTCCGGGTGAGCCATGGGGGCAGGGAGGCCTTCGCCTCGTTCACCATCATCGCCGGGCCGGCCGCCGCGATCGTGGTCACCCCGAACCCGGACACCCTGGGGATCGGCGTCACCCGGCAATTCACCGCCACAGCCGTGGATGCGGGAGGCAATCCCGTTCCCGTCACGCCCACATGGGCCATCGTGAACGGTGGAGGACAGATCAACTCCGGATCGGGGGCGTTCACCGCCGGGACGACGGCAGGCACCTTCACCAACACCGTGCAGGCGTCGAGCGGCAGCCTTTCGGGATTCGCGACGGTCACGGTCGTGCCCGGCCCGGCCGCCACCCTGACGGTTTCCCCGAACCCGCACTTCATGCCCATCAACGGGACTCAGCAGTTCACGGCCACAGCCGTGGATGCGTCGGGGAACGTCGTTCCGGTCACGGCCACCTGGTCCGTGGTGAGCGGCGGTGGCACGATCAACGCCTCGACCGGGGTGTTCACCGGCGGAACCAGTCTGGGCACCTTCAACAACACGGTTCGGGCCACGAGCGGTAGTCTCTCTGGATCTGCAACCGTCACGGTAATGGCCGGTCCGGCCGTCGCCATCGCGGTGACCCCGAACCCGGCGACGATCGGCACCAACGGAACGCAGCAGTTCACCGCCACGGCCGTCGACGCGGCTGGCAATCCCGCTTCGATCAGCCCCGCGTGGTCGGTCGAGAATGGCGGCGGCACGATCAACGCCTCGAGTGGAATGTTCACCGCCGGAACCACGACGGGCAGCTTCACCAACACGGTCAGGGCCACGAGTGGTGGCGTGTCCGGCTCCGCGACCGTCAATGTGACGGGCGGCTCGGCTGCGGTCATCACCGTCACCCCGAATCCGGCCACGGTGGGTAGCAACGGGACACAGCAGTTCACTGCCGCGGCCGTGGATGCGAATGGAAATTCGGTTTCTATCACGCCCGTGTGGTCGGTCGAGGATGGCGGCGGCACGATCAACGCCTCGACCGGGGTGTTCACCGCCGGAGCCACGACCGGGACCTTCACCAACACCGTCAGGGCCACGAGCGGTGGTGTATTCGGCTCCGCGACCGTCACCGTGACCAGTGGTTCGGCTGCGGTGATCACCGTCTCGCCGGACCCGGCCACGGTTGAAGTAGGAAACACCCAGCAGTTCACCGCGACCGCCGAGGATGGGAGTGGCAATCCGATTTCGATCACACCCGTATGGTCGGTCGAGAATGGCGGGGGTGAGATCGATTCCGCGACCGGAGTGTTCACCGCCGGGACGACGACGGGAACCTTCAACCATACGGTCACGGCGACCAGCGGCAGCATTTCGGGGACCGCGACGGTCGAAGTGAACGCCTCACCGCCGGCGCCGGCGAACTTCCGACTGCTGACCCTGAATGATCTGAGTTGTACCGAAGGGGCCATCACCGGAGACGTGGGCTTCGCAGCGTCCTCGGGGAGCTTCACCGATTCATCGTGCGACCTCACGGGGGACCTGCATGAAGCGACTTCGGAGGCCCTTGCCGCATATGACGAGTTCTCCGACCTGTATGCGGCTCTGCAACCGGTCGCGTGTGACGAGGTGCTGACCGGCACCCTCGCGGGTCAAAGCCTCGATCCCGGCGTCTACTGCTTCGACTCCGCAGCGACCCTCACGGGGCTGCTTACGCTGAACGGAGGGGAAACCGACACCTGGCTCTTCAAGATCGGCACTACCGGAACCGGTGCACTCACGGGCAGCTCCTTTGACGTGGTCATGGCTGGCGGGGCGCAGGCGTGTAACGTGACCTGGTGGGTCCGGGACGGTGTGGCGATGACCGACTCCACCCTCAAGGGAATTGTCCTTGCGGGTCCGAGCGCGTCGGACGTCACCTTCACCCGGGGAGCGTTCGACGGGAACGCATGGTCGCAGCGCGACCTGACGGTCACCGAAACGACGGTCACGGACTGTACCCCATGAAGATGAGGCTGGAGGTCGCTGACCTCCTCAATGTGTAACGGAAAAAGCGGGTCCGACACCTTTCATAATGCCGGACCCGCACCCGGCGGACAGCAGATGCGAACCGCCAGGTCACAAGGTCATGAAAACTCAAGGAGATTCGAGATGTTTATCAGATCCATCATGATTGTAACCGCGGCGCTGGCAGTCGCCATGCCCGGAACAGCACAGGAACGGGGGACGATCGAGTTCGGAGGATTCGCCTCCGGCACCTCCTTCGATAACAGCCTCAACATGAACAACAGCTTCGGTGCAGGTGGCCGGGTCGGAGTCTTCGTCCTGCCCTGGCTGTCGCTCGAGTTCGATGGCCTGGGCAGCACCGCAAGCCGCACGCTTGGCCTCCAGGACGTGAACGTGGGCATGGTGCACGCACGCGTCACCGCGGTCCCACTCAAGATGGGACGGACGTCGCTGCTCATCGGCGCCGGGGTCAACGACTTCGACACGAACTTCCATCTCAGCTACGGAATCCACGGGCTGGTGGGGGCGAAGTTCGATCTCAACGACAACCTTGCGCTTCGCGTGGACGCCATTCAGGACCGCATGTCCATGGGTGGTGGGGGCAACCGAAGCATCCAGGCGGGTCTGGCCATCTACCGCCACTCACCCACCACCACTCAGGTGGTCACCCGGGACGTGCCGGGACCCGCCGCGGCTCTGACCACGCAGCGCCCCGACTCCGTCAGCGCGGCCGAAACGGCTCGCCTCCGCGCCATCGAGGCCGAGCATCGAGCCCTGCTTGCCGCGAACGCTCGTGCGGGTTCCGATGCGGCGACGATGGCCGAAGTGATCCACTTCGAGCACGACTCCTCGGAACTGAGCAGTGCCGCCCGGGCCATCCTGAACAGCAAGGTCGCGATCTTCCGGAGTGATCCGGAGATGCGGATCGTCATCACCGGCTACGCCAGCCAGCCGGGTACAGAGGCCTACAACATGGCGCTGGGTCTTCGACGGGCCGAAGCGACCAGGGCGTATCTGGTCTCGCAGGGCGTCGCTGCTTCACGTATCCAGATCGCCACACGTGGCGAGAACGACCTCGTGATCGACGGGCCCGGTGAGCGGGCCGATGCAGCGAACCGCCGCGGCGAGTTCCGCCTCCTCGTGGCCGACCCCGGTCAGTAAGGCAGGACGCACTCGAGAGGGCGCTGGGGGGCACGCGGTCCGGTCCGGACTCGGGCCCTGACGCTCCAGTAACGGCAGGGCCTTTCCGGATTTCCGGGGAGGCCCTGCCGTGCATGGTCGGTGCAGGGGTCACCGCGACGCCTCGTGGACTCAAGGTGGAAAGGACGCTTGACATTTCGAAGAGTTGCCATAGACTCATCGGTGTCAAGCACACTTTCCATACCTGGGAGCCCTCTCCATGGCCGATACGCCCGCACATGTCCGATCCTCTCGGCAATACATTCTGGAACTCGCCGGAGCCATGATTCTGTACGGGCTGGTCCTGATCCCGGTGGCCCGATGGATCGATTCCAACCGGGCGAGCGAGCTGCGCTGGATCGTGGGCCTGCTCCCCCTCGTGCCCACGATCCTGGCGGGCTGGGCGATCCTCCGGTTCTTCGAGCGGATGGACGAGCTCGCCCGAAAGCAGCTCACCGAGGCCCTGGCCTTCGCATTCACCGCGTCCGCGCTCCTGGTCCTCACCGTGGGCTTCCTGGAGACGGCGGGACTCGACCGACTCTCGGTGTGGTGGATCTGGGTTGGGATGGGGTCCATGTGGCTGGTGGGGTCGGGCATCACCTGGTTCCGCTACCGATGAAGAACCGGCTCCGGGAACTACGTAGCCAAAGGGGGTGGTCCCAGCTGGACCTGGCCGACCGCCTGGACGTTTCCCGCCAGACCGTGAATTCGATCGAGAACGACCGCTACGACCCGAGCCTTCCACTGGCCTTTCGGATCGCCCGGGTCTTCCAGATGCCCATCGAGGAACTCTTCGAGGATTCGGAGGAAACGTGATCTTTCCAAGCCTTCTCACCCCCATGTATCTGGCCGTCCTGGCACTGTTCGCTCTGGCGCCTTCGGGACCCGCGCCGACCACCGAGGGGGCCCGTCCGTTCGCGGTCGTGCTGGACACCCTCCCCTCTTCGACCTTCGCCATACAGGGCGTCCGGCTCTTCGATGGTCGAGAGGTGACGGAGGGGTCGACCGTGTTGATCCAGGATGGACGGGTCGTAAACGCAGGGGCCGGGATCGAGATCCCGCCGGGAATGCCCGTGGTCGAGGGTCTGAATCACACCCTTATGCCCGGCTTCATCGATGCGCATGTCCACACCTTCGATCCCGACGTCCTGGTCCAGTCCCTCGCCTTCGGGGTGACTCTCAACCTGGACATGTTCACCCAGCCGGAACTCCTGGCGGGCTGGAGGACGGAGGAGGCCGCGGGCCGAGCCTCCCACAGGGCCGACATCCGAGGAGCCGGGTACCTCGCGACCGCCCCCGGGGGACACGGGACCCAGTACGGCATGCCGGTGCCCACCCTGGAGTCTCCCGACGGAGCGGCGGACTGGGTCGCCACCCGCAACGAGGAGGGAGCCGATCACGTGAAGATCGTCCTGGAGGACGGGAGCACCCACGGAACGACCATGAATACACTGGACCAGGCCACCCTCGAGGCCCTGGTGACCGCGTCGCATCGACACGGACTCAAGGCCGTCGTCCACGTCGCCACCCTGGAGGATGCCGTCCGGGCGCTCGAGGCCGGGGCCGACGGGCTGGTCCACATCTGGGTCGACCGGGCACCCTCCCCGGCGCTCTCGGAGAAGATGGCCGCGCGGGAGATGTTCGTCGTCCCCACCCTGACGGTCCTGGAAAGCGTCCGCGGGGTGGCCAGCGGTCGAGGACTCCTCGAAGACGCAGCCGTGGGGGCGCTCCTCGCGCCCCCGGCCCGCCAGTCGCTGGGCTCCAGCTTCCCTGCCGGGCCCGGTACCTCCTGGGAGGCGATCCGGGAGAGCATCGAGGCCCTCGACGCAGCCGGCGTCCGCATCCTGGCCGGTTCCGACGCGCCCAACCCCGGCACCACCCACGGGGCCAGTGTGCACCGGGAACTGGAGCTCCTTGTGGAGATGGGGCTGACTCCCCTCGAGGCTCTTCGGAGCGCCACCTCGATCCCGGCCCGGGCCTTCGATCTGGAGGGCAGGGGAGTGATCGCTGCCGGCTCCCGTGCGGACCTGGTGCTGGTGGACGGGGACCCCACCCGGGACATCGCCGCCACCCGACGAATCGTGGGCGTATGGAAGGAGGGCCATGCCTTCGACCATGAAGGACTCCGGACGAGGGTGGCGACCCTGGTGGAAGAGGCATCGGCACCGGCACCGGCCCCGGAGATGGTGAACGGAGTGATTCCGGTGAGTGACTTTGACGATGGGACCCCAACCACCGGGTTCGGGGCCGGCTGGTCCGAGACCTCCGACGCAATGGCCGGGGGGGCGTCCACGGCCACCATGGAGGTGGTGGAAGGCGGGGCGGGGGGCTCGAGTCACGCCCTCCGGATTACCGGGGAACTGATGACGGGCGCCCCCTTCCCCTGGGCCGGTGCCATGCTCTCTCCCGGGCCTCAGCCCATGGCCGCCGCCGACCTCTCCGCCACCTCGGGGATCTCCTTCCAGGCCCGGGGAGAGGGCCCGGGGTTCCAGGTCTTCGTCTTCACACAGGGAGGAGGGGCCGTTCCCATGTCACAGCCGTTCTCGGTGGGGGATGAGTGGGCGGAGGTCTTCCTGCCCTGGTCGGCCTTCCCCTCTGCGGACCCGACGGAGATCATCGGGATCGTGATCTCGGCGGGCCCTGCAGTTGGGGCCTTCGACCTCCGGGTGGATCAGGTGATCCTCTGGTGAGAGGGGTAGGGTGGCCCTCTGACTCGGGGGACCCCAATGGCGTGAAGGATGGCGTTCTGGCCAACGTAGATTGCGAGAATACCCAACCACGGCGGGGGTCCGCGTACCCGCCTGCTTCAAACTTCGGGCTGCTCCCGTTCTGGACCGCCGGGGCAGCTGGCCCGAAACGCTGATCGCTGTGCGTACCCCCCGAGAGGATCGACCCCATGACCTTCCTCAAGATACTTCTGCTTGCACTCCTGGTGGTCGTCGTAGCCGGGGTATCCCTCGGTCTCTGGTTCCACTCCCGGGACCAGACGCAGATGCGTGCGGTCTGGGCAGCGCTGGAAGCCACGAGAGAGAGTGCTCCCGCGCGCTACGATCCTGCAATGGTGGCGGATCTGCCCGAGGTAGCGCGGCGCTATTTCGCTCGTGCCATCGAGCCCGGCACGCCGCTACAGCGAGTGGTGCAACTGGAGATGGAGGGCAGCTTCATCATGAATGGCAACTCCATGCCCATGATGGCCCGCCAGATCCTCGCACCCCCGTCGCGCGGCTTCGTCTGGAAGGCCGAGATCGGCTCGGGCCTGATGCGCTTTGCCGGATCGGACGGCTTCCACATGGCCGAGGGCGGGTCGGTGACCAGCTGGACCAAGTTCTGGCTGCGTGGCATGATCCCGCTGGCGCGGGTCGGCGGGACCGATGACCACGCGCGCGCCGCCGCCACTCGGGTGATGCTGGAGGCCGTCTGGTCGCCTGCCAGCCTGCTTCCGCAATTCGGCGCCGAATGGGTGCAGACCGGACCCGACAGCGCCGAGATCCGGTTTATCGATCTGCAGGGCATCGAGCCGATGCAGATCATGCTCGATGCCGAAGGCAACCTGATCGAGGTGCAGGCCCTGCGCTGGACCGACGCCAACCCCGACAAGGCGTACCGCCTTCAGGCGTTCGGGGGCCGGATGCTCGAGATGGGTCGCCACGGAGGCTTCCTGATTCCCGTCCGAGTAGAGCTGGGCAACATGTACGGCACCCCCGAGTACGCGCCCTTCTTCCTCGCCACCGTCACACGGGCAGAGTTCTGAACGCAGACGTGTTCTGACGCTACTACTCGCGGGACACTTCCCTCGACGGGTGGGCGTTCGGAGCGAAGGCCGGCGCACCCGGCGTTTCGGAGTACGGAAGCTTCTTCGGCTACGGCTTCGACGTGAACCGCAGCTGGCTTCTCGGCGCAGCCAACGGTTTCTACGTCGGGGTCGGGTTCGGACTCAAGCGGTTGCTGGGCGCCTCGGACGAGGCGTTCGACCTGCGCTTCATCCCGACCATCCGCCTGGTGAACATCGGGTTCGCATTCTGACGTCTCGCGAGAGGAGGGGGTACAACGACAAACATACTTCATCGAGCGAGTTCAAATGTCGGAGTCCGACGCAGTACAAGAGTCCGTCCGCCTTGCCTCTCTCAGATCGCATGAAATTCTCGACACCCCGCCCGATGGCACCTTCGATCGACTGACGGCACTCGCGGCCCGCATCTTCGGGACACGCATCGCGCTCGTCTCGCTGGTCGACGAGGACCGTATCTGGTTCAAGTCCCGGCACGGCCTCGATACGGAGGAGCTCCCCAGAGACCCGGGACTCTGCGCCTCTGCCATGTTCAGTCCCGGCACCTATGTAATTCGCGACGCACTGAGCGATCCGAGGGCCCTCGCCAACCCCCTCGTAGCCGGATATTCTGGCCTGAGGTTCTACGCGGCCGCGCCGCTCGTGACCCACGAAGGTCACCGTCTCGGCACACTCAATGTCATCGACTTCGAGCCCCGGAGCTTCACCGTGGATGACGAGCACACACTCGCCCAACTCGCCGGCGCCGTCATGGACCAGATGGAGCTTCGCATCTCTTCCCGGAGAGCGGTCCAGAGCCTCTCGAAGCTGATACGGCATTCGGTGCAGCAGGACGATGAGGGGGGACTCGACACCAGGGGGATGACCACCATCTGCTCGTGGACCAAGAGCGTCCTGGTCGACGGGGAGTGGATGACATTCGAGAAGGCCATTGGAGATCTTGGACTGGAACCAGCGCAGGACCCCCCGTCCCGGTGAGCTTCGTCGGTTCTTGCGAAGCGGCTCAAGGGGCCCGAGCCGCTGTCCATGGCCCACCGGCACCATGCGCCGAGGAACCGACGCGCCTCGGCGGCGGGCAGCTCCCAG
>SLBA01000016.1 GCA_007126575.1 Gemmatimonadota bacterium | reverse complement strand
TGAGGAAGATGATGACGATGATGATGATGATGACGACAACGAGGACGAGTAACACTCTTACTCAGCTAGAGAATGCCGTCCTTTGAGGCGGCATCCTCGCCGGGCCGCCATCGATTTCGATGGCGGCCCCGCTGTACATGTGATGCCGGAGGCCAACGTTGGACCCTCTCCCGATCTCCGACCTTCCCGCCTTTCTCGACGATCTGGACACGATCGTGTGGGAGGCCGATGCCGAGACCCTGGACTTCACCTACGTGAACCAGGCGGCCGAGAGGGTCCTCGGCTACCCCGTCCGCGCGTGGCTCGAGACCCCGGGGTTCTGGTCCCGGATCCTGCACCCCGAGGACCGGGCCGGCGCCATGCGATTCTGCCGGATGAAGGTGGAGGCCCGAGAGGACCACGCCTTCGAATACCGGGCGGTGCATCGGGAAGGGCGCCCGGTCTGGCTGCGCGACATCGTGCGGGTCATCACGGCTCCCGACGGCCGGGTCCGGCTGCGCGGGACCATGGTCGACGTCACCCGTCGCCGCCGCGCCGAGCAGGCCCTTCGCACCAGCGAGGAGCGGTTCCGGCTCCTGGCCGATCACATCGAAGATCTGATGCTCCTCGTCGACGACCAGGGGCGGATCCTCTACGTGTCTCCTTCGGTGCGAACCCTCTTCGGGCATTCCGAGGCGGAGGTCGAGGGAGTCGAGGCGCTCGAGCTGGTGATGGACGAGGATCGGCCGGCGGTGCTCGACGCGCTGCGTGCCGTGCAGCAGGGAAGGCCCGCGGTGGCGGTCGAGTTCCGAGGGCGCCTGCGGGATGGTGGGACCCGATGGTTCGAGGCCAAGGGATGGCGGGTTCAGCCCGAGCTCGGGTCCCGCGACTTTCGCGTGGTTGCCGTGGTCCGCGACATCTCGGAGCGGCGGAAGTACCAGGAGGAGCTCGAGCGGTCCGGGCGGATGGAGGCGATGGGTCGGCTGGCGGGCGGAGTCGCCCACGATTTCAACAATCTGCTCACCGTGATCCGCGGTCACGCGGAGCTGGCGAGGGATCACGGACCGGGAGTCGACGACGAACTCCGCGAACTCCTGCGTGCGGTCGGGAGAGCCCAGGAGCTGACGGGCCAGCTCCTGGCCTTCAGCCGGCGGGATCCCGAGTCCCGACCCCGCGTCATCGACCTGAACGAGGCGCTCACCGGTCTGACTCCCATGCTGGAGCGGTTGATGGGGGGTGGTGTCGAGGTCGCGATCTCGAAGGAGACGGATCCGTGTCATGTCCGGATCGACCCGGGCCACCTCGAGCAGATCGTCCTGAACCTGGCGGCGAACGCGAAGGATGCGATGCCCCGGGGCGGCTCCTTCCGCCTGCGAACGGAGCGGGGGGCCCGGATCGCCCTCGAGGTCGAGGACGAGGGCGTGGGGATGGACGAGGGCACCCTCTCGCAGGTCTTCGAGCCCTTCTTCACGACCAAGGCGGTGGGCGACGGAACCGGCCTGGGGATGTCGATCGTCTACGGGCTGGTGGCGGCGGCGGACGGGGAGCTCGAAATCGAGAGCGAGCCGGGGAGGGGGACCCGGGTCCGGATCGACCTCCCCAGGGTGGACGAGGCCCCGGAACCTCGGAACCCCCCCGCAGGCGATCCCGCCCCGTCCGTCTCGAGGCCGGGGTGCCGGGTCCTGGTGGCCGAAGACGAGCCCCAGCTCCGGCGCCTGGTCTCGACGATCCTCGGACGCGCCGGATACCAGGTCACCGTGACCGGATCGGCCGAGGAGGCGTGGGAAGCCTTTCGCTCCGCTTCCACCCCGTTCCATATTCTCCTGACCGACATCGTCATGCCGAAGGGGTCGGGCGTCGAACTGGCGGATCGAGTTCGGAGGGAGGCTCCGGATCTGCCGGTCCTCTTCATGACCGGGTACCCGGGCGACGCACTGCCCGGCGAGCTGGAGTTGCCCGGGGCGACCCACTTGATGGTGAAGCCCTTCACGCCGCGGGAGCTTCAGGAACGGCTGCACGCGCTTCTGCAAGGCGCCGATTGACCCTTTGACCCGAGGAGGCCCGATGGTCTCGAGAACGATCGCCGCGCTGCTTCTGCTCCTGACCGCCTGTGGGGATGGGGCCCCGACGCCCGATGACGATCCCAGGGGGATGTCGGTCGCCCAGCCCGCGGCGCCCGGCTCCGCGGAGCTGCCTGAGGGTGCCCAGACGCGTTCCCTGCTCGGGGAAGTCCTCTTCCCCCCTCCGTTGTCCGACGAACTCAGGGCCACGCGCGAAGAGAATCTGGAGCGGGCCGTTCGGGAGCGCGACGAGAACCCGGACGACCCCGAGGCATGGATCTGGGTGGGTCGTCACGAGGCCTACCTGGGAGAGTACCGCGCGGCGGTCGAGACCTTCACCGAGGGGTGGGAGCGGTTTCCCGATGATGCCCGCTTCCTGCGGCATCGGGGACATCGACTGCTCACCCTGCGCGATTTCGAGGGGGCGCGGGCCGATCTGAGCCACGGAATCGAGATCGCAGGGGACCGGATGGCCGAGATCGAGCCCGACGGCCTCCCCAATCCGCTGGGGATCCCCCTGACGACGCTGGGCTTCAATCTCTGGTACCACCGGGCGCTCGCGGAGTATCTGGATGGGGACTTCGACGAGGCCCTGCGCTCGTGGGAAGCGACGCTCGAGGTCTCGGACAACCCCGATCTCCAGGTCGCGTCCCGCTACTGGCTCTACCTGACGGCCGCCCGGCTGGGTGACATGGACGCAGCCCGGCAGGCGGCGGCCCCCATCGACGAATCCACCGAGGTCATCGAGAACGGCTCCTATCGGGACCTCCTCCTCCTCTTTCGGGGGGCCCGGTCGGTCGAGGACGTGCTGGACCCCGAAGAGGGACTCGCGGCGGTGACGGTGCTGTACGGGGTGGCGATGCACGAGTTGCTCGAGGGGGAGCGGGACAGCGGACGGGCCTACCTGCAGCGGATCCTGGACCGGCCGGAGCAGTGGCCGGCGTTCGGGTACGTCGCCGCCGAAGCCGAGGTGGCCGCGGACCGCTGGTAGGGCCGGACGTATGAAATATGCGTAAACATCATAAACCGACAAAGCTTGACTAGTCAATATTATCGACTATCATTGAACATATGGCAAATTCCGATATGTCAACGAGTGACGGGGATCGCCGACGGTCGTTCCGTTCGGTCGAACAGGCGGCAGCGGTGGCGCTGCTGCAGACGACCGATGCCCTTCAGCGGCGACTGACGAGGGTCATCGAGCCCTTCGGGATCACATTGCAGCAGTTCAACGTGCTGCGGATCCTGCGAGGTGCCGGCCCCGACGGACTCGCCACCCTGACGGTCGCGAACCGGATGGTGGAGCGGACACCCGGCGTCACGCGCCTGCTCGATCGCCTCGAGGCCGAAGGCCTGGTCGAGCGGGTCCGGGACGCCGAAGACCGTCGAAGGGTGGTGGCGAGGATCACCCCGCAGGGACGCTCCCTGCTGGGACGGGTCGACGACACCTTCGAGGATGCCGAGGACGGCGCGTTCGCCGGTCTGGCCGAGGCCGAGATCGAACAGTTGAACCGCTACCTCGGTCGGGTCCGGGTCCACCTCGAGGCGATCGAGACATCGGGGGACCGCAGCCAGACATCCCATTCGAACTGAATCCAGGGAGCTCCCGATGGACGAGGTACCCCGACTGCCGACGGGCTTCCGTTGCGCGGCAACGCACTGCGGAATCAAGTCGGCCGGGGCGGACCTCGCCCTTTTCTATAGCGACCGAAAGGCGAGCGCGGCGGGCCTGCTCACGCGCAACCACTTTCCGGGGGCCCCCATCCTTCTGGCGCGCGAGCGGCTGGCGGGTGGGCGGCTGCGGGGCGTGGTCGTCAACTCCGGGGTATCGAATGTGGCGACCGGTGCGCGGGGGATGGAGGACGCCCGGCGAATGGCCGCGGCCGCGGGTGCCGAACTCGGGGTGGATCCCACGCAGATCCTCGTCGGCTCGACCGGCGTGATCGGACGCCCCCTTCCCATCGAACGGGTGGAGGCTGGGATTCGAGGGATGGCGGCCGAAGCGGGGGCCGATCCCCTGGTGGGCGCACGGGGGATCATGACGACCGACCGGGTGCCCAAGGCGTTTTCGATGGCGGTCGAGGGCGCGATCCTCTCGGTGGTCGGCAAGGGGGCGGGGATGATCGCCCCCAACATGGCCACCATGCTGGTGTATTTCTTCACCGACGCCGAGGTCCCCGCTTCCGCGCTCCGGGAGATGGTTTGGGCGGGGGCCCGCGACTCCTTCCAGGTGCTCTCTGTGGACACGGACACCAGCACCTCGGACATGGTCGTCGCGATGGCCTCGGGGGCCGCCGGGCCCGTGTCTCACCCCGCGCTTTCCGAGGCCTTCGTCCTGCTGTCGGACCGAATGGCCGAGGCCATTGCCCGCGACGGAGAGGGCGCGACGCGCCTCCTGCGGGTGTCCGTCGGGGGCGCGGTCGACGAGGTCGAGGCGCGACGAATCGCCCGGTCGGTGACCGAGAGCCCACTGGTCAAGACCATGATCTACGGACGCGATCCGAATGTGGGCCGCATCCTGATGGCGATCGGAAAGTGTGTGGAATGCAGGATCCAGCCCGACCGGGTGCAGGCCGAGCTGCAGGGAATGGCGGTGATCCGCGACGGGCTCCGCGCCGACTTCGACGAGGCCGGCCTGAGGGAGCGACTGGGCGACGAGACGATCGAGATCCGGATCGAGCTCGGCGTCGGGACCGCCGCAGGGCGGGCGTTGGGATGCGACCTGACCGAGGGCTATATCGAAGAGAACACGGCCTACGCCTCGTCCTGACGCTCGTCGAACCCTTCCGCCCCGCCGTGAAACGCTTTAGTTTACCAAGCTGTAGTCGGCGGGAATCGGAAGACCGGCCTGCCCGAAGCAGATGGCCAACCCACTCAGGACAAGGAATTGAAGAATATGCGTATCAAGGCACTTTCCGCGGCGCTCATTTTCGGAATCGCAGCCTGTGGCGGCGACGAGCCGGCTGATCAGCCCGCGCCCGCCACGGACGCTCCCGCTGCCGAGCAGGCCCCTGCGGCCGCTCAGGACGCGGACTGGTTCCAGGTCGACGAGGACGCCCAGACCGTGACGATCGACCTGGTCGCCGGGTCGTCGAACGCGAACAACTACTGGAACTACAACGGGCTGTACGGCGGAGCCGGCGAGATCACGGTTCCCGAGGGCTTCACGGTGACGATCAACTTCTCGAACCAGGACCCCGGCATGGGCCACTCGGTCGGGATCGGCGAGGCGCAGGCCACCTATCCCGCCAGCTACTCGTCGCCGACGCCCGTCTTCGAGGGAGGGATGAGCTCCAACCCGACGTCGATGACCGAGTCGACGATGCCGGGTGAGAGTGAGACCATCACCTTCGTGGCCGAGACGGCCGGCGAGTACGCCCTTATCTGCTACGTGACCGGACATGCCGCGAACGGCATGGTTCTTCCGTTCATCGTCTCCGATGACGGCAGCCACGGCGTCCAGATGTAAGGAGTGATTCGGCGGAGATCGTCCGTCGGGTTTCGCAGGACACGGCCGCCTCGCCCGTTCGGGTGAGGCGGCCGTTTGCGTGGACCCCCTCGCCGGACCGGCCGGTACCATGTATGGTGAGTTGGTCCAACCATATCCGGGAGATGCCATGCCGCCCCTCCAATTCAACCCGCGCGTCGGATTGCTCCTGCTACCGACCCTGCTGCTGATCGCGGCGCCCCTCGCGGCGCAGGATCCGGAGCGCCAGTCGTACGTTCGCGTGATTGCGGCGCACTTCCAGGTAGCGGAGTCCGAGGCCCACATCCTCCTCGAGGACCGGATCTCCGCCGAGGAGCTCCCGGTCCTCCTCCTCCTGGCGAGAGAGACGGGCCTCGCACCCCCCGCGATTCTCGCCTACCGGCGGGGTGGGGGGACCTGGATGGCGGTGGCCCGTCGCTTCGACATGAGCCCCTCGCGGTTCCATGTCGATCTGAGTCCCGAGGATGCGGGGCCGCGACTGGAGAGAGCGGCGCGCCTGTTCAGGGAGACGCCCCCTCAGCAATGGGCCGGGCTCGACTTCTCCGACGAGGAGGTGATCGGGCTCATTCACGTCAAGGTCCTGGAACGATACTTTCAACTCCCCTCCGCCCGCATCATCGAGGCGAGAGAACAGGCCGGAAGCTGGATCGCCGTCCCCACTCTACTCGGTCGGCCCTGACCGGATCATGCCGAAAGGAACGCCCGATGGGTGAAGAGGAATTCGAGGAACTGAAACCTGAAGCGATCCGGCTCTTCACCCGCGCGGTGCTGCGCGACCTGCAGGCACTCGAGCGGATGCTCGACGAGGGACTGATCATCGACGGCCCCCGGCACTTCGGGGCCGAGCAGGAGCTCTTCCTGGTCGGCGATGGATGGCGCCCCGCGTCGGTCGCGCCACGGGTTCTCGAGCGACTGAAGGGCGGGCCCTTCACCCCCGAGCTGGCCCTCTTCAACCTCGAGATCAACCTCCCGCCGGAGCGACTCGAGGACCGGGCCTTCTCGAACGTCGAGGCCGCGCTCGACCGGTACGTCTCCGAGGCTCGAGAGGCGGCGCTGGCCGAGGGCGCCGAGGTCGTGCTGTGCGGGACCCTTCCGACCCTCGCGAAGTCCGACCTGACGATGGACCAGATCACGCCGAAGCCTCGGTATCGGGCCCTGAACGAGGCGTTGACCCGGATGCGGGGGGGCGAATACCACCTAAGGATCGAGGGCACCGACGAGCTGATCATCCGGCACGACTCGGTGATGCTCGAGGCGTGCAACACCTCTTGTCAGGTGCACCTGCAGGTGAGTCCCTCGGAGTTTCCGGCCTTCTACAACGCGGCGCAGCTCGTCACGGCACCGGTGCTGGCAGCCTCGGTGAACTCGCCCCTCCTCTTCGGTCGGCGGCTGTGGGCCGAGACCCGGATCGCGCTCTTCCAGCAATCTCTGGATACCCGCTCGGCGACCCCATACGTGCGTGATCTCGTGCCGAGGGTACGCTTCGGCGACCAATGGGTCAGACGGTCGGTCACCGAGCTCTTTGCCGAGGACCTCTCCCGCTTTCGGGTCCTTCTCGCGGGTCCCGTTCCCGAGGACCCGATCGAGATGCTCGACCGGGGCGAGATCCCCGGCCTCGAGGCGCTGCAGCTCTACAATTCGACGATCTACCGCTGGAACCGGCCGTGCCTGGGGGTGAGCAATGGCGAGGCCCACATGCGCATCGAATGTCGGGCGCTGCCCTCGGGCCCGAGTGTGATCGACGAGGTCGCGGGTGCGGCGCTCTGGACCGGTGTCATCCTCGGGGTGGTCGAGAAGTACGGGGATCCGGCCGAGCTGATGGACTTCGACGAGGCGAAGGGGAATTTCCTGGCCGCGGCCCGCGACGGGCTGCGCGCCGGACTCCACTGGATCGACGGTGAGGTCTGGAGTGCCTCGCGGCTCCTCCTCGAGGTGGTGATCCCCCTGGCTCGAGACGGTCTGCGCTCGACCGGCATTTGCGAGGAGGACATCGATCGATACCTCGGGGTGGTCGAGGCCCGGGTGAAGGCGCGCTGCACCGGGGCCAGCTGGCTCATCGACTCCGCCACCTCGATGGCGGGCTCGGGGACGCGGTCGGAGCAGCTCGCGGCGCTCACCGCGGCGAGCGTGGAGCGTCAGCGCGGAGGAGCGCCGGTCCACGAGTGGGCGCTCGCCCGGCTCGAGGAGTCCGGAGGGTGGACCCATACTTACCTGAGGGTCGAGCAGTACATGAACACCCGACCCGTGACGGTCAACGAGGACGAGCTCGTCGACCTGGTCGCCTTCGTGATGGATCGCGAGGGGATTCGCCACGTCCCGGTCGAGGACCACCAGCAGCGACTCGTGGGGTTGATCTCGTATCGCTCCCTGTTGCGCAGCCTGGTCGAGCGGGGCGAGGGAGAGGTGGATGGGCCCATCCCCGTCAAGGATGTGATGGAGGTCGAGATCCTGACCGTCTCTCCGCAGACCCCGACGCTCGAGGCCATTCAGCTGATGCGCACCCACCAGGTGGCCTGCCTCCCCGTGGTGCAGGACGACCGCCTGGTCGGGCTCGTCACCGAACGCGACTTCATGCCGATCGCCTACGAGCTGTTGGAGGAGCGCCTCCGGGCTCCATGAGGGATCGTGTGCTCTTCTCACTCGAGGGACCCGAGCCGGGCCCGACCCTCGTCGTGCTCACCGCGATCCACGGCAACGAGCCCGCGGGCGTCGAGGGCGCGCTCCGCCTCGTCCGGGGGATCAAGGAGGCCGGGGGGCTGCGGCGCGGCGAAGTGGTCGGCCTGGTCGGACACCGGGCGGCCCTCGCCCGGGGACGCCGGTACCTCGACCGCGACCTGAACCGACTCTGGACCTACTCGCCCGGTGAGGTCGCCCACCTGCGAGAGGGGAGGGAGCGGCGGGCGCTGACCCGCTCGCTCGCCACCATCTTCCGCAGGGCCCGGGGTCCGGTTCGGCTCATGGATGTCCACACGACCTCGGGGCTGGGTCCCCCCTTCACCGTGGTCGGGGATTCGGAGTGGGGCCGTGCGATGGCCGACCGCCTCCCGGTACCCAGGGTGCTGGGACTGGCTCGACGGATCTCGGGAACGATCTCGGAATGGCTCGATCGACAGGGGGTCGGGAACCTCGTGCTCGAGGCGGGGGCGCACACCGATCCCGACTCGAGCCACCGCACGCAGCAGGTCCTGCGGCTCTCGGTCACCCTGATGGGGCTGGTGGACGCCGGGGCGCTCGACGAGGCCGCGGCCACGGGCGAGCTGATGTCCCTGACCCGGACGCTCCCACCGATCCTGGAGCTGGTGCATCGACATCCGGTCCGCGCCGAGGATCGCTTCGAGATGCGCCCCGGGTACCGGAACCTGGCCCCCATCCGCAAGGGCGAGGTCCTCGCCCACGACCGGAATGGTCCGGTCCACTCCCCCCTGAACGGCTGGATCCTCCTGCCCCTCTATCAGCTCCAGGGCGAAGACGGGTTCTTCGTCGTTGTCCCGGCTCGCCGCTATCCCGAGGACGGGACGCTCAGACCGGCCGAAGAGGAAGTGCTTTCCAGCCGGGCCGAGAGTGGATAGGTTGGGATTCCCGTCCCCGAATCCCACGCCGTCGCCTCCCCCCTTCCCGTAGGGTCCTCATGCATTCCAGAACACCGGAAGGATGCAGAATCCTGGTCCTCGACGACGAGTCCACGAACGTCGATGTGCTCCAGCGGATCCTGGCGCGCTCGGGCTATGAGAAGGTGAGGGGGATCACCGATCCGAGAGTCGCGATGGAGACCTTTCGGGAGTTTCAGCCCGACCTCCTCCTGCTCGATCTCCGGATGCCGCACCTGGACGGCTTCGACGTGCTGCGGACGCTGCGGGGCGAGGTCTCGGAGCACGACTACCGACCGGTGCTCGTGCTGACGGGCGACCTGGCTCCCGAGGTGAGGGAGCGGGCGCTCAGAGCCGGAGCCCGCGACTTCATCACCAAGCCCTTCGACGTGACCGAGGTCCTTCTGCGGATTCGCAATCTCCTCGAGACCCGCCTGCTCCACCTGGAGCTCAGTGACTACAACCGCACCCTCGAGGAGCGGGTGCGCGAGCGGACCCGGGAGCTGGCCCAGGCGCAGGGCGAGATCCTGAACCGGTTGGCACTCGCTGCCGAGTATCGAGATGACGTCACCGGGCGCCACGCCGACCGCGTGGGGCTGCTCACCGCGCTCCTGGCAAGGGAGCTCGGGCGGCCCGAATCCGAGGTCCAGCTCCTGCGCTGGGCGGCGACCCTGCACGACCTGGGAAAGATCGGCGTTCCCGACTCGATCCTGATGAAGCCCGGTCCGCTGACCGCCGAGGAGTACGAGGCGATGAAGGCGCACATCGGGATCGGCGAGCGTATCCTGAGCGGGAGCCGCTTTCCCCTCCTCCAGCTGGCCGGCGAGATCGCCCGCTACCACCACGAGAAGTGGGATGGCACCGGGTACCTGGGGCTCGAGGGAGACGAGATCCCCCTTTCCGGGCGGCTCGTGGCGGTGGCCGACGTCTTCGACTCGCTGACCCACATCCGGCCCTACAAGTCGGCGATGGATCGGGACGAGGCGATCGACGAGGTCCTGCGGTGCAGCGGCTCGCACTTCGATCCCGAGGTCGCGGATGCCTTCCGGACCCTCGTGGAGCGTGGCGATGTCCTGAAGCTCGAGGAGATGATCGACAGGGATCAAGGGCTCGCCTCCGGGATGATCCCCCAGGAGGTCCTCCTCGAGGAGTGAAGCTCAGTTGGCCGAGACCGTCCGCTCTCGCGCCCAGGCGCGCAGTCGCTCGATCCGCTCACTGGCCGTCACGCTCAAGGGGCGCGTGGCCCCGACCTCGCGCATGAGCAGCCGCGTGTCGACCGCCTCTCCGTCGGCGAAGGCGGCGTAGAGCGCCGAGACCACGACCTGCTCCAGCTCCGCACCCGAAAACCCCTTGGACTTCTCGGCGATCAGCGCGGTATCGACCCCGGACGGGTCCTGGTTGCGCCGGCGCAGATGGATCCGCAGGATCTCCTCGCGGCTCTTCGGGTCGGGAAGATCCACGAAGAAGAGCTCGTCGAAGCGCCCCTTGCGCATCAGCTCGGCCGGGAGGCGGTCCACGTCGTTCGCGGTGGCGAGCACGAAGACGTCGGCGGTCCGCTCCTGCATCCAGTTCAGGAAGGTGCCCAGCACCCGGCGCGACACGCCGCCGTCCTCGCTTTCTCCCGACGCGAACGCCTTCTCGAGCTCGTCGATCCAGAGGACGACCGGCGCCATCCGCTCCGCGAGCTCCATGGCCCGGCGGAAGTTGGATTCGGTCTCTCCCACGTACCGGTTGTAGAGCGCCGAGGGGTCCAGCTTCAGGAGGGGGAGCCTCCACTCGGTGGCGA
Source organism: Gemmatimonadota bacterium (assembly GCA_007126575.1). Classification (GTDB taxonomy): domain Bacteria; phylum Gemmatimonadota; class Gemmatimonadetes; order Longimicrobiales; family Gaopeijiaceae; genus SLBA01. The sequence goes on along the minus strand of SLBA01000016.1, from coordinate 83,492 downwards.
TCGCTCGGGCGGAGAGGCTCTTGCCGCAGCCCGGCACCCCGGCCAGAAGGATCCCCTTCGGAAAGGTGAGCCCGAACTCCCGGGCCCCCTCGGGGTCCCGGACCAGGGCGGTCCGCCGTCGTAGCCAGTCCCGCAGGTTCTCGAGGTCCGCGATCTGCGCGAAGCTCTCTTCGACGGGATAGTATTCGAGGAGACCGTCGCGTTCGACGATCCGGCGCTTCGCGGCCGCGATCCCGTCGAGATCCCCGGCCGAGAGGGCGCCGTCTTCGAGGATTGCCCGGGTGAGGATCTTCTCGGACTCCATCATGGTCAACCCGAGCAGCTGGTTCACCAGCTGATCCATCTCGGCCCGCGAGAGCGAGATCTCGACGTGCTTGCGCTTCGAGAGGTCGCGGTAGATATGGGCGATCAGGTCGCGCAGCTCCTCGCGGGAGGGGCCCGGGAGCCGAAGGGTCGTGGCCCGGGAGCGCAGCGAAGCGGGAAGCTCCGGGCTCGGGCCGGCGTGGATGAGCGCGCCCCGAAGGGCCTCCATGCGGTCCAGGGCCTCGGTGAACTTGGACTGGACGAGGGCACTCCCCGGGAGCACGGACTCGAGCCCGTCCAGGAGGTAGAGGGCCGGCTGTTCCGTTGCCGCGATGTGGCGCAGCGCCTTCTCCAGCTCGCGGGTCTCGTAGATCGAGCCGTCGCGGTCGATCCGGACGAGGCCCCGTGCCCGGGACCATCGGAAGAGGGGCAGCTCCATCCGGTCGGCCAGAAGGCGAAGGAGGTCGCGGGACCGACTCCGGTCCTCTCCCTCGATCAGGAGGAAGGGGTGTCGGGAGCGGATGAGCAGCTCCGCGTCGGTGAGGGGATCGGAGAGGGACATCTCAGCCGGCCGCCTTGAGGTGCGAGAATCCCTCCTGCACCGGAGGGTCGAAGTGAACGTCGAGCTGCGGGAAGGCGATGGTGATGTCGTTCTCCTTGAGCGCCCACCAGACCGCCTCGCGGAGCTCCGAGGCCTGTCGGGGCGAGATCCACGCGTTGTTGGTCCAAAGCGAGACCTGCCAGTCGACCGACGAGGCCCCGAAGTCGCTCAGGATGATCACCGGGGCCCGGTCCGTGACCCGCCAGTCCAGCCCCTCGGTGGCGTCGATGAGGGCCTTGCGCACCGCCCGCATGTCGGATTCGTAGGCCACTCCCACGTCGACGCGGACCCGGTAGAGGGGATCGTCGAGGGTGAAGTTCTTGACGGCCGACTGCACCAGCGAGGCGTTGGGGATGATGATCTCCTCGTCATCCCGAGTTCGGGCGATGGTGGTCCGGATGCCCATCTTCAGAATCCGGACGACCCGTCCCTCGACCTCGACCACGTCGCCCGGCTTGATTGCGCGCTCGACCAGGAGGATGAGCCCCGAGACGAAGTTCTGCGCGATGTTCTGCATCGCGAACCCGATCCCCACCGCGAAGATCGCTCCGGCCGCGAAGAGCGCGCCCAGGCTGACCCCCAGAGTGTCGAGTGCGATCCCGAGCCCGACCGCCATGATCGCGTAGTGCAGGAGCCGCTTGACGACCGCGGTGGTCCCCATGTCCGTCACGCCCCGCGACTTGAAGACCCGCTCGACCCACCGCTGCAGGACGCCCGAGATCCACCAGGTCAGGATCACCATGAAGCCGACCAGGGCGATCAGCATGGGGGTGACCGGCGTCTCTCCGAGGGTGAAGATCTCGAAGGTCAGGAACTCGTGGAGCAGCCCTGCGATCTCCCCCCCCCCCAGCCCCTCCAGCAGCCCTCTCAGCCCCTCGGACGCCTGGGCCGAGAGGTCGCGTGCGGTGTCGTCGCTGTCGACTGCGGCTTCGAGGACCTCCTGGATGGAGTCGAGCGCGGTCTCGGGGTCGGGGGGGGTCTGGGGGGTCATGAGGGAGCTCCGTGCGGGGGGGTCGAGGTGCCCGAATCGTAGGAGCGCAGAAGGGTTCCGATGCGGTCCAGGCCTTCCTGCAGCTCCTCGGCGGGATTACCGAACCCGAGCCGGAGTGTGCCCTCGAGTCCGAAGTGAGACCCAGCGACGACCAGGACGCCGAAGTCGGCCCGGAGGCGCTCCGCGATCTCCATGCTGGGGACCTGCGCCCGGTAGTTGACGAGCGCGATGGCGCCGGCCTCGGGGGGGTGGAAGCGGGCGCGTCCCTCGAGAGAGTCGACCCACTCCCCGAAGAGGGCGCGGTTGGCGTTCAGGATCGATCGCGTCCGCTTCAGGACCCCTGAGCGGATCGAGGGCTCCAGGGCGAGGGTCGCCAGGGCGTCGGAGAGGGTGGCGGGGGCGATCGAGGTGTAGTCGGTCCGCGCCCAGAGGTCGGCCGCCATCTCCGGACTCGAGATCGCCCACCCGAGCCGGAGGCCCGGGAGCCCGTAGGCCTTCGAGAGCGAGTGCGTGCAGATCACCCGCGGGTACTGCCCGAAGACCGTGGGGGTCGGGTCCCCGTCGAGCTCGGCGCCCGAGTAGACCTCGTCGGCGACGATCCAGCTGCCGTGCCGCGCCGCCGAGGCCACGATCGCCTCCATCCGCTCGGCCTCGATCACGGCTCCGGTCGGGTTGTTCGGGTTGGTGACCAGGAGGACCCGGGCGCCGGCCCGGAAGGTCGCCTCGACCTCGTCGGGATCGGGCTGCCAGCCGGCGCTCTCGCGAAGGCGGACCGGGTGGAGGGTGCCGCCCAGGTTCCGGACCAGGCCGGGGACCTGCATGTAGGTCGGAAGGAGGGCGGCCCAGTCCCCGGCCTGCTCCAGCAGCCGCCAGAGGCTGACGAGGTTCGCTTCGGCGCCCCCCTGGGTCACGACGACCCCCGCCGGGTCCGCGCCCGGATAGAGGGCGGCGATCCTGGCGCGCAGCCGGTCGGAGCCGTTGGACTGCCCGTATTCGTGGCGAAGGTCGAGGAGCGACCGGGAGAGGGCCTCGACCTCGTCGCCGGCGGTGGACCTCCCGATCTCGAGCAACTCCCGGGTCGAGAGGGGGTGGACGCCGCTCTCGGAGAGGTTGATTTCGACGCGGTGCTCCCACGTCGACTGCCAGCGCTCCATCTCGAAGGGAAGGAAGGGGCGGGGGAGGGGCGATGTCATGGTGCCTCGGCGTTGAAGGGTGGACCCGGGCGATGGTAGGGGTGTTCGCTCCCTCCAGCAAGGTTCACCCCGGACCCCTCTCCGGGATATATTGCGGTCCCAGCGAACCCCCAGCCCATGGCGCCGATGACACTGCCGACCTTTCCCGACTCCCTCGTCCAACGCGATGCAGGCGGCCGCATCCTCCTCCTCGTGCTCGACGGGGTCGGTGGACTCCCCGGGAGCGACCACGGTCAGACCGAGCTCGAGGCGGCACGGACTCCGAATCTGGATCGGCTGGCCGCGGGGTCCTCGCTGGGGATGCATCACCCGGTGGCGCCCGGGGTCACCCCCGGAAGCGGGCCGGGTCACCTGTCGCTGTTCGGCTACGATCCGCTGGTCCACCAGGTGGGGCGGGGTGCCCTGAGTGCGCTGGGGGTCGGCTTCGAGCTGCGCGCCGGGGACCTGGCGCTCCGGCTCAACCTCGCGACGATCGATGCCGAGGGCCGGGTCGTCGATCGCAGAGCCGGACGACCCTCCGACGAGGAAGCGCTCCAGGTGGTTCGGCGGCTTCGCGAGGGCGTGCGGCTGAAGAACGAGCGCATCGAATTCTTCCTCGAGCACGAGAAGGAGCACCGGGTCGTCCTGATCTTCCGTGGGGGGCGGCTGGGCGAGAAGCTTCGCGACACCGACCCGCAGGAGGTGGGGGTGCCGCCGCTGACGCCCCGGGCCTTCCGGCCCGATCCCGATCCGGCCTCCGAGAACACGGTGCGGGTCCTGAGGGACTTCCTGGACGAGGCGCGAAAGATCCTGAAGGACGAGCCGGTCATGAACGGTCTCCTGGCCCGAGGGTTCGCCCGCTACGAGGGATTCCCCTCCTTCGAGGACCGGTTCGGGCTTCGGGGCGCGGTTCACGCCCGGTACCCGATGTACCGCGGGGTCGCACGGCTGGTGGGAATGGAGGTCACCGGCACCCCGTCGACCGACGAGGAGGCGGTCGGCCTGGTCGAGCGCCACTTCAGCGAGTACGACTTCCACTTCCTGCACTACAAGGCTCCCGACGCGCGGGGAGAGGATGGGGACTTCGCGGGGAAGGTCGAGGCGCTGGAAGCGGCCGACGCGTGGATTCCCCGACTCCGCGATCTGGAGCCCGATGTCCTCGTCGTCACCGGCGATCACTCGACCCCGGCCACGATGGGGATTCACAGCTGGCATGCCGTGCCGCTCCTGATCCATTCGCGCTGGGCCCGTCCGACCGCAGAGGCGTTCGGCGAAGGGGCCTGTCGGACCGGAGACCTGGGGACGATCGAGGGCCGCCACATCATGAGTCTCGCCCTGGCCCACGCCGGGCGTCTCAAGAAGTTCGGCGCCTGAGTCGGCTCGTGCCGGTCGTGGGCGCATTCAGTTCCAGAACTCCAGAATCAAGAGAGTACGCATGAGCGAAGAGCCGATCGATGCCGACGCCACCCGGGGGCTTACGGCCCCGTCTCCCGAGGTCGCCGAGCTCCTCGAGCGTGCGCTCGGAATCGCCGAGCAGGAGGAGTGGGAAGAGGTCGCCGAGACCCTTCGGGGCGCCCTCGAGGTGCACCCCGACGACCCCTACATCCTCTGCTGGCTCGGGATGGCGGAGCGGGAGCTGGGGATGGATGGGGTGGCGTACGAACGTTTCCGGCGGAGCCTGGACCAGGAGCCGGCCGACCCGGTGCTCCTGGCCACCGCCGGAAACGCCCTGGCGGCCTTCGACGACCCGGCGGCCGAGGCCGCCCTGCGCACCGCCGCGCTGCTCGGTCCCGACTTCGCGCAGGCCCGCTGGATGTACGGCGCCTACCTGTGCCGCGAGGGGATGCTCGAAGAGGGGCTCGCGGAGCTCGATGCCGCCGCCCTCCTGACCCCCGAGGACTCGGTCGTCGAGACCGAGAGGGGGGTCGCCTTCGTGCTCCTCGAGCGGATGGAGGAGGCGGCCGCCGCCTTCGGTCGCGCGGTCGAGCTGGAGCCCGAGGACGGATGGAGCCTGGTCCTGCTGGGGCTGGCCCGGATCGAGACCGACGATCTCGAGGACGCGGTGCCTCCGCTGGACGAAGGGGCCCGGCTGCGCCCCGATGATCTGGATGCCCAGCTCCTGGCCGCGCTCTCTCATGCCGCGACCGGACGCGAGGACCGGGCCCTGGAGATGCTCGAGCGCGGCCGACTGCGCGCCGAGGGGGTCGACGCCCGGCTCGTCCTCGAGGTCGAGGAGCGAATCGAGGCGGGATCCGAGGCCGCCCGCATCTTCCTGCGCGAGTCGCTCGCCCCCTCGTCGCTCAGGGAGCGGGTGATGGAGCGCCCGTAGAGGGCGGCCCGAGGAACTACGGCGGGGTCGAGGGGTCGTCTCCCCCTCCTCCTCTCACACCCAGGGATCTTCCGCGTGCTGTCTATTTCAACCGAGCAGGTCGTCCTTCCGAACGGGTTGACGCTGGTGGTCGCCCCGGACCGATCGGTCCCCGTCGTCGCCGTCAATCTCTGGTACGGGGTCGGCTCGAAGCACGAGCGCGCGGGCCGGACCGGCTTCGCGCACCTCTTCGAGCACATGATGTTCCAGGGCTCGGCCCACATCCCCAAGAACGAGCACTTCGAACGGGTGGAGCGTGCCGGGGGTTCGGTGAACGCGACCACCTGGTTCGACCGGACCAACTACTTCGAGACCCTCCCCGCCCACCACCTGGAGCTCGCGCTCTGGCTGGAGTCCGACCGGATGGGCTTTCTGATCGATGCGATCGACCAGGAGAAGCTGGACAACCAGCGGGACGTGGTCATGAACGAGCGGCGCCAGCGCTACGACAACCAGCCCTACGGGGACTGGGACGAGCGCATGCAGGCCATGGTCTTCCCCCCCGAGCATCCCTACCACCACACGGTGATCGGGTCGATGGAGGACATCGAGGCGGCCACCCTGACCGACGTGCAGGAATTCTTCCGGACCTACTATCGTCCGAACAACGCGGTCCTGACCCTGGCGGGTGATGTGGATCCGAAGCGGGCGGTCGAACTCGTCGAGCGCTGGTTCGGTGGGCTGCCCGGCGGGGACCCGGTCCCCCCGGTGCCCGGGATCGAGGACCCCGGGGCGGTGATCGGAGAGACGGTGCGGTCCCGGGTGCACGCCGACGTCCCTCTCCCCCGGGTCTATCTCGGGGCGAGGGTCCCGCCCTTCACCGATCCCGAATTCTACACCGCGGATCTGGCGACCTCGATCCTGGCCGACGGCCGGGCCTCGCGCCTGTACCGGAGGCTGGTCCGCGAAGAGGGCATCGCGCGCGACGTCGTCTCCTTCGCCTTCCCCCTCCTGCATGGCCGGACCTTCATGCTCTCGTGGATCACCGGGTACCGCGGGGCGGACCCCGAGGAGCTCGAAAGTGCCCTGGTCCGCGAGCTCGAGGCGCTCTCCGAGGTGACCGAGGCCGAGCTGGAGCGCGCCGTGGCCCTTGCCGAGACCCAGCTCCTACGCCAGGTGGAGCGGCTGGGCTCCCGGGCCGACCTGCTCTCGATGCACCAGCTCTACTTCGGCGACGCCGAGCGGCTGAACAGCGAGGTGGATCGACTCCGGGCCGTGACCCCCGAACGGGTGCGGGCCTTCGCCGAGTCGCACCTGGGAGCCGACAACCGGGCCATCCTGACCTATCTCCCCGAGGAGGACCAATGAGCTCCGCCGTCGATCGCTCCATCCCCCCCACTCCGGCGCCCCTGCAGCCTTTCGAGCTTCCGGTCCCCGACGAATCCCGCCTGGATTCGGGTCTCGAGGTCCGGATCCTGCGCAAGGGCAGCGTACCGCTGGTGAGCGGCTGCATGGTGCTGAGCGCCGGCGAGACCGGGGTGCCCCGCGACCGCGCGGGACTCGCCGTGTTCACCGGCGACTGCCTGCTCGGGGGGACGGAGCGACGTAGTGGGGCCGACCTGTCCGAGGCGCTCGAGCAGCTCGGGACCAACCTGCGGGTTTCGGCCGGGTGGGACGCCACGACGGTGGTCTTCACCTGCACCGCGGAGCGGCTTCCCGACACCCTCTCGGTGCTCTCCGAGGTGATCCGGGAGCCGGCCTTCCCCGACGACGAGGTCGCCCGGGTCCGCCGCCAGCGCGAGGCGGCCATCGCCCAGCGCGCGAGTGATCCGGGGGATCGGGCCGACGACGCGGCCGACCGGGTCCTCTTCTCCGAGGATCATCCCTACGCCCGTCCGCTCGGGGGCCTGCTGGATTCGATCCCGACGCTGAGTGCCGAGACCGCCCGGGGATGGGTCGAGGCCCGGTACCGGCCGGGGAGCGCCGGCCTGGTCCTGGTCGGAGATCTGGATCCCGACGATGCCGCCGCGGCCGTCTCCCGGGAGTTCGAGGGCTGGGAGGGCACCGCGCCCGCCGCGCCCGAGCTGCCCCCGGTCTCGCCGCCCGCCCCCCGGCCCATCGTGGTGGCCCACCGTCCGGGGGCGGTTCAGACCGAACTCCGCGTCCTCTACCCGGCGCCCCCGCGGGCGCACGACGACCACCTGGCCCTGGTCGTGGCGAATTCGGTGCTCGGAGGCGCGTTCACGAGCCGGCTCAACCTCCGGCTCCGCGAAGAGCTCGGCTTCACCTACGGGGTGCACTCCCGCTTCGTGAGTCGTCGGCCCGGGGGGATCTTCACGGTGTCGACCGCCGTACAGACCGAGGTGACGGCGGCGGCCGTCGAGGCCGCGATGGTCGAGCTCGAGCGCTTCGTCGTCGAGGGCCCGACCGAAGCCGAGACCGCCCGGGCGCGCGATTACCTGGCGGGGGTATTCCCGCTCCGGATGGAGACGGGCGCCCAGCTCGCGGCCCGCACCGCCGAGCTGCTGATCTACGGACTCCCGTCCGACGAACACAGCCGCTACCGGGAGCGGGTTCGCGGCATCACCCGCGACGACGCGGCCGCGGCGGTCCGGCGCCACCTGGATCCCGCGCGCGCCCCCATCGTCCTGTGCACCGATGCCGAGGCCGTGACCCCGGGGCTCGAAGCGCTGGGACTGGGGCCGGTCGAGGTGGTCGAGTGAGCGACGACGAGCCCGGGCTGATCGAGCGGACCCCGATCCACGAGGGGCGGATCGTCCGCCTCAGCCTGGATCGGGTGCGCTTTCCCGACGGACAGGAGGGCGAACTCGAATTCATTCGCCACCGGGGGGCCGCCGCCGTCCTGCCCTTTCTGGACCCGCCCACCGATCCGGACCCCCGGGTCCTCCTGATCCACCAGTACCGATACGCCGCCGGAGGCACCATCTACGAGGTTCCCGCCGGGATCATCGACGATGCCGACGACGGGTGGGAGGCCTGCGCGCATCGGGAGCTCGAGGAGGAGACGGGGTACCGGGCCGGCCGGTTACAATTCCTGAGTAGAATTTACACGACGCCGGGCTTCACCGACGAGGTGATCCACCTGTACGCGGCGTGGGAGCTCGAGGAGGGCGCGACCGATCACGATGCCGACGAGTACCTCGAGGTGGTGCCCATGGCGTTCAGTCAGGTGCTCGAGGGGGTCCGGACCGGCCGGATCGTCGATGGGAAGAGCGTTGCGGCGATCCTGTACGCGCACGCCTTCCTGCCCGGGTGAGGGGGGTGTCCCCTCAGTGGACACATCGGGTGTCACCCCGAGGGGACACATGCTGCCGGATCGGCAGTGAAGTCCTTGTGGCGCAGGCCTTCGCGGGGTGGTATGCTTCCTGCAACTTACACTGGGCAGAGATCCAATGCGGGTCTCCGCACCGCGAAGGGCGACGCCTTCGGAACCATGAGGTGGTGAACCATGTTTGCTGAGAAGAAGACCCACGACGCGTTTGGAGTCATTCCCGCCGGAGACACCCGGAAGGAGCTGGCTTCCCTGGGCGACAGCGAGGTGGTGCAGAAGTTCCTGGACGGCGAGGAGCGGGCCTTTGGTGAGCTCGTCCGACGCTACGACTCCCGACTCCTGAACTTCGTCTACCGCACGGTGGGCGATCGGGAACGGGCTCAGGATCTGGTCCAGGAGACCTTCGTCCGGGTGTACCGACACCTTCACCGCTTCGACCAGTCGAAGAAGTTCTCGACCTGGATCTACACGATCGCCGGAAACCTCGCCAAGAACGAGCTGAGGAATCGCTCCAGAAACCCCCTGGTGCTCTTTCAGGCGATCAAGAAGAACTGGGATGCCGATCATCGCCCGCTGGAGTGGGAGGACGAGGCCTACAAGCCCGACGACCTCTTCCGGAAGCGCCACCTGAAGGAGAAGGTGGACGAGGCGGTTCAGCAGCTTCCCGAGCACCACAGAATCGTTTTCGTGCTCAGGGAGCTCGAAGGACGGACCTACGAGGAGATCGCCGAGATCACCGACACGAACCTCGGAACCGTCAAGAGCCGCCTCAATCGTGCGAGGAACAACTTCGCACGAATCATCGCACCGATGGTCGACTGACCTCGGCGTGGACAGGTAGAGCGGTCCGGGTCGCCCGTCCCCCCCACAGTCGGGCGCACCCGGCATGAGCCCCCCGTCGGAGTTCTCTCCGGCGGGGGGAATTCATTGGTGGGAACCCCTCCGGGAATGGCCTGTATCACACGAGTGGAGCGCGTCACCGCCGTGGTGAGAGGACCGATCAGCTTCGCTCCCATGCCGAAGGAAGAACCCATCATGAACTGCCAAGAATTTCTGGAGCGATACTCCGAGTTCCGCGACATCGATGAGGCGGACACGGAGCCGGACTCCTTCGAGGCCCACCTCGACTCGTGCCCCGCCTGTCGTCGCTACCACGAGGTCGTCGAGCGCGGCGTCGAGTTGGCGCGATCCTTTTCGGGTCCTCCGATCCGAGAGGACTTCGAGGATCGTCTCCGTCACCACATCTACCACGCCGATCTGGTCGCCCACACCCGCCGGCGCGATGGTTCTTCGCCCCTGATCGCGGTGGCGCTGGCGGCCGCCGCCATCCTCGCCGGAGTCGGCGCGTGGGGTCCGATCTCGACGATCACCACGGCCCCGACCGTCGATCTGCCCGGCATCTCGGCGTCGGCTCCTCAGGTCCGGACAATCCTCGAGCCGCAGCCGGTTCAGCAGAGCCCCGAGCGGAGTCCCGCCTTCCTGAATCATTCGAATCTCTGGAGCGAGTCGAATACCCTTCTCTACGAGCATTCGAACCTCTATCATCGGTATCGCGACGGGACCCTGATCCGGACCGGACTTCATTGAACGCGACGTCCTCATGAGGCGAGAATGATTCCGACAGCGATGACGGCCTCCCTGGGTACCGAGCCCGGGGGGGTCTTCTATCTTTTCGGAGAGGACGAGTACCGGAAGCAGGAGGCCGCCGACGCGCTCGTCGAGGCCCACCTGGACCCCGCGACGCGGGACTTCAACTTCGATCGGCTCCGGGGCGGCGACCTCGATGCCGAGGCGCTGGCCTCGATCCTCGGCACTCCGCCCATGATGGCCGAGTGGCGCGTGGTTCACCTGCGCGAGACCGAGGCCCTCTCGGGGTCCCCCCGCCTGCGGGACCTGATCCTCGGGGTGCTCGAGGCGCCCCCGCCGGGGCTCGCGCTGATCCTGAGCTGCAGCCCTCCCTCGGGCTCCAAGGCGCGATTCTACCGGGACCTGGCGGCCGGCGCGCGATCGATGGAGTTCGCCCCGATCGGCGCCAACGACCTTCCGGCCTGGATCATGGACCGGGTCGGCGACGTTCACGGCCTCGAGATCGAGGAGGATGCCGCCCGGGCGCTGGCGCAGGCGATCGGGTCCGATCTCGCCTTCCTGTCGAGGGAGCTCGAGAAGCTCTCGAACATGGTGGACGAGGGGACGCGGATCACCCGTGCCGAGGTCGAGGCGGCGGGGATCCACATTCCTCGCCAGGATCGATGGGAGTGGTTCGACGCGGTGGGCGAACGGCGGATCGAGGAGGCGCTCGAGGGGCTCCCGGTCCTCCTCGACCACGGGGAGTCCGGGGTCGGGCTCGTGATCGGGCTCGGCACGCACCTTCTTCGGCTGGGGGTGGCGGTCACCGGAGGGCCTCGGGCGCTCGAAGAGGCGCTTCCTCCGCGGCAGCGCTGGCTGGCCCGGCGCTTCGCATCACAGGCTCGACGATGGAGCGCCGACGAGGTCGAGGCCGCGCTGCTCGGGCTCCTGCGGGTGGATCGTCTCCTGAAGGCGGGGGGCGCGAGCGATCAGCATCTGGTGGAAAGTTGGCTCCTTGAACAGAGCGTGAGAAGAGAGGCGGCATGAGACAGGGTGGCGGGATGCGTGGGGTGGGCTGCGTGCTGTTGGCGCTGGCGGTCCTGTGGGGAGGGGTGGAGCGGGTCGAGGCCCAGGCCGCGGAGCTCGCCGAGGTCCGCGGAGCGGTCGATGACGCCCGGTTCCCCGAGGCCCGCGATCTGCTGGAGCGGTGGTGGGAGGAGGTGGGGGAGCGGGCGGACCGGAGAACCCGCCAGGAGGCCCTCTGGCTGCGGGCACGGCTGACCCCGGACCCCCAGCTCGCGGAGCTGGACTACCGGCGGCTCGTCATCGAGTTTCCGGGCGGTCCCTTCTCGGATGGAGCCCTTCTGAGGCTGGCCCAGGGGTCCGAGGCGCGGGGCGAGCCCGCCGAGGCGGCCCGGTACCTGGAGATCCTGGTGCGCGACTACCCGACGAGCGAACATCGGGTCGAGGCCAGGGATCGACTGGTGCGACTTGAGGACGACCCCCCGCCCGTCCTGGCGCCCCCGACCGTGATCCGCGACGACACCGTCGCCGCGCCCGACACGGTCCACGAGACTCCCCCCGAGATCCCGGTCGACACTGTTCCCGTCCCCGATACCGTCCGCGAGCCCCCTCCCGAGATCCCGGCCGATCCGGTGGTCGAGGACGAGGAGGAACTCGACGAACTCACGGGCAGCTACACCGTGCAGCTGGGGGCCTTCTCGACCCGGGAGCGGGCGGTCGACCTGGCGCGCAGGGCCGACGAGGCGGGACTCCGGGTCCGCGTGGTCCAGGTGGCGGGAAGCGAGCTGTTTCGGGTTCGGATGGGGGGCTTCGAGTCCCGTCAGGCCGCCGAGGCGGCCGCGCAGGAGCCGCGCGATGCCGGGTTCGAGGCACTGGTCAGCACGGACCGCGAGCAGGAACGGGACCCGGACGCCTGATTCTCCCGGCCTTGAATGCATAGGGTGGGGGGGTATATGTTGGGGTGCCTGCCGGTCGGTGTGACCGTCGAGGCTCGCCCTGATTTCCGGGAGGATCCATGAGCGCCACCGACACCGCGACTTCCGAAGCCACCTTTCCCGTCGATGGGATGACCTGCGCCGCCTGCTCGGCCCACGTGGAGCGGGCGCTCCGCGGGGTCGACGGCGTCGAAGAGGTGTCCGTCTCGCTGCCCTCCGAGGAGGCGCGCGTCCGGTGGGCCCCCGGCCGGACCGAGCCGGCCCGACTCGCCGAGGCCGTCCGCAGTGCCGGATACGAGCTCACCGTGCCCGATGGGGACGATGAGCCCGAGGCGCAGGACTCCCGCGAGCTTCGGCGGGCCAGGGAGCGTGAGGAGGAGTCCCGGGCGCTCTTCCGGAGGTTCTGGGTCGGCGCCGCCCTCTCGATCCCCATCCTGATCCTGGGGCACCACGAGTGGGTGCCGGGGCTGCACGATGTGGACGGGGGCACCCTCCGGGCGCTCTGGGCGCTCAGCGGGGTTCTGACGATCCCGATCATGACCTGGGTGGGTGGGCGGTTCTTCACCCGCGGAATCCCGGCGCTCCTGAAGCGACGGCCCAACATGGACTCCCTGGTCGCGCTCGGGACCGGGGCCGCCTTCCTCTATTCGGTGATGGCGGTGGCGCTCCCGCAGCTCTTCCCCGAGGGCACGGCGCATCCGTTCTTCGAGGCGGCGGCGGTGATCATCACGCTGGTCGTGCTCGGGCAGGCGCTCGAGGCGAGGGCGCGGGGCGCGACCACCCGATCGCTCCGGGCGCTCCTGGACATGCGTCCCCCGGTCGCCAGGGTTCTGCGCGACGGCGAAGAGGTCGAGCTCCCCGCGGCCGAGGTGGCCGTCGGCGACGAACTCGTCGTGCGGCCCGGCGAACGGCTCCCCGTCGACGGAGAGATCCACGAGGGGATGAGCACGATCGACGAGTCGATGCTGACCGGCGAGTCGATCCCGGTCGAGAAGGGTCCGGGAGACGCCGTGACCGGGGGCACGCTCAACCGAGCCGGAAGCTTCCGGATGCGGGCCACGCGGGTCGGGGCGGACACCGCCCTCTCGCGCATCGTGGAGCTGGTGCGCCAGGCGCAGGGCTCGAAGCCTCCAATCCAGCGCCTGGTCGATCGGGTGTCGGGGATCTTCGTTCCCATCGTGATCCTGATCGCGATCGTCACCTTCCTGACATGGCTCACCGTGGGTCCCGATCCCTCGCTGAACTACGCGATCGTGGTCGCCGTGGCGGTCCTGGTGATCGCATGCCCCTGCGCGCTGGGCCTGGCGACGCCCATCTCGGTGATGATCGCGGTCGGCAAGGCGGCGGAGTCGGGGATCCTGATCCGCAATGGCGAGGCAATCCAGAAGTCCCGACAGCTCACGACCGTGGTGCTCGACAAGACGGGCACGATCACCCGAGGCCAGCCCCGGGTCACCCACTTCGAGGCCGCGGAGTCGGGAGCCGAGCGCGAGCTGCTCCGGTGGGTCGCATCGGCCGAGGTCGGCTCCGAACACCCCTTGGGACGGGCGGTCGTCGAGCACGCCCGCAGCGAAGGGGTCGAGCCGGCCTCGGCCGAATCCTTCGAGGGGGTGACCGGTCGCGGGGTGCGTGCCCGGGTCGAGGGTCGGGAGATCCTCGTGGGGACGCCGGCCTTCCTGACCGAGGAGGGGGTCGACCCCACCGCACTCGAGGCTCGCCTCGAGGAGCTGGCGGACCAGGGGCACACGCCCGCGCTGATTGCGGTCGACGGTCGGGCCGCGGGACTCCTGGCGTGGGCCGACACCGAGAAGGAGGATTCCGCCCGGGCGATTCGACGCCTGCGGTCGATGGGACTCCGGGTCGTCCTCCTCACCGGCGACAACGAGAGGACCGCCCGGGCCGTCGCCGCCCGCGTCGGCATCGAGGACGTGCGGGCCGGTGTGCTCCCCGAGGGGAAGGGCGAGGTCGTCGCCGAGCTCCAGGGCCGGGGCGAGATCGTGGCCATGGTTGGGGATGGGGTCAACGACGCGCCGGCGCTGGCGAGGGCCGATGTGGGCATGGCGCTGGGCTCCGGCGCCGACGTCGCGATGGAGACGGGTGACGTCACCCTGATGGGGGAGTCGCTGCACGCGGTGGCCGACGCGATCGACCTCTCCCGCGCCGCGGTCCGCAACATGAAGCAGAATCTCTTCGGTGCCTTCGTCTACAACACGGCGGCGATCCCGGTGGCCGCCGGGGTCCTCTACCCGGTCGCGGGGATCCTCCTCTCGCCGATGATCGCGGGAGCCGCCATGGCGCTGAGCTCGGTGACGGTGGTCACGAATGCAAATCGCCTCCGGGGATGGACCCCGGTGGACCGATCGTCCCCCCATCCGTAGATTCCGCCGACCGGGACTCCTTCACCCTCCGATCCGAGACGGCCACATGGCGAAAAACAGCTCCTTCGACATTTCCACGGGCGTCGACCTGCAGGAGGTCGACAACGCGGTCAACCAGGCCCACAAGGAGGTCGCCACCCGATACGACTTCAAGGGGGTTCACGCGACCATCGAGTTCAAGCGCGAGCCGGGCGTGATCGAACTCGAAGCTGAAGACGAGTACCGCCTCAAGGCGCTCTACGAGATCCTCGTCGCCAAGTGTGCGCGGCGAGGGGTGCCGCTCAAGAACCTGGATCCCGGCGAGATCGAGCACGGAAGTCTGGGGAAGGCGCGGCAGAGTGTGGCCCTGAAACAGGGAATCGAGCAGGAGACCGCCAAGCAGATCGTCAAGCAGGTGAAGGACCTGAAGCTGAAGAAGTGCCAGATTCAGATCCAGGGAGACGAGCTCCGGGTGACGAGCCCGGATCGGGACACCCTGCAGGAGGTCATCGCATTCCTGAAGGGGCAGGACTTCGGGGTGGAGCTCACCTTCGGGAATTTCCGCAGCTGAGACGCACCGCTCACAGGAGCGGAGAGAGGAGGTGGGCGGCGTGCGAGGCGACCCGGAACCAGAGGGGGTTCGCCTCGATCTGCTCGAGGGTGAAGGGACGTGAGCGCCGAAAGTCCTCTTCGAAGCTCCGGTGGAGCTGGTCGGCGAACTCCCGGCCGACGACGAGCGCGGTGATCTCGAAATTGAGCCGCAGGGACCGGTTGTCGAGGTTGACGGTGCCGACCGTGGCGATCTCGGAGTCGAGCAGGAGGGTCTTCGAGTGGAGGACCCCGGGTCGGTACGCGAAGACCTGGACCCCCGCCCGCAGGAGCCTCTCGAGGAAGGCGAACTTAGCCAGGTGGACCAGGAGGACATCGGCCCGGCGCGGGACCAGGATGCGCACGTCGACCCCTCGCAGGACCGCCAGCTCCAGCGCCGCCATCACCCCCTCGTCGGGAACGAAGTAGGGGCTCGAGATCCAGACCCGCTTCACGGCGCTGTGGATCGCGTGCTGCATGAGCAGACTCGCGGTCTCGAGCTCGTCGGCCGGGCCCGAGGGCAGGATCAGCGCCGGGAGATCTCCGGATCCCGCAACGGGCTCCCACTCCAGGTCGAGCACCTCGTCGGTCATCCAGTACCAGTCCTCGAGAAAGGAGAGCTGGAGCCCCAGGACCGCCGGTCCCTGCAGGTAGAGGTGGGTGTCTCTCCAGTGCCCGAGCCCGGCGTCCCCCTCGAGGTACTCGTCCCCCACGTTCAGCCCTCCCACCCAGCCCTCGCGCCCGTCGACCACCGTGACCTTCCGGTGATTCCGGAAATTGATCTGCAGGGGAGTGGCGGTACGCCGGTTCGAGCGGAAGGCGCGGACCTCGACGCCGGCCTCTCTCAGCTCGTCACCGTAGCGGCTGGGCAGCCCGAAGCTTCCGATCTTGTCGTACAGGAGGTGGACCCGCACCCCGTCCCGGGCGCGCGCGATCAGCCGCCGCTTGAGCTCCCGCCCCATCCGGTCGTCGCGAATGATGTAGAACTGCACCAGAAGGTAGCGTTCGGCACGGTCGATCCCCTCGAAGAGGCTGCGGAAGGTCTCCTCGCCGTCGATCAGCAGCTCCGCCGAGTTTCCCCGCAGGAAGGGCATCTGGACGAGCCGCTCGACCGCCTGGACCCCCCCGCGCTCCTCGGGGAGGCGGGCGCGATAGGGTTCGACATGGGTGCCGAGGTCCCGTACGGCCTCCCTGAGAGGAGAGGCGCCGGGCTGCCGGGCGGTGCGGTAGCCGCGGAAGCGGGGGCGCCCGAAGAGCCAGTAGGCGGGAACGGCGATCCAGGGAAGGGTGATCAGCGAGAGGATCCACGCCACGGAGCCCTCGGCGCTGCGCTGCGGGGTGAGCAGGGCGGCGCCGGCGGTGATCAGGCCCACCAGGTGAGCCAGGGCGAGGACGGTGAGAAGTGTGACCATGCAGAGGAAGCTCCCGACGGGAACCGGAGGACGCAACCGGGGCGAGCCACGCCGATCACGGGGGGTTTGCACTCGGGGAGCCCGGATCCTATCCTGACAGTGATCCCAACGACAACCCAGCCTGCGAGGCGTACGATGCGAGTTCGAGTCTTTCTGCCATTCCCGGTGCTGCTGAGCGCCGCCGTTCTGGCTCTTTCAGGATGTGATGCCGATGTCCCGGGCGCCGAAGAGGCGACGCCGGTCGGCGAGGACGACATCATCGCCGAGGCCCGTGCGATCCACGACCGGATCATCACGATCGACACCCATGTCGACATCCCCTTCAACTTCGCCACCGACGAGGTGGATCCCGGAGAGCGGGGGCGGTTCCAGAACGACCTCCCCAAGATGAGAGAGGGCGGGCTCGACGCCGCTTTCTTCATCGCCTACCACGGGCAGGGCGAGCGGACGCCCGAGGTCACGGCCCAGGCGTGGGAGCGGGTCATGCAGAAGTATGATGGGGTCCGGCGGATGGCCTACGAGATGTACCCCGACGAGATCGAGTTCGCCTACACCGCCGACGACGTGGAGCGGATCCACGGCGAGGGGAAGCTGGTCGCCCTGATCGGAAAGGAGAACCTCTGGCCGATCGGCGACGACCTTTCGAAGATCGAGGAGATCTTCGACATGGGGGGGCGCTACATCTCGGTGACTCACAACGGGCACAACCAGTTCGGCGATGCCGCGGTCGAGCGCGCCGACCTGGGCGACGACGGGCCCGAGTGGGGTGGGCTCTCGCCCCTCGGGGAAGAGGCGATCGACGAGATGAACCGCCTGGGGATCATGGTCGACATCTCGCACCTGGGCCGGGAGACGATGATGCAGGCGGTCGAGCGGAGCCGGGCCCCGGTGATCGCCTCGCACTCCTCGATCCGGGCGCTCGCCGATCACCCGCGCAACCTCGATGACGAACAGCTGCGGGCGGTGCAGGCGAACGGAGGGGTGGTCCGTCCCACGGCTCTGGGGGCCTTCGTGAAGGTGCAGCCGCCCGAGCGAGGCGAGGCGCTCCAGGAACTGCGTGACCGCTTCGGGATTGAGTCGGGCGCCGACGTCGAGGCGCTCTCGGAAGAGGACCGCGAGGCGTACGAGGCCGGACTCACCGAGCTCGAGGAGCGCTTTCCGCCGGCCAACCTCCAGGACTTCATCGATCACGTCGATTACGTGGCCAATCTGATCGGGATCGACCACGTGGGGATCTCGTCGGACTTTGATGGGGGCGGGGGCGTCGAGGGCTGGATGGACTCCTCAGAGACCTTCAACGTGACCCTCGAGCTGGTGCGGCGCGGGTACAGCGAGGACGAGATCCGCCAGATCTGGGGGGGCAACCTGCTCCGGGTGATGCGCGAGGTGGAGTCGGTCGCCGCCGAGATGCAGGGCGGGGAGGGCTGAGTGTCCGCCATGCGTATTCCGATGCTGCTCGTCCTGGTTGCGCTACTGGTCGCTTGGGGCGGCGAGGCCGTCGCCCAGTCGCCGGGGGCCGACGACGTGGTGGTGATCCGTGCCGGCCAGCTCTTCGACGGGACCGGCGAGACCCTGCGGGGCGAGGTCATGATCCGGATCGAGGAGGGTCGGATCGCCGAGGTGGGGTCGGAGGTGACGATCCCCCCGGGAGCGCGCGAGATCGACCTCTCGGAGTGGACCGTGCTCCCGGGCATGATCGACATGCACACGCACATCACCTCGGATCCGGCCGACGGCTTCGGGGAGTCGCGCTTCCGCCAGTTTCCCGGGACCGCGGCGCTGATCGGGGCCAAGAATGCTCGGGCCACCCTCCTGGCGGGCTTCACCACGGTGCGCAACGCCGGTGCGGGGGAGTTCGCCGACATCGCCCTGCGGGATGCGATCCACGCCGGGATGATTCCCGGCCCCCGCATCTTCACGGCGGGCAAGAGCCTCGGGATCACCGGGGGGCACTGTGACCAGACCGGCTTTCGCCCCGACCTCTTTCCCGAGACGGGGGTCGAGGACGGGATCTTCAACGGGACCGACGAGGTGGCCGCCGCCGTCCGCTACCAGATCAAGTACGGGGCGGACCTGATCAAGACGTGCGCCACCGCGGGGGTCCTCTCGGCGGGGACCGAGATCGGGCCGGCCCAGCCGACACCTGCCGAGCTCGAGACCATGGTCGAGATCGCGGAGATGCTCGACCGGCGGGTCATGGCGCACGCGCACGGAATCGTGGGGATCCGCAACGCGGTGCGCGCCGGGGTGGCGTCGATCGATCACGGTGCCGAGCTCGACGACGAGATCCTGGCCGAGATGCGCGAGCGGGGCACCTACCTGGTGCCCACGATGATGGCCTTCGAGTATGTCTATCAGGCGGCCGAAGAGGGGACGCTCGCCCCCTGGTCGGCGATCAAGGCCCGCGAGATCACCCCGATCGCGCGGGAGTCGCACCGGCGCGCGATCGCCTCGGGGGTGCCGATGGCCTTCGGGACCGACGCCGGGGTCTTTGCGCACGGGACCAACGCCGACGAGTTCCGGCTTCTGGTCGAGGCGGGGATGACGCCGGCCCGGGCGCTCCTCTCCGCGACCCGCGATGCGGCCGACCTGCTCGGGGAGCTCGACGACCTCGGTACGATCGAGGTGGGCAAGCGCGCCGACATCGTGGCGGTGCGCGGGAATCCGCTCGACGATGTGGAGTTGCTCAAGGACGTGGGCTTCGTGATGCGCGACGGAGTGGTCTACCTGGCCGACGGGGTGCCCACCCCGCACGCCTGGTGAGGGGGAGAGCCATGAGGTATCGACCGGGGGTGGCCGTGTGGGGTGCCATTGGGCTCGCGATGCTCCTGCACCTGGGGGGCGTCGCCCCCGCGGGGGCGCAGGACTACGACTACCGCTATCACACCTACGCCGAGACGGTTTCGCTCCTCGAGACGTGGACCTCGGCGCACCCGGAGCTCTCGCGCCTGTATTCGATCGGAGAGAGCCAGTCGGGTACGATGGAGCTGTGGATGGTCGAGATCACGAACCGGGGGACGGGGCCCGCCGACGAGAAGCCCGCCGCCTACTTCGACGGGAACCAGCACGACTCCGAGGTCATGGCGGGCGAGGTCGCCCTGCACCTGGTCTGGTGGCTGCTTACGCGGTACGGGGACGACCCCGAGGTGACCGAGCTCCTGGATTCTCGCGCCGTGTACGTGCTTCCCCTCGCGAACCCCGAGGGGGCGGAGTACTTCGTCACCGGAGAGGTCTCGTGGGACCCCTGGGAGATCGCGAACCGCGAGCGTCTGTACGGACCCGGGATGCGGGGCGCCGACGGGCCCTCCGACATCACGGGTGACGGCAACATCCTGCAGATGCGGGTCGAGGACCCCGAGGGGGAGTGGAGGGCGTATGAGGGCGATCCCCGCCTCCTGGTTCGCCGCAGTGGCGAGGACGAGGCCGGCCCTTTCTACCGCGTCCATCAGGAGGGCTACGACGACAACGGAGACGGGCAGATCAACTCCGATCCGCCCTTCATGCGGTTCATCACCAACCGCAACTACCCGGCCTTCTGGTCTTCTGCCGACGGGAGCTTCCGCGGGGCGGGGGACTATCCGCTCGACGAACAGAATTCGCGGGCGATCGTCGACTTCATCACCCGCCGGCCCCACATCGGGATGATCGAGTCGTATCACACCACGAGCGGGGTGCATCTGCGTCCCTTCGCGGCCCGGCCCGACTCCGACATCCCCCCGCAGGACCTCGAGGACTACCAGGCGATCCTGGCCGAGGGCCAGCCGATGACGACCTACCCCCAGGCCTCGGTCTATCATCAGTTCACCACGATCCAGCCGGGGCTGGACCCCGACGAGCAGCCGGGAGCCCGCCGGGGCGTCTTCATCGACTGGGCCTACTCGCACATGGGCGCCTTCTCGACCACGACCGAGCTTTGGACCATGGAGCCCTTCGTCAACGAGATCGGGTGGGACGACATCCCGCGCGATGAGCCCCTCTTCGCGATTCCCGGTCGCTACAACCGGCCCGACGTGCAGGCGAAGGTGCTCGAGTGGCTCGACCGGCACGAGGGCGATCCCCGGCTGGCGGGCGAGGGGTTCGTCGACTGGACCCCCTTCGATCACCCCACCCTGGGCGAGGTCGAGATCGGGGGCTTCAGCCGGTTCTGGACTCGAAATCCGCCCCCGGGGCCCTTTTTCGAGGAGGTCGCCGTGGACCAGGCCCGCTTCGCGGTCGCCCGCGCCCTTCGGCTCCCCCTGGCCCGCGTCCGCTCGGTCGAGGTGGAGCCGCTCGGAGACGAGCGCTGGACCGTCCGCGTCCGGGTCACGAACGAGGGGTGGCTGGACAGCTCGATGCAGCAGGCGCGCCGGAGCGGGATCGCCGAACCCGATCGGTTGACCCTGGAGCTCGGCGAGGCGGCCACGACCGACGATTCCCTCACGGTCGAGTTCGACTTCATGCGGGGCACCCGAGGGGGACGCTACGAGTCGTACTACTACGGCGAGTGGACCGTCGAAGCCGCGGCCGGAGCCGAGCTCACGGTGGTCCTGAAGTCGCAGAAGGGGGGTGTGGACCGTGCGGCGGTGACGCTGGAGGCGCCCGGAGGCTGAAGCTCAGGGGGACTGCCCGCCGGCCATCCCCCCGCCGGTGGCCGAGGCCGCCTCGTCCACCGGGTCCCGCCGCGGATCGAACTCCCGGGCCCGACCCACGAGCTTCTTGAACTCTCCCGAGACGGACTGGAGCCGCTCGTCCCAGACGGGGTCGACCTCGACTCCCTGGATCGCGCGGTGGTAGGTGACGATCGTCCAGGTCGTGGCGAAGGGCTCGTAGACGGCGCGGACCAGGAGCGATGCAAGGATCAGGGTGGCGGCGAGGACCGCGATCTGCAACCAGATCGCATCGAAGACCAGGAGGAAGAGGACCCCGGGCACCCCGATCACCACCAGCGAGACGATGAAGAAGGCCCTGCCCAGGAGCCAGACCTTGAGCGCGGTCATCAGAACGGGCTTGTAGGCCTGCGCGTAGAGGATCAGCCCGTGCCGGCTGCTGCGCCAGACATTGTCGTCGTCGAGAGAGATGGCGTACGAGAGGATCGCCTGGTCCACGTACGAGAGGGAGCGGTTCACGATCGCCGCGACCCAGCGGGCGGCCTTCCCCGCACCCTGCCCCAGGGGAAGCCAGTCGACGAGGCGCACGAACCGGTTGGTGAAGCGTCGCACCACCCGGTCGATCATCCGGTCCAGCACGAAGAGGATGCTCACGTCGCGAAAGCGCTTCTGCACCTCGTCGCGTCCGTACGCGATCTGCCCCCGGCCGTCGGGGATCTCGCCATCGACCAGGAGCTTGGTGATCACGGCGATGTGCCCGCCCTTGACCAGGTAGAGGATGTACCGGCGCCCGAAGGTCAGGACCCCGAAAGGACCAGCGACCGCGATCAACATGAAGATCAGGGAGAGCAGCTCGATCCGGGGGGCGAAGAGCACCGCCAGCCCTCCGAAGACACCGAGCCAGGCGACGGCGGCCAGGAAGAAGGCCCCGTAGACGGCCGCGTTGAAGACCAGGAAGGGCGTGGTGCGGAGCAGGAGCCCTATCGAGGTGCGAAAGGTCGAGCCTTGGGGTTGGTTCGGGGCCACGGGTCGGTCCTCTTTTCCGAGTGTGGGGACGGCGGGTGTGCCGGATGAGCCTTCTCTTCATTTGTCTATGCGAAAGACCACCGGGGACCCCGCAATTCGGCCGTGGGGGGTTTTCGTTTTCGGTCCGCGCATGCGATCTTCCCGCGCATGAACGAGAACCTGCGCGTGAACGAACTCCGCCCGACGATCGTCCGGCTGCTCTCGAACCTGGGGAGCACCCGCGAGGTGCAGCTCTACCTGGACCGCTTCTCGGAGCTCGACGCCGAGCGCTTCGCGGTCGTCAAGGTGGGCGGCGCGGTCCTGCGCGACGATCTCGAGGCCCTGGTCTCCTCGCTCTCCTTCCTGCAGCAGGTGGGACTCACCCCGATCGTGATCCACGGGGCCGGGCCGCAGCTCGACGGGGCGCTGGCGGCGGCCGGGATCGAGAAGCAGGTCGTCGATGGGCTGCGGGTCACCTCGCCCGAGGCGCTGCGGGTGGTCCGGCGGGTCTTCCAGCTCCAGAACCTGCGGCTCGTGGAAGCCCTCCAGGGGGCCGGGGTCCGGGCCACCCCCATCCACTCCGGGGTCTTCGAGTGCGATCTGCTCGCTCCGGACACCCTCGGGCTCGTCGGCACCGTCACCGAGGTGCACACCCACGTCATCCGCTCCGCCGTCGAGGCCCGTTCGATTCCGGTGATCGCCTCGCTCGGCGAGACCTCGGCCGGACAGCTGGTCAATGTGAATGCCGACTGGGCCGCCAACGAGCTGGTGAAGCGGGTCGAGCCCTACAAGATCATCTTCCTGACGGGCACGGGGGGGCTCCTCGACGCCGAGGGCCGGGTGCTGAGCAACATCAGCCTGGCCACCGACTACGCGCGTCTGATGGGGGAGCCCTGGGTGCACTCGGGCATGCGGGTCAAGCTGGAGCAGATCCACGATCTCCTCCTCTCGCTGCCCCCGGCGACCTCGCTCTCGATCACGAGTCCCGAGGAGATGGCCAAGGAGCTCTTCACGCATCGGGGGTCGGGGACCCTCGTGCGGCGCGGGGAGAGCATCGAGGTCTACGAGTCCTGGGAGGGGATCGACCGGGACCGTTTCCGCGACCTGGTACAGGCCAGCTTCGGGCGCCCCCTCGTCGAGGAATACTTCGAGCGGACCCGCCCACTTCGGATCTACCTGAGCGAGCACTACCGCGCCTCGATCGTGCTCGCCCGGGCTGCCGGGGGGGTGTACATGGACAAGTTCATGGTGGCCGAAACGGCACGGGGCGAGGGGCTGGGGAGGACGCTCTGGAAGCAGATGCGGTCCGGGACCCCCAGCCTCTTCTGGCGCTCGCGCGACGGCAATCCGGTCAACGAGTTCTACCTGGACCACGCCGACGGCTCCTGTCGACGCGACCCGTGGATCGTCTTCTGGGCGGGAATCTCGGACTGGGACGAGATCCGGGGCGCCGTGGAGCACGCCGCCGAGCGTCCCGCGTCGCTCGAGGACGATTGATCCCCGCCTCGTGGCCGGAAATAGGACAAACGCCTCGTCCCCTGCGACGTTTGCGATCTTTCCGGTCACCGTCGGGCTCGTGGACGGCCGTCTCGAACAGGACGCTTGATCGCCGGGGTCGCTTCCCGGTATCCTTTTCTCGGCCGCAGCCGACCCCGGCACCCTGAACCTCCGACCCCGCACCCATGGCGAAGTCCGACGACACGCCTCTGATGAAGCAGTGGCGGGATGCCAAGAAGCGGCATCCCGACGCCCTCATCTTCTTTCGGGTGGGGGACTTCTTCGAGCTCTTCAACCAGGACGCCCGCGAGGGGGCGAAGGTGCTGGGGCTCACCCTGACCTCGCGCAACAACGGGGCGGCCGCCGAGGTGCCGATGGCGGGGGTGCCGGCGAAGGCGCTCGATGAGTACCTCGGGCGGCTGGTGAAGGCGGGCTACCGCGCCGCGATCTGCGATCAGGTCGAGGACGCCTCCGAGGCGAAGGGGATCGTCCGGCGCGAGGTCGTCGAGACGGTCACCCCGGGCACCGTCCTGCACGACACCCTCCTGAACGCCTCGCGCAACAACTTCCTGGTGGCGGTGGCGCCGCCGGACGAGGGGATGGTGGGGCTCGCCGCGGTGGACCTGTCGACGGGTGAGTTCCTCGTCCAGTCGGTTCCCGATCGCGCGCTCACCCCCGAGTTGGGCCGGGTCGAGCCCGCCGAGCTCCTCCTGCCCGAGTCGCTGCGGGGTCGCTTCGAGCCCTCGGGGGAGATGAGGGTCCCCCGCACCATCCGTGACGACTGGTTCTTCGACCGCGAGATGGGCGAGGAGGAGCTCCTGCGCTGGTACCGGATCCAGTCGCTCGACGCCTTGGGCTTCCAGCCGGGTGATCGGGGGCTGATCCGGGCGGCCGGCGCCCTCCTGCAGTACCTGAACGAGACCCAGCCGACCGGCTCCGGGCACCTGCAGCCCCCCCGGATCCTGCGGCCCGGCAGCGAGATGCTCCTCGACGAGATGACCCGGCGGAACCTGGAGCTCGTCGAGCCCCTGCGGGCCGGAGAGGAGGGGGGGACGCTCGTCGCCGTGCTCGACCGGACCGTGACCGCGATGGGCGCGCGCCTCCTCCGACGCTGGATCCTTCGGCCCCTCGTGGTCGCCGACCCGATCTGGCGGCGACAGGAGGCGGTCGCGGAGCTGGTCGAGAACCGCGAGATGCGCCGGAGGCTCCGGGAGCACCTCGACGGGATCCACGACATGGAGCGGCTCGCGGCGAAGGTGGGATCGGGGCGCGCGAACCCGCGGGAGCTCCTCTCGCTCGGCCGCTCCCTCGCCCTCCTCCCACGCGTGCAGGAGGATGCCGAGGACGCCGAAGCGGCCCTCCTGCGCTCGCTCACCGTCGAGATGGATCCGCTCGACGACGTCGCCCGGACGATCGGGGACGCGATCGCCGACGGGGCCCCCCCCAATCTGCAGGATGGAGGGGTGATCCGGCCGGGACATTCGGCCGATCTCGACGAGCTGAGGGAGGTGCGGGACGGGGCCCGCGACTTCATCGCCTCGCTCCAGACCCGCGAGCGCGAACGGACAGGGATCGGCTCGCTCAAGGTGGGTTTCAACAAAGTCTTCGGGTACTACCTCGAGGTCACCCGGGCGAATCTCGAGAAGGTGCCCGAAGACTACGTGCGAAAGCAGACCCTCTCGAACGCGGAGCGCTACTTCACCCCGGAGCTCAAGGAGTGGGAGGAGAAGGTCACCGGCGCCGAAGAGAAGATCCTGGCGCTCGAGACCGAGCTCTTCCAGGCCCTTCGGACCCGCGTCGGGGGCGAGGTCCGACGGCTCCAGGAGGCCGGGGCGCGGGTGGCGCAGCTCGACGTGATCGCCACACTGGCCCACACCGCCGAGACCCGCGGGTACGTGCGGCCCGAGATCCACACCGGCTTCGAGATGGAGATCGAGGCCGGTCGCCACCCGGTGGTCGAGACGATGATGCCGCGCGAGGAGTTCATCCCGAACGACCTCACTCTCGACGAAGCCGGGCGGATCGTGATCCTGACGGGCCCCAACATGGCGGGGAAGAGCACGATCCTGCGGCAGGTGGGGCTGATCCAGCTGCTGGGCCAGATGGGCTCCTTCGTGCCGGCGAATGCGGCGCGCCTTCCGCTGTGCGACCGAATCTTCACCCGCGTCGGGGCCTCGGACAACCTGGCCCGGGGCCAGTCCACCTTCATGGTCGAGATGAACGAGACCGCCTCGATCATCCACGGCGCCACGGACCGCAGCCTGGTGCTCCTCGACGAGATTGGTCGGGGGACCTCGACGTACGACGGCGTCTCGATCGCGTGGGCGGTCACGGAACACCTCCATGAACACCTGGGGAGCAAGACGATCTTCGCCACCCACTACCACGAGCTAACGCAGCTCGGGGATCTTCTCGGCGGGGTCAAGAATATGAACGTGTCGGTGCGGGAGACGGGCGACGACATCGTCTTCCTGCGCCGCCTCGAAGCGGGGGGTGCCGACCGGTCCTACGGGATCCAGGTGGCCCGGCTCGCCGGATTGCCCGCACCCGTGATCGCGCGGGCGGGCGAGCTTCTCGCCGAACTCGAGGGTACACACTCGGGAGGGGGAGAGGGGCTGGGGCGCTTCGGCGCGCACCGGCCCGACTCCACCCCGTCGCCGGACCAACTCTCCCTCTTTGCGGGGGAGCACCCGGTGGTGGCCCGACTCCGGCGTGTGGAGCTCGAGGCGATGACGCCGCTCGAGGCGATGAACGTTCTGGCCAGGCTCAGGGCCGAGGCCCTCGGTACCCCTTCAGACCCATCCGACGACGAGTGAAGACGACGATCTCCCAGGACCGATGGTCCACCGTGCTCCGCGAGGTGCCCGAACCGCTGCGCCGGCTGGCCGCGACCCTGACGCTCCTGCTCCTGGTCGGTTGCGGGGGCGAGGGCGAGCTGGAACAGCCGACTCCCCTCTACGGCGAAGAGCCGATCGCCTACCCCGTGGAGCTGTGGGACGAGGGCGCCGAGGGGACGACCCTCCTTCGGGTCCGGGTGAACGAGACGGGGGTGGTCGACTCCGTCGAGGTCCTCGAGTCGTCGGGGCACGAGGGGCTGGACGCGGCTGCGCTGACGGGTGCGCGCGAGCTCCGCTTCCAGCCGGGACGAAAGGATGGAAAACGAATCCGGATGTGGGCCTCCCTGCCCGTGCACTTCTCGAAACGACCCCGAGTGAATGACGACTCCTGAGCCCCGCCACATCACCCCTCCCGATCGCCTTCGCCGCCCGGTCGCCTCGGCCCTCGATCTCGTGGGGTGGACCCCCCTGGTGCGGCTCAATCGGGTCGCCGAAGGGATCCGGACCCCCGTGTACGGAAAGTGCGAGTTCATGAATCCGGGGGGGTCGGTGAAGGACCGGATCGGCCAGGCGATCATCGAGGCCGCCGAGGCCGAGGGCTCGCTGGGGCCGGGAGGCACCGTGGTCGAGGCCACCAGCGGGAACACCGGACTCGCGCTGGCGATGGCCGCCGCCTCGCGGGGCTATCGGTGCATCTTCACGATGCCCGACAAGATGAGCACCGAGAAGGTGCGACTGCTGCGCGCCTTCGGGGCCGAGGTGATCATCACTCCCACCGACGTGCCGAACGATGATCCGCGGCACTACACGCAGTGGGCGGCCCGGATCGCCCGCGAGACACCGGGGGCCGTGCTGGCCGACCAGTTCTACAATCCCGCGAACCCGAAGGCCCACTACGAGAGCACCGGGCCGGAGCTCTGGGAGCAGAGCCGGGGGCGGATCACGCACTTCTTCGCGGGAGCGGGGACCGGAGGCACCATTACCGGGACCGGCCGATTCCTGAAGGAGCGGAACCCCGAGGTGCAGATCGTGGGGGTGGATCCGGTGGGCTCGGTGATCGCCTCCTTCTTCCACACCGGCCAGATGCCCGAGGGCGAGGTCTACCAGGTCGAGGGGCTCGGCAACGACAAGATCCCCGGCACCCTGGACCTGGAGGTGGTCGACGACTACGTCAGCGTCGATGACCGCTCCGCCTTCGCGATGGCCCGCCGGCTCACCCGCGAGGAGGGGCTCTTCGTGGGGGGCTCCGCGGGGCTCATCGTTCATGCCGCCCTCGAGCGCGCCCGCGAGATCGATGATCCCGACGGGTTCGTCGTCGCGGTGCTCTGCGACTGGGGCGAGCACTATCTGACCAAACTCTACAACGACGAGTGGATGACCGAGCACGGGCACCCGGTAGAGAGCGTCGGAGTCCGGGGGCCATGAGCCGTCTTCGCATCGCGGTCCTCATGGGGGGCACGTCGGGGGAGCGGGACGTCTCGCTCGCTTCGGGCGCGCAGGTCGCGAAGGCGCTTCGCGAGGGCGGACACGAGGTGGTGGCCTTCGACACGGCCCGGGGGGTCCTCTCGCGCGAGGATCAGGCCCGGCTCGTCGCGGCGGGGGTGGGGATCGCCCCGCCGCCGCCGGGTTCGGTGGACCTCCTCGAATCCGGAGACATCACGGCGCTCACCCGCGTCCCCGAGATGGAGGGGGTCGATGTCGTGCTCCCGATCCTGCACGGGGGGACCGGCGAAGATGGCACCCTGCAGGCGCTCCTCGACCTGACCGGGCTCCCCTACGCGGGGAGCGGTCGGCTCGGATGCACCCTCTCGATGGACAAGGAGGTCTCCAAGCGGCTCTTTCGGGACGCGGGGATCCCCACCCCCGACTGGCTCCCGCACCCCGCCACCCCCGACGAGGTCGTGGAGCGGCTGGGGCTTCCCCTTATCGTGAAACCGCCATCGGGGGGGTCCACCCTCGGGCTTTCGCTGGTCAAGGAGCGGGACGCCATCGAGGAGGCCGTGGAGCTGGCGCTGCGCTATGAGGACCGGGTGCTCTACGAGGCCTACATCCCCGGACGGGAGCTCACGGTCGGGGTCGTGGGCGGCGACGCCCTGCCCGTCGGCGAGATCATTCCCGAGCACGAGATCTTCGATTACGAGTGCAAGTATCAGCCGGGCCTCGCCCGCGAGGTCTTCCCGGCTCACATCCCCAACGCGGTCGCCGAGCGGGCCCGGGAGCGGGCGCTGCAGGTCCACGAGGCCCTCTTCCTGCGCGATTTCTCACGGGTGGATTTCATCCTGGATGAAGCCGGGGAGCTGTGGTGCCTCGAGGCGAACGCCCTGCCGGGGATGACGGCGAATTCGCTCCTGCCGCGGGCGGCCCGCGCCGCCGGGATCCCCTTTCCGCACCTGTGCGATCGGATTGCCCGCACCGCCCTCGCCCGGATCGAGGCGGCCCGGATCGGAACCCCCGAAGATTCGGCGGGTTGAATCCACGGCAGAGGAGGGCTACTCTGCTCCTCCTCCGCCCCTCCAGACTTCGGCCCCCGCACCATGTCGTTCGGATCCACCACCGCTTCCTCGGGCTTCGGCTTCGGATTCACCCTGACTCCCTGGGTGAAACGGCTGATCATTGCCAATGCGGTGATCTTCCTGGTGGGGACCGTCACGAGCCCGAACTTTTTCTACCACTGGTTCGGATTCACCCCGGCCGAAGCGCTGACGCGCCCCTGGGGCATCATCACCTACATGTTCATCCACGGCAACTTCCTGCACGTGGCGTTGAACATGCTGATTCTCTTCTTTTTCGGGGCACCGCTCGAGCAGAAGTGGGGATCGGCGGATTTCCTTAAGTTCTACGTCGCCTGCGGGATCGGCGGGGCGCTGCTCAGCTTCATCTTCGCACACTCCGCCTCGATTATCGGCGCCTCGGCAGCCGTCTACGGGCTGATGCTGGCCTTCGCCTGGAACTGGCCGAATGCCCCGATCTACGTGTTCGGGATCTTCCCCGTGAAGGCCAAGTGGCTCGTCGCCTTCCTCTTCGTGATGGCCTTCATCTCGAGCTTCGGCGGTCCGCAGGACAACATCGCCCACTTCGCGCACCTGGGAGGGCTGGCCGCGGCCTTCCTCTATCTCCGCTTCGCACCCCCCGGGGGGACGAGCAACCGGTTCGCGGGGTCGTCGGGATTCGGCCAGCAGGTGGCGATCGTTCCGCGCAAGGACTCCGGCGCGACCGAGACCGACGCACGCAAGCGGGAGCCGATCCACCGGCGACTCATGCGTGC
The DNA here is from genome assembly GCA_007126575.1 of Gemmatimonadota bacterium. Taxonomy (GTDB): domain Bacteria; phylum Gemmatimonadota; class Gemmatimonadetes; order Longimicrobiales; family Gaopeijiaceae; genus SLBA01. The sequence goes on along the minus strand of SLBA01000016.1, from coordinate 53,754 downwards.
CGGGGGTCGGGAGGGTCGCGAGGATCGCCCCGAAAAGGAGCTCCTCGACGAGGTGGACCGCATCCTCGACAAGATTTCGGCCTCGGGGATCAGCTCGCTTACCTCCGAGGAACGGAAGGTCCTGGACGAGGTTTCGAGGCGTCGGCAGATGGACTGACGGACGGTGGGGCGTTACCATGGGCGCATCCACCCCACACCATCCCCCGACGTCTCCGGAACGCCATGTCTCGACCCACACGTCCCGTCCCCTTCGCGCGCCCCTCGATCTCGTTCGCGGCGGTACTGACCCCCCTTCTCGCCCTCCTCCTGGTCTCGACCTCGCTCGAGGCCCAGGTCCCCAGCCCGCTCGAGCACTTCGGGTTCGAGATGGGCACCGACCGGGAGCTGGCGGACTGGGAGAGCCTTCTCGCCTACTACGATCGGCTGGCGGCCGCGAGCCCCCGGATCCAGATCGACACCCTCGGGATGACCACGCGCGACCGGCACTTCGTGATGCTCACGGTCTCGGCCCCCGGGAACCTCGAGCGCAAGGAGGAGCTCCGCGAGATCAACCAGACGCTCGCCGATCCACGTCGGATTCGAGACGATGCCCACCGCGACGAACTCCTCCGCGACGGAAAGGCGGTGGTGCTGATCACGAACCACATCCACTCCTTCGAGGTCGGGTCGGGCCAGATGCCCCCCTCGCTCCTCTACCGCCTGGCGACCTCGGATGACCCCGAGGTGCTCGAGATCCTCGAGAAGGTGGTGCTGCTCAGCGTGCCCTCGCTGAATCCCGACGGCACCCAGTACGTGGCCGACTGGTGGAACGAGTGGAAGGACACCGAATTCCAGAGCGCCCCACTCCCCTGGCTGTATCACTGGTACGTCGGGCACGACAACAACCGGGACTGGTACGCGATCCGGCAGGTCGAGACCGAGCTGACCGTCCGGCACGCGCACAATGCCTGGCGTCCGCACATCGTGCAGGATCATCATCAGCTCTGGGCCGACAACCTCCGGATATGGGTGCCGCCGTACCAGGATCCGTGGGAGCCCAACATCGACCCCTCGCTGATCGGAGCGGTCAATCAGCTTGGCTCCTACGTGGCGGCCGAACTGCTGGCCGAGGGGAAGACGGGCGTCGGCACCTACTCGATCTTCGACGCCTTCACCCCCGCCCGCGCGTATCAGCACCACCACGGGGGCGCGCGGATCCTGGTCGAGGTCGCCCGTGCCGACTGGGCCGCGCCGGTGGACCTGTCCCCCGAGGACCTCAGCGCCCGCCGGGGCGCCGACCCGCACACCTCCAACTGGAACCACCCGGCGCCCTGGCCCGGGGGCGAGTGGGGGATCGGCGACATCGTCGAGTACATGGAGTCCGCCTCGATGGCCGTGCTCCGGCACGCGGCCCGCAACCGCGAGTACTGGGTGCGCAACTTCCACGGGATCCAGGAGCGCGCGGTGGAGCGCTGGGACCGGTGGCCGGCGGCCTGGGTGATCCCCCCCGAGCAGGCCGATCCCGTGCGGATGACCGACATGATCCGGATCCTGCGGGTGGGGGATGTCGAGGTGCACGAGGCCACCGCGCCCTTCACCGCGCAGGGTCGCAGCTGGCCGGCGGGAAGCTACGTGATCCCGATGGATCAGCCCTTCGCCTCGTTCGCGCAGGCGCTCCTGGAGCGGCAGGAGTACCCGGACCTGCGGCAGTATCCCGGAGGGCCTCCCCAGGTGCCCTACGATGTGACCGCGCACACCCTTCCCCTCCTGATGGGAGTCGAGGTCACCGCGATCGAGGACGCCTTCGACGCCGAGCTGTCGGAGGTGATTCCGGTTCCCGATCGGATCGAGTACCCTCTTCCGGCGGAGCTCACCGGGCCCGAGGCGCCCCGCGTGGGCGTCTTCAAGGGGTGGGGCGAGTCCCAGCCCTCGGGATGGACCCGGTGGGTCCTGGACCAGCATCAGCTTGACTACGACACCCTCATGCAGGTCCACATGCGGGACGGAAGCTTTCGGGAGCGAGTCGACGTCGTGCTCTTCCAGTCGCGGGGAGCGGGCTCGATCGTCAACGGGATCTCGCCGAACCAGATCGCCGAGCCGTACGCCGGCGGGATCGGTGAGGAGGGGCTCGACCACCTCAGGGCCTTCGTCGAAGACGGGGGGCGCGTCGTCGCGGTGGAATCCGCGGCCGACCTGTTCATCGATCTCTTCGAGGTCGAGGTCGGCCGAAGCGGGCAGGGCGAGAGCTCGCAGAGCTTCTACGTTCCGGGCTCGATCGTGCGGCTGGAGCTCGAGGCGCACCCCTTCGTGGCCGGGCTCGAGGAGGAGTCGATCGCCTGGTTCCAGGGTGGGGGCGGGGGCGGTGGCTCGCGCGCCTTTACTGTCGACGACCCGAGGGTCGAGGTCCTGGCCCGCTACGGTTCGGGTGACCCGCTTCTGTCGGGGTGGCTCATGGGGCCGGAGTTCGTGGCCGAAGGGGCCGCCATGCTCCGCGTCGAGATCGGCGAGGGCGAGCTGATCCTCTTTGGCTTTCAGCCAGATTACAGGGGGCAGTCCTCGGCGACCTGGCCGCTTCTGCTCAGGGCGATGGGAGGGGGCAGCGGCTCCTGACCAGTTCGACGTCGGCGGGGTGGAGCTGGGCGCCTCCCAGCCCCCGCTGTCCGGCGCGGGCAGATCGAGCGTGCTCGTACATGATCGCGCTCGGGTTCGAGGTGTAGCCGAGCCCGAGCGCGTGCCCGAGCTCGTGGGCGATCGCACGGATCAGGTGGTCGGGATCGTCGAACTGGTAGATCTCGATCTCGCGGCTCACCGAGAGGACCCAGGAGCCCAGCGCGCGCGAGGACTCGCGGTAGAAGCCGGTGAGCATCCCGTCGTCGGCTCCGCCCCGGAGGCGCGACTGCGCGGCGTTGTACCCCGAGATCGCCTCGTTCAGTGCCTCGGTGTCCTCGTTGACGCGGGCGACGAGCACGTTGATCCCCTCGGCCTTCTCCTGCAGCCGCATCCGCTCGCGCTCGAGCTCCTCGCGTACCCGGTCGAGTTCGCGGGCCTCGGCCGGGGGAGGTCCTCCGCGGCTCTCCCAGTACTCGATGGCGCGCCGGTGCTCGGCCTGTCGCCCTTCGAGCGCTGCGAGCCGCTCGTCGTAGAGGGCGCGCTCGAGTCGGAGTGCCTCGCGGGCCTCGTCAAGGGCGCTCCGGCGGTCCTGGATCCCGGCGCCCTGTTCGGCCAGCCGGTCTTCTCGGGCGATCCGGTCCTGCATGACCTGGTGCCGTGAATCCCAGACGAAGGTGATGGGAAATCCGTCCTCGGGGTCGTGCTCGAAGAGGGGGCGTCCGGCGGCGGTCTCCCAGAGGCGGGCGGCCTCGGTGACCCACGACCGCGCCTCCTCGATCGTCATTCCGAAGCGCTCGTCGACCTGGTCGACCTGCCACGTGATGGGGGGGTCGCACGCCGGAGCGGGGAGGGTGCTCCAGATCGCAAGCAGAATCGGAAGGTACATCGGGGTCACCTCGTGTCTTCGGGCCGCAGGCGCAGGGGGGAGGCGGGCCTCCCGGATCCGCCCGTTGATACCCCTGCTTCTCCCGGAAGATCGGGAGCCTCCTGCTGACGGAACCGCGAGCGTCCTGTACATTGCGGTGCCGACCGACTCCCACCCGAATCCGGACCACGATGCGACGGCCTGACGCAGCCCTGACCCCTCTCGCCCGGAGGCCGACCCCATGATGGCGCTCGGCGTGGCCTGGACCCTGGCCGTGATCTACGCGGTGGCGGTGCCTCTGGGCCGAAGGGTGGATGCGGCGGGGGTCTGGGCGGTCCGGACACTCGCTCCGCCGGGGTCGGAAGGGGTGGCGCGCCGCGCCAGCCGGCTGGTGATGGGTGGGTGGTACGCCCTGCTCAACGCCGATCTCTGGCTCCTGCCCTTCCTGGGTGCGCTGATTCTCCTCTTCGAATGGTGGTGGATGTCACCGATCCTGCTGGCCGCTGCCTTCGCGCTTCGCTGGGTCGCCGACCGGGTTCTGCCCTACCCGAATCGGGTGGAGTGGTATCTGGAGCGCTTCCTGTCCGAGGTCGAGAAGCGGGCCGGCGAGGACCCTGCGGCCGACGAGATCGCCCGGGGTCTCGGGGCGCTGATCGACCTCTACGACGGGGCGGGCTGTACCCCGCCCACCCTCGCCGAGGCTCGCAGCGCTCCCGCAGGAGAGCCCCGCTGGCTCCTCGACTCGAGGCGCTGAGGGTCAGTCGGACTCCGGGGCGAGTCCGGCCTCGGCCACGACCAGGAGAAGGGTGCGCTGGATCGCGATGTGCCCGTCCTCGTTCAGCCACCATTCGTCGAGCGAGTGCGCGCCCCCGCCCGCACCCCCTCGTCCGACCGTCGCCGCCGGGATGCCGAGCGAGATCGGCACGTTCGAATCGGTCGAGGAGCGCTCGAGGCTCGGCTCGCCCCCGAACCATGCGGCGGCGGCCATGGCGCGCTGGATCAGGGGCTCGTTCGGAGGGATCTCTCCGCTGGGTCGGTCCCCGACGCGGTCCAGCTCGACCGTCAGGTGCGGGCCCTCGTCATGCCGTGCGTTGTACCGATCGAGCGACTCGTGCATCGTCTCCCGGAACAACTCCCCGATGCCCTGGAGGCGGTCGGGGTCGATCGAGCGCATGTCGACCTCCATCCAGACATCGACCGGAACCGAGTTGACCGAGGTGCCTCCACCCTGACGCCCGACGTTGTAGCTCGTGCGCGGGCCCGAGGCGACGAACTCGCGGGCGCGATCGGTGAAGAGTTGGATGGCGAGTCCCTGGGCGTGCGCGGGATTGACCATCCCGAAATCACCCCAGGAATGGCCTCCGGGGCCCGAGAAGGTGACCCGGTACCGCAGGGACCCGAGCGCCTGGTTTATGACCCGGTCGTCGCCCGGACCGTCGACCGAGAGGAAGGCGTCAATCGAGGGTCCACCCTCGCGGAAGAGGTGCTTTACCCCGCGAAGGTCGCCGAGCCCCTCCTCTCCCACCGTGCCCACGAACCACACGTCCTGCTCGGTCTCGACCCCGGCCTGTTCCATCGCTCGGACGACGGTCAGGAGCATGGCGAGTCCACGGGAGTCGTCGCCGACGCCGGGGGCGAAGAGGGTATCTCCGCGAAACTCCACGGTCACATCGGTGCCTTCGGGAAAGACGGTGTCCAGGTGTGCCGAGACCACGATCACCCCATCCGAGACGGTCCCCGGGCGAATCCCTATGATATTGCCCTCCTCGTCGCGCGACACATCCTCGAGACCCGCGTCTCGCAGCATCTCCACGTAGGCGTCGGCACGCTCGTCTTCCATGAAGGGCGGAGCCGGGATCTCGGTGATCGTGACCAGGTCCTCCATAGTGCGGGGCTCCAGCTCTTCGATGATGCCGAAGGCCGCTTCGATACGGGGGTCCGCTGCCAGCCTCTCCATCTCTTCGATGTAGCTCATCTCGATCTCCGGCGAGGCCTGTTCCTGTTCCGACGGGGCGGCCGGCTCGGTAACGGCCTCGCCCGGCATGGTGTCGGGGGCCTCCTCGCAGGCCGACAGCGTGAGGAGGATCAGGAATGGGATGATGGGGAGGTGGACGAGGGCAGGGGGCGTCTTCATGGATCTCCGGTGGTCTGGGTGATTCTCCGTTCGATATGCAGGGTAGGGAAGAGGGGCGTCGGTTCGCAACGGGCGGGTCTTCGGAACCTCCGGTCCCCGATGGAGGTTTCAGGGCCATGACTCCTGATCCGGCGCGCGAGCCCTCTGCGGCGAAAGGACGCGGCGACCGAGCGGTCCCGGTCGCTCTCTCGCTCCTTCCGGCGCTGATCCTGGTCGTGGCCGGCGCGGCGCTCATCGGGTTCAGCCCCGCGTTCAGGGCGGAGCTGGTCGTGGCCTGGGACATCCTGCGCGAGGGCGACCCCGATGGTCTGCGGATGTGGCTCCTGCAGTTCGGGGCGTGGGCACCCGTGGTCTCGGGGCTCCTCCAGATCGCCACCTCGATCTTCCCTCCGGGGCCGTCGTTCCTCCTGGGGATCGCCAACGCGATGCTCTTCGGGATCGTCCTGGGGGGGCTTCTGACCCTCGGGACGCAGATTCTGGCCGCGGCCATCTGCTTCGGGATCGCGCGGGTCGTGGGTCGCCCCGGGGTGGTGCGGCTCGTCTCCGAAGACAGCCTTGCCCGGGTCGACGGGTTCATGCGGCGCAGGGGGGTGCTGGCCGTGTTCCTGGGCCGCGTGATCCCGTTCATCAACCCCGACCTGGTGAGCTACGCGGCGGGGGTCACCGGGATCCGCTGGCCCCCGTTCCTCCTCGCCGTGGGTGCCGGAGCTGTTCCGAGCACCATTTTCTACTCGGTGATCGGTGCGACCGCGATCGAGGCGACCGGATGGGTGCTGGCCGGGGTCGTGATCTCGGCCGTCCTGCCCCTGTTCGTCCTTCTCGCGTATCGGCGGCGCCTGTCCCGATGGCTCTCGAGCCGGGAGTCCGACGGAGCGGAGTGAGTCTCCCGATTTGACCGGTATCCCTGGTGACGACTACCTTGCGGCCGACAGGTCCACCCTCCTCGACCTCCGGCCCGAGGGCTTCGCCCATGCGACAACCGGCCGGTCTCCTCCCGGCACCACCGTCCCCCGCCCGCTCGGCTGCGGTCGCAGCCGGGCTGTACGCCGCCGTCGGGACCCTCTGGATCGTGGCCTCGGATTGGGTCCTCTTCCAGCTGAGCCCCGGCCCCGAAGCGTTCGCCACCCTGCAGACGTGGAAGGGCACCCTCTTCGTGCTCGTAACGGCCGGGTTCCTCTTCGTGCTTCTCAGGTTCCAGTTCGCCCGCCGGGCCCGGGCTGCAGGAGAATTGAAGGCGGCGAACCAGCGACTCGCCTCCCATGTCGAAAACACCCCGCTGGCGCTGATCGAGTTCGATCAGGAGTTTCGGGTCTCGCGGTGGTCGAAGCGAGCCGAAGACGTCTTCGGATGGAGCGCGGCCGAGGTGCTCGGGAAGCGCTGGTCCGACTGGGGGTTTGTGCCTCCAGAGGATCTGCCCGAGGTCGAGCGCATCATCAACGAGAGCCTCGAGGCAGGAGAGTCGGGATCCTTCTCGGTGAACCGGAACCTGCGCAGGGACGGGCAGGTCATCTGGTGCGAGTGGTACAACTCCTGGCTGCGGGGCGGCGACGGCAATCCGACCTCGATGATGTCCCTCGCGCACGATGTCACCGACGAGCTCGAGGCCACCCGGGAGGTCCGCCGCCTGAACCTCGAGCTCGAGGCGCGGGTGCACCGCCGGACCGAGGAGCTGGCGCAGGCCAACGCCGACCTCAGGGCCCTCAGCTATTCGATTTCGCACGACCTTCGGGCCCCCGTGCGGGCGATCCTGGGGTTCGGCGAAATCATCCGGAGGCGACACGGAGAGGCGCTGCCGGAGGAGGGCCGCCGGTACGTGGGAAACATCCTGACGGCCGGAGAACAGATGGACCGCCTCATTGACGGCCTTCTGGAGTATGGGAAGCTGGACTCCGAAAAGGTCTCTCGTGAGGTCGTCGACCTCGGGCGCGTCATCGACGAGGTGGTCGAGGAGCTGCGTGCCGCCGATGAGCTGGCTTCGACGGGTGTGGAGGTGGTCGGTGCCATCCCTCTCGTGACCGCGGACCCGCAGGGCCTGCGGCGGGTGGTCCAGAATCTTCTGGGCAATGCGTGGAAGTACCGTGCGCCCGATCGGGACTGGCGGGTACGGATCTCGGGGGAGGCCGATGGATCCCGGGTCCTGCTTCGGGTGTCCGACAATGGACCGGGGATCGCCGAAGAGCATCGGGAGCGGGTCTTCGAGCTCTTCGAGCGGCTGCACTCCCAGGAAGAGGTCGCGGGGGCCGGGCTCGGCCTCGCGGTGGTCAGGCGGCTGATGGAGTTGATGGGGGGGACGGTCTCGATCGGTGACCATGACCCGAGCGACTCGGCGGTCCTCGAGGGTGTGACCTTCGTGTTGACGTTCAGGCCGGCCGAGACCAACCACGAACATCTGGGGACAGCCGAGATGCGGCGATGATGATGGCCGAAGCGAGTACCCGGACGCGGAGCCTGCCGGCGACGGTCCTCCTGGTCGAGGACAACCGGCTCGATGTGGACCTCACCGAGGATGCCTTTCGAACGGTCTGGCCGCTCACGCAGCTCCACGCGGTGTTCACCGGAGAGGAGGCGCTGCTTTTCCTGGAGCGGGGCACCGACGACGGCGCCCTCCCGGACCTCATCCTGCTCGACCTGAAGCTGCCCGGAATGTCGGGCCAGGAGGTCCTGCGCAGGGTGAAAGGTTCGCGGCAGTGGTCCAGGATCCCGATCCTCATCTTCTCGTCGTCGGACCACACCGAGGACCGGGCGGGATCCTACGATGGCGGTGCCAACGGCTACCTCGTGAAGCCACGGACCTTCCAGGGATTCCTCGATGTCGTGCGCTCCATCGGAGAGTTCTGGCTGGCCTGGAACGCTCGCCCCCCTCGGGTCTGACCCCGGGACCCACCATCAGCGAGGGCCTGACATTCATGTCCGAACACGGCAGCCCCCCGGCATCGAAGGTGAAGCAGATCCTGTATGTCGACGACTCCTCCTTCGACCGTGCGCTCGTGCGGGATGCCCTCGAGATCGAGAGCGATGCCTACCGCCTGACCGAGGCGGCCACGCACGACGACCTGGAGTCGGTGCTCTCCGAGTCCGCCCGGTTTGACCTCGTCCTGAGCGACTTCAATATCCTTGGGATGACCGGTCTCGATGTCCTGAGAAGGGTCCGGGAGGTCATGCCCGACGTCCCGATCATCATCGTGACCGGCACGGGCTCCGAGGAAATCGCGGTCGATGCGCTGAAGGCCGGAGCCGACGACTACGTCATCAAGCAGCCCAGTCATATCCGCCGACTGCCGCAGACGATCGAAGCGGTGATCGCGGCACGGAAGGCGAAGTCGGAGCGAGATCGTGCCCGGGTGCTCCTCGAAGAGAGCGAATTCCGTTTTCGACTCCTGGCCGAGCATTCGACCGACCTCATCCTCCGGATCGATCCGAGGTGTCGGATCCTCTACACCTCTCCCGCCGCCCGCCCGATGCTCGGTCGAGATCCACAGGCGCTCGATGGTCGGTCCTTTCTGGACCTGGTCGATGCTCGGTATCATCGCATGGTCTCCGAAGCCCTTCCGCCCTGCGGGGCGGCTGGCGGAGAGGTGTCGGAGGGATCGTTGACCCTGCCTCCTATCGAGCTCATCGGAGAGGGACGGATCCGGGTATGGGTCGAGACGCACGGTCGGGTGATTCCCGCCACGCATACCGCGTCGGGCGGGATCGAGGTGCAGCTGGCGTGCCGCGACGTGACCGAGCGAAAGCAGATGGAGGACACCCTTCGGGCCAGCCGGGAGAAGCTCCGCCAGCTCCGTCACCTGGAATCGGTCGCCCGACTGGCGGGAGGCGTGGCGCACGACTTCAACAACCTGCTCACGGTCATCTCGGGGAACACCGAGATGGTTCGCACCGGGCTCGATTCCGATCACCCGCTGCGCGACGAGATCGAGGAGATCAGCCGGGCGGTGCGCCGTGCAGGTGAACTCACGCGACACCTGCTCGAGTTCTCGAGCGGTGAGATGGCCCCTCTGCGAACGGTCGACATCCACGAGCTCCTGGCCGAGACCGAGAGGCTCCTCCGACGCACCCTCGACGACGAGGTGGGCCTCGAGGTCGTGGTGGCCCCGGACCTTCCCCGGGTGCGGTCGAACCCGGCTCGGCTTCAGCAGGTGGTGCTGAACCTGGGACTGAACGCCCGTGACGCGATCCATGCCGCCGGACGCGATGGCACCGTCCGGATCCTGGTCGATCAGTGGGAGCCGAACTCCGCGGGGATTCTGGCCGAGCCGGCGCTTCGGGACTGGCTTCCGGGCCGGGGCGAGGAGCAGCTCGTCCGGATCCGGGTGAGCGACGACGGCTGCGGAATGGAATCAGGGATCGTGGAGCGGGTCTTCGAACCCTTCTTCACGACCAAGGAGGTGGGAAAGGGGACGGGGCTGGGCCTCGCCTCCTCGTTCGGGACGGTCCGGCAGGCCGGGGGCACGATCCTCGTCGACAGCGAACCCGACCGGGGCACGACCTTCACGGTGCTCCTGCCCGTCCCGGCCGAGGGGTCGCCCGAGCCGCCGGTTACGGCCGGGAGTACCAGTCGCGGATGACGTCCTCGACAGGCTTGTGCTGCGGGGTGTAGTCCGCTCGCCGCTCGGCTCGGAGCCGCTCGTCGTCGGGAAACCACTTCCAGAGAAATCCGCCGGCCACCCACGGCTCGGCCCAGACCGCCCGGAAGAGGGCTTCGTACGCGTTCACCTGGGCCGCAAGGTTGACGGGCGTCGAGGGGTCGCCCTCGCGCGGCATCTCCCACTGCGGACCGGCGGACGCGTCGATGCTCCGGTACCCGTACTCCGTCAGCAGGACGGGTCTGCCCGCCAAACGACATTCGGCCCGCAGTGCCTCGACGATGGGAGCCCACTCGTCGACGAGCGCATCGGGGGTCGGGGTGGCCCGAGTGGAGAGCGGAAAGAAGGCATCGACCCCGATGTAGTCCAGCTCCGACCAGAAGGGCACGTCCTGAAAGCCATCCCAGTTGGCCGCGTAGGTCAGCTTTCCCCCAAACCGCTGGCGAATCTCACCGATCAGGTCGGTCCAGAACGCCGGACGCTCCCGCACGGTCTGGTCCAGCTCGGTGCCGATCACGAAGATCTCGACCTGGAGGGAGTCGGCCAGTGCTGCGAACTCGAGGATGAACGCACGGTACTGCGACTCGAAGCGCATCCGGTCCGCTTCGGAGGTGGGAGCGAAGTGGCCGACCCAGTCGGCGCCGCTCCAGAGGTGCGGTTTGAGCATCACACCGAGCCCCTTCTCGTTCGCCTGGCGGATGGTGTGTGCGGCCAGGTCGAGACGCCCACTGGAGAAGCCGGGCCCGTCCTCGGGGCCCGACCGATGCTGAATCGCTCCATTTGCCGCGAGGCGGGCGTAGGGGAGAACGGCGATCCACTCCGCGCTGATCCGATCGAGCGCGTCGAGGTGTCGGGCCTCGAGCTCCGATCGGGGGGTGACGAGCGATACGCCCCGGATCGGAGTGGTGCCCTCGAGCTCCGAATCCGGACACGATGCGACCGGTTCGGAGCCCGTTGCGGAGGGTGGGGTGGGTGCACCCCCCCACGCGAGGGCCGCCAGAAGGGCGACCCCACCCCCGAGGAAGGCGACCCGAAGCCCGGTCCTGGTGGACATGGTCCGGGTCACCTCGCTCAGAAGTAGACCCGCAGTCCGACCTGGGCCTGCCACTGCGACGCGGGGACCACGAGGTTGTGGGGGAGCACCGGGCGCAGGGCTCCGGACTCCTGGTCCCGAACCACGGGGCCGCTGAAGCCGAGCTGGGCCGGGGAGTTCGGAAGCGGGTTCCCCTGCATGTCCTCCTCGGTGCGACGGGCGAAATCGAGAATCGGCACCACCGGATCGACCTCCCAGACCTGCCCCCACTCCGAGTTGAAGAGGTTCAGGACGTTGAGCATGTCTCCCGAGACCTCGAAGCGGGCACCCCCGACGCTGAAGGGCTGCGAGACGCTCAGGTCGACCATGTGCGTCATCGGGGTGCGGCAGCTGTTTCGGGTCGTGATCTGGTTGCGCACGTCGGCCAGGCACGGCTCGACGCCATCGACGAACTGCGTGAAGAGCTGCTTGGTGAGCAGCGAGCCCGGAATGCGCGTGGGGTCGTCCGGAATGAAGATCAGGTCATTGCTGGCATCGAGTGGGATCCCGGCGCCCGGAAAGCCGTCTCCGTTGATGTCCGAGCCGTATACGTACGAATACGGCTGCCCCGACTGCCCCACGTAGAGGACCGAGACCTGGGCGCCCCCCCACCGCTCGGGCACCCGGGCCCGGGCGTTGAGCAGGTACTTGCGGGGACGATCGAAGTTGGCGGGGCGGGCCGTGTACTGGTTGGCGATCGTTCCGATCGGGGTCGCCGCCAGGCTCGTCGCCATGTCTCCGAAGGTCAGGCTCTGTTCGTCGGTGGTGCGGCTGAGGCTCAGGGATCCGGTCAGGGTCAGCCACTCCGCCATCTCCCGCTCCAGCTGCAGCGTCGCCCCGAAGGCGATCGCTGCCCGCTTCTCATTCTCGATCTGAAGGACCTGCGAGAACTGGGGAAGCCGTCGGTCCGAGGAGTACCCGGTCGCTGTCGCGGACCCGTAGTGCGCCCGTTCGCCGAAGGCCTCGTTGTAGTCACTGTCTCCGGCCACCCCCACGGGGGGGAGGTTCAGGTCGCGGACCGCGGTCCGCGAGAAGGTCGGGATCATGAGCGTCTCGACCGTCATCACGATGTTTCCGGGCAGCTCCTGGTCGAGCGAGGTGGTGATCTTCAGCTCCCGGGGAAGTGCGAAATCGTCGCGGAAGCCGACCACGCGACCCTGGGCGGCACTCTCGACGCCGGAGCCGTCGGCACAGGTCACCGGGGCGGGCGCCGAGGGGTCGTATCCGGGGGTGTTCCCTCCCGAGCAGGTGAGGATCGCGTTGCCCAGCCCGGTGTGTCGGACCGCGTCGGCCATCCAGGTATAGGGGAGATTCGCGGTGAAGATGCCGATGCTTCCGCGAAACTGCGTGCGGAGGCGGGTCAGCGGCTGCCAGTTGAAGCCGAGCCGGGGTGTGAAGGTGACCCGATTCGCAGGCAGGTTGTCGGTACGAAGACCGAAGGCGTCGTCGACCGCCTCGTTGTAGAGAGGGGATCCCAGGAACATCGGGATGTCCACCCGCATGCCGTAGTTCATCACCAGCCCATCGGGAAACTCGTGTTCATTCTGCATATAGAGGTGGGGCTGGGCGACCGAGAACTGCACGGTCGGATCCGAGAATTCGGGGTTCCGGACGTTCACCTCGTAATAGCTTGCCTGATTCGCTTCGAGCGCTCCCAGGTCGTCGAACTGGTAGTACCCCCTCGAGCCCGGGCGGAAGTCATGGTCGAAACGGAAATAGTCCAGCCCGAGGCCGAGGGTGGTGTTCACATCTCCACGTGCCAGCACCATCCGGTTCGTCAGCTGGATGATCGTCTGGTCGAGCGCGCTCTGCTGAGAGTAGTACCGGGACCCCGCCCGAGCCTCCCGGCGCAGACCCACCCCGTCCTCGCTGCTGCGGAGCGTGACATCGAGCATCGGGGCGAGGGAGGCGGGGAGCGCCTCCTCACTGATCCGCTGCACGTTGAAGGAAAGCTGGTTCGCGTGGCCCGCACCGAACTCCGAAAGGATCCGGCTGCTGAAGGCGTGGCTGTTGCTTTCGGCCCGGTAGCCCGCCGAGGAATATTCGTAGGGGCCGACCGGAGACCGATTCGGGGTCGAGTCCCGGGCGGCACCCGAAAAGTTGTGTCGCAGCACCAGGCGGTGGGCCTCGGACAGCTGCCAGTCGAGCCGGGCGAAGACGTTCGACAGGGGGTTGCCCAGCGAGACCTGTCCCGACGTGCCGGGGTCCATCCCGTACTGGTTCTGCAGGATGTCGGTCATCCGCGCCAGCGAGTCGGGCGCGAGACGGGTGCGCAGGGCGTCGTGCGTCCCCTCGATGAATCCCAGAGAGGGCTCGCTCCGGTCCTCGAACTCCGCGGCGATGAAAAAGTGCGCCTCGTCGAGCCGGATGGGGCCCCCGACATTGAAGCCCCACACGTACTTCGAGAACTCCTCGGGGGCGACCTGGGCGCCATCGAGCTCCAGGCTCCCGAAGAAGTGCTGGTTCCTGAACTGCGAGAAGAGCGAGCCCTCCCACTGATTGGTGCCCGAGCGGGTCGAGGCATCCATGACCCCACCGGTGAACCCGCTCACCCCCACGTCGAAGGGGGCGGCCTCGATGCTGAACTGCTGGATCGCGTCGAAGGGGATCGGCTTGGCCCGTGCCGCCGCGCCCGGGATCCCGCTCGGCGAGGCTCCGAAGACATCCTGGTTCAGGGCTCCGTCGACCAGGATCGCGTTGTGCCGCTCGTTCTGTCCCGAGATCGAGACCTCGCCCCCGTCACTCGTCTGGACCGCGACCGGTGAGAGGGTGGCCAGCTCCAGGAAGTTGCGCTCGGTGGTGGGGTGCGCGAGGACCTGCTCCCGGGTCACCGAGATCTGGGGCCCCGAGAGTCCCGGGTCGAACCGCCGGTCCACGGCCACGTCGATCCCCTCCAGGGCGAACTCGGGCGGGATCATGACCACGTTGACCCTGCGGCGCTCGAAGGCGTTCATGTCGGCCACCTCTCGCTCCGCCGTCGAGTAGCCCGCCGACCGGACGATCAGTCGGTAGGAGGCACCCGGCTCGAGGTCGGTGAACTCGTAGCGTCCCTCGGAGTTGGTGAGCGTGGTTCGCGAGAGCTCGGTGCCGATCTCTATGAGCTCCGCTTCGGCGACCGCGATCGGGGCGCCCCTCTGCGAGAGCACCTCTCCGAAGAGGGCGGGAGCTTCGGTGTCCTGCGCGAAGAGCTGGGCCGAACCGAGCGGTGCGACCAGAAGCAGGAACAGGGTGATGCGAATCGATCGGACGAGGGAGGGGCGCATGAACTCAGGGGTAGGATGGAGGGGAAACGTGGACGGTAGGGGTGCCGTAATTGGAAAGCAAGAGAACGTCGAGACGGATTGTCTAGTGGCCGGCGGCCTGGCCGTCCTTTCTGGGGTCGGATCCCGCGGCCCACCCGCGCTCGAGGCGGACGATGGCCTGCGCGCCCCCGACCGCCAGCGGCCCGATGGTGCGGACCTCGTGGCCGCGCGCCCCGAGAGCCTCCCTGACCGCGTGCAGGATCGGCGCCTCGAGGCCCAGGTCCAGGCCGGAATAGTGCCGGAAACGAGGTGCGTCGATCGCCTCCTGCGGGTCCATTCCGAAGAGGATCATGTTGAGCAGGACCTGCACATGACCCTGCGGCTGCATGGCTCCACCCATCACGCCGAAGCTCATCCACGCCTCCTCGTCACCAGCGTCGTTCAGCCGGGTCACGAAGGCGGGGATGATCGTGTGAAACGGTTCCTTTCCGGGCGCCACCATGTTCGGGTGGTCGACCTCCATGGTGAATCCGCTGCCCCGGTTCTGGAGGTCGAAGCCCGTACCCGGTATGACAACTCCCGACCCGAAATAGTTAAAGACGGAGTTGATGAACGAGATCATGTTCCCCTCCTCGTCGGCCACCGTCAGGTAGATCGTCTCGCTGTTCGTGAGCGCGTCGCCCGGCTCCGGAGCCTCCATCGCCCGGTACGGATCGATGAGCGACCGGCGCCCGTCGATCCAGCGGTCGGAGAGGAGCTGCTCGCTGTCGACCCGCATGAAGCCCGGGTCGGCGATGTGCCCGGCCAGGTCGGCGTAGGCCAGCTTCTTCGCCTCGACCAGGTGGTGCAGGTACTCGGGGGAGTTGTGTCCCATGGCCTCGAGTTCGAAGGGCTCGAGGATCCGAAGCATCTGGAGGGCGGCGATCCCCTGGCTCGGAGGGGGGATCTCCCAGAGCCGGTAGCCCCGGTACGGGGCCGAGATCGGCTCGACCCACTGCGAGCGGTGCTCCCGCAGGTCCTCGAGGGTGAGAAAGCCGCCGAGCGCGTCGAGCCCCTCGATCACCCGGGCCCCGAGAGGACCTCCATAGAAGGTCTCGATCCCCTCGGTCGCGATCTGCCGGAGCGTTTCGGCGTAGTCGGGGTTGCGGAACCACTCGCCGGCCGCGGGGGCGCGGTCTCCGTCGATCAGGTAGGTCGCGCGCGCACCCTCGTCGTTCTGCAGGGTGTTCACCTGGTTGCCCCAGTCGCGCGCGATGATCGGAGAGACGGGGAACCCTTCTTCGGCGAGCCGGATGGCGGGGGTGAGGGCCTCGGCCAGCGAGATCGTCCCGTGCGCCTCGAGCAGGTCGGCCCACCCCCGGAGCGCGCCCGGCACCGTGACCGAGAGCGCGCCCCGGCTCGGGATGCTCTCGTGGCCGGCCTCGAGGAGCGCGTCGCGGGTCATGCGCGAGCCCGCCCGGCCGTGTCCATTCAATCCGACCAGCCGCTGCTCGGCGGCCGACCAGTATAGGGCGAACATGTCGCCCCCGATCCCGGTCATGTGGGGCTCGACCACGGTGAGCACGGCGGCGGCGGTGATCGCCGCGTCGACCGCGTTGCCCCCATCCCCGAGCACCCGCAGCCCGGCGCTCGTCGCGAGCGGCTGGCTAGTGGCGATCATCCCGCGCGGTGCGTACACGGTGGATCGGCCCGCGACGGTGGTCGGGACGGGCTCCTGGGCCTCGAGGTGCGCGGTTGAAAAGGGAGAGGTCGGAGTCGCCATGGGAAGAGCGGGAAGTAGAGGGAGCAAAAGGAGGAGCACCAGCGCGCGGGTTGGTCGGCGAAGGGGGGTCGGCATGGGCGGTCGACGGGTTCGGGAGATGTGGGGAAGCTGCCCGCAACCTACCCGGCGCCCGACGAAAATGCGACGACCCCGGGGTGACGCCCCTCCCCGAACCGACCTATATTGCGAATCGAACCGAGCCGGTCGAGTGCCCCGCACCCGACCCCACCATCGACGCGGCAGAGCTTCGCCGGGAATGCGCCGATGGCCGACACCCAATCCCGGCGAGCCGGAGGTCCCCGTGGCCGGACACAACAAATGGTCGCAGATCAAGCGGAAGAAGGCCGTCAACGACCAGAAGCGCGGCAAGATGTTCACCAAGCTCATCCGCGAGATCACCGTTTCGGCGCGAGATGGCGGGGGCGATCCGGACTACAACCCACGGCTTCGGCTCGCGGTCGACACGGCCAAGCAGGAGAACATGCCGCTCGAGAACATCGAGCGCGCGATCAAACGGGGCACCGGCGAACTCGAAGGCGTCAACTACGAGGAACTCTCCTACGAGGGCTACGGCCCCTCGGGGGTGGCGCTCTTCATCCAGACCACCACCGACAACCAGAACCGCACCGTGGCCGAGGTCCGGCACCTGCTCGACAAGCACGGGGGCAACCTGGGCACCGCGGGATCGGTGGCATGGCAGTTCGACCGGAAGGGCCAGATCTTCGTCGACGCCTCGCGCTACCACGAGGAGGCCGTCTTCGAGGCGGCCCTCCTGGCCGGCGCCGAGGATGTCTCGGAGTCGGCGGGTGAGTTCGTGGTCACGACCGAGGTCGCCTCCTTTCACGACGTTCAGAGGCAGCTGCGGGAGGCGGGGGTCGAGTTCGAGCGCGCCGAGCTGGCGATGATCCCGAAGAACCTGATGGCGGTGACCGGGTCCGACGCCGAGCGGCTCCTGAAGCTCCTGGACGCGCTCGACGACCACGACGACGTGCAGGAGGTCTCGTCGAACGCCGACATCGACGAGGCGGTCATGGCCGAGGCCATGTCGTGACGGCCGGGGGAGACCGGGAGCCCGAAGAGCTCGTCGTGGTGGGGATCGATCCCGGTTCGATCGCCACCGGCTACGGTGTCGTCGCCCGGCGGCGTGGTGGGGCCATGAGGCTCCTCGAATGCGGGGTGATCCGCCCCACCCGGAAGGCGGAGCTCGCCGTTCGGATCCTCGAGATCTTCGAAGGCGTCACCGAGATCCTGGAGCGCTTCCGCCCCGACACGGTCGCGGTCGAGAGCGTCTTTCAGGGGAAGAACGCCCGAAGCGCCCTGATCCTGGGCCATGCACGGGGCGCCATCCTGGTCGCCGGTGCCCGCCTGAAGATCGAGGTCGCCGAGTACACGCCGGTCGCGATCAAGAAGGCGGTCGTCGGGCACGGGAGCGCGACCAAGGACCAGGTCGGGCTCCTGGTCCAGGAGCAGCTCCGCCTCAAGGAGCCCCCGCGCCCCAACGACGCCGCCGACGGGGTGGCCTGCGCCCTCTGCCATCTCGTGCTCGGGGTCGACGGCCGGCTTCCGGGTGCCCTCCCGCACCGCTTCGCCCGGAGCCCCTCATGATCTCCCGAATTCGCGGGACCCTGCTCTCGATCGACGAGGATCGGGTCGAAGTCTCGACCCCGGGGGGCGTCGTCTACGAGGTCGAGGTCCCCCTGACCGTGGCGCAGCGCCTCCCGGCACCCGGCGACGAGATCGAGCTGCGGACCGTCCACCTGGTCCGCGAGGACCTCTCGGCGCTCTACGGCTTCATCGAGCCACTCGAGCGCACCCTGTTCGGCCGGCTCCTGAATGCCTCGGGGGTGGGAGGGAAGCTGGCGCTGGCCATGCTGTCGACCTACTCCGGCCGGCGACTGGTCCAGATCATCACCTCCCGCGACATCCCGGCCCTCGTGCAGGTGAGCGGGATCGGAAAGAAGAAGGCCGAGAAGATCATGCTCGAGCTCGCGGACCGGCTCGACGACCTCCAGACCCTCCGGGTGGTCAGCGGCGACGGGACCGAAGAGGTGAAGGAGGGGATGGCCGAGGCGGCGGTCCGCGCCCTGGTGGCGCTCGGCATGCCCTGGGCCGAGGCCGATTCCCTGGTCCGGGCGGCGCTCAAGGAAGGAAAGGCGGACGGGCCCGACGAGCTCATCCGCCGGGCGCTGGCCAACCGATGAGCGCCCGCCACGAGGTCACGACCCCCGAGGCGCTCGAAGAGGACACCCGGACCGAGCCCACCCTGCGTCCGCGGCAGCTCGACGAATTCGTGGGCCAGGAGAAGGTGAAGGAGTCGCTGCGCATCGCCATCGAGGCCGCCAGCCAGCGTGACGAGCCCCTCGACCACATCCTCTTCCACGGGCCTCCGGGGCTGGGAAAGACCACCCTTGCGGCGCTCATGGCCGAAGAGATGGGGGTGTCGCTGCGCACCAGTTCGGGCCCGGTGCTCGAGAAGCCGGCGGACCTCGTCGGGCTCCTGACCAACCTGGAGCGCGGAGACATCCTGTTCATTGACGAGATCCACCGCCTGCGCCCGATCCTCGAGGAGTTCCTCTACCCCGCGATGGAGGACTACAAGGTCGAGATCCGGCTCTCGGAAGGGGCGCGCGCGCAGACCATGACGATGGGGGTCGAGCGCTTCACCCTCGTCGGCGCCACCACCCGCTTCGGGCTCCTCACGGCCCCCATGCGTGCCCGCTTCGGGATCGTGCAGCGGCTGAACTTCTACCCGCCCGAGGAGCTGGCCCGAATCGTGGCCCGCAGCGCACAGCTCCTGGGAATCGAAGCCACGACCGAGGGCGCCGCCGAGCTGGCCAAACGCTCGCGGGGCACCCCCCGGGTTGCGAACCGGCTTCTGCGCCGCGTACGGGACTATGCCCAGGTTCGGGCCGACGGGGTGATCGACACCGAGGTCGCCGCCGCCGCCCTCGAGATGCTCGATGTGGACGAGTACGGCCTCGACGAAATGGATGGTCGGATCCTGCAGACGATCCTCGAGAAGTTCGACGGGGGACCCGTGGGGCTCTCGTCGCTCGCGGTGGCGATCGGCGAGGACCAGGGCACGCTGGAAGAGGTCTACGAGCCCTTTCTGATCCAGGAGGGCTTCCTGATGCGGACCCCCCGCGGGCGCATGGCAACCCCCCGGTGCTACCGACGGTTCGGCTACACGCCCCCCGACGGTCTGACCGATCAGGCGTCCCTCTTTGAGTCCTGAGTCGGCCGTGCCCGTCGATCTGACGCGGATTGCGGCCTGGGACTACGAGCTCCCCGAGGGTCGGATCGCCCGCTATCCGGCCGAGCGCCGCGACGCCAGCCGTCTCCTGGTGGTCGGGGAGGCCGAGCCGGAGCACCGCACCTTCGCGGAGCTGCCCGCGCTCCTGGATCCCGGTGACCTCCTGGTGCTCAACGAGAGCCGCGTGCTCCCCGTTCGGCTCCTGGGTCACAAGCCGACCGGCGCCCGCTGCGAGGTGCTCCTGCTGCGTCTGACCGACGATGGCGACGAGCGGCGCTGGGAGGCGCTGGTCCGGCCCGGCTCGAAGCTCAAGCCCGGCCGCCGGGTCGTGATCGACGAGGGCTTCGAGGTCGTGATCGAAGACGGCACCGGAGACGGCGGGCGGGTGGTCCGGCTCGAGTCGGAGCTGTCGGTCGAGGCGACGCTCGAGCGATGGGGCCGGCTCCCCCTCCCCCCCTACATGGAGCGCGAGGAGGAGCCCCTCGATCGCGATCGCTACCAGACCGTCTACGCCCGCGTGCCCGGCTCGGTGGCCGCGCCCACAGCGGGCCTGCACTTCACCCCGGCCCTTCTCCGGGCGATCGAGGAGCGGGGGGTCGAGGTCGCCCGCGTCACCCTGCACGTGGGCCCCGGCACCTTCCGCCCGGTCGAGGTGGATCGGGTGGCGGACCACGCCATGCACAGCGAACGATGGGAGGTTCCCCGGGAGACGGGCGCGGCCATTCGACGGACGCGGGAGGGGGGCGGGCGGGTCTGGGCGGTGGGCACGACGGTGGTCCGGACCCTCGAGGCGGCCGCGCTCGACGGCGTGCTGGACGGGGGCCGGGGCGAGACCGAGCTGTTCATCGCCCCCGGCTTCGAGTTCCGGGTCGTCGACGCTCTGGTCACGAACTTCCACCTGCCGCGCTCGACCCTCCTGATGCTGGTGGGGGCCTTCGCGGGCTATCGGGCGACGATGGCCGCCTACGCCGAGGCGATCCGCGAAAGGTACCGCTTCTACTCGTACGGCGACGCGATGGCGATCGTGCGCCGCGATCCCACCGGAGCTTCCCGGTGAGCCGATCCTTCTCGTTCGAGCTCGAGGCCACCGAGGGAGCCGCCCGAAAGGGCACCTTCCGGACCCCGCACGGGCCCGTCCGGACCCCGGCGTTCATGCCCGTCGGCACCCTCGGCGCGGTCAAGACGCTCTCGCCCGATGAGGTCGCCCGGGTCGGATCGTCGATGATCCTGGCGAACACGTATCACCTCTACCTGCGACCCGGTCACCTCGAGGTGAGCCAGCTCGGTGGCCTGCACGCCTTCATGCGCTGGGACGGGCCGATCCTGACCGACTCCGGGGGCTTCCAGGTCTTCTCGCTCTCGGACATCCGCGAGATCCACGACGACGGGGTCATCTTCCAGAGCCACATCGACGGCTCGACGCACGAGTTCACCCCCGAGTCCGTGATCGAGATCCAGCGAACGCTGGGGGCCGACGTGATCATGGCCTTCGACGAGTGTCCTCCCGGGGGGTGCGAGCGGGCGGTCGCCGCCCGGGCCAACGAGCGGACCCTGCGCTGGCTGGAGCGCTGCCGGGCTCACTTCGACGAGATGGGTCGAGTTGCCGAGATCGACCTCCCCGAACAGAGTCTGTTTCCGATCGTGCAGGGCAACGTCTATCCCGACCTGCGACGGGAACACGCCCGGGCGGTCCTGGCGCTGGGCGACTGGGACGGGGTGGCGATCGGGGGGCTCTCGGTGGGCGAGCCGAAGCCGAAGATGTGGGAGACGCTCGAGGTGCTCGATCCGGAGCTTCCCGCGGACCGGCCCCGGTACCTGATGGGCGTCGGCTATCCCGACGATCTGCTCGAGGCGATCGGGCGCGGCTGCGATCTGTTCGACTGTGTGGCGCCGACGCGCAACGCCCGACACGGGACCGCCTGGACCCTCGATGACGGACAGGTGAATATGAAGGCGGCGCGCCACCGCGGATCGACGCGCCCCCTCGATTCGAGCTGCGACTGCTACGCCTGCTCCCGCTTCGACCGGGCGTACCTGCGGCACATGGTCGTGGCGGGCGAGGCCTTTGCCCATCGACTGATTTCCATGCACAATATCCGGTTCCTCCATCGAATCGCCGAGGAGTCGCGCCGGCGGATCGACGAGGGGAGCTTCACGACGTGGAGCGCCGACTGGCTGGAGCGGTATCGGGCGGCGCGAGCCCGACGAGCGACCTGAACGACGAGCGCGGCGACACCATCGACCGGGCAGACGCCCGGCGGCCTGACTTCAAACCATGGAGCACAAGGTGATCTCACCGGTTTCCGGACTTCTGATGGCCCCCGCCGAGGGTGGGGGAGGCGGCATGACCGTCATTCTCGTTCAGATCGCGCTGATCTTCGCGATCTTCTACTGGCTCCTGATCCGTCCCCAGAGGAAGGAGCAGGAGCGTCACCGCGAGATGATCCAGGCGCTTCGCAAGGGGGATGAGGTGGTCACCGTCGGGGGAGTGATCGGTTCGATCGTCCACCTGAGCGAGGACCGGATCACCATCAAGACGGGCGAGAACACCCGGATGGTGGTCGAGCGCTCGAAGGTGGCCCGCAAGGTCGAAGACGAGTTCGACACCCGGGACAGCTGAGCACGATGGCGATCCGCGAACTGCGATACCTCGGCGATCCCGTGCTGCGGGAACCGGCGGCGCCCGTCGATGCCTTCGACGACGAACTGCGTCGGCTGGTCGACGACATGTTCCAGACCATGGTCTACGAGGAGGGCGCGGGGCTCGCGGCCCCCCAGATCGGGATCTCGCGGCAGGTGCTCGTGGTCGATGTGAGCGCCGGGGGAGAGGAGGGGCGCGTGGCCCTGGTCAATCCCCGCATCGTCGAGAGCTCCAACGAGACCGAGAAGGAGCCCGAGGGGTGTCTCAGTATTCCCGGGGTCACCGAGGTCGTGCGAAGGCCCGCCCGGGTGCGGATCGAGGGGTTCGACCCCGATGGGGAGCCGATCACGGTCGAGGCCGAAGGGCTCTTCGCCCGTGCGCTGCAGCACGAGGTGGATCATCTCGAAGGGGTGCTTTTCATCGACCACCTGTCGGCGCTGAAGCGCCGGATGCTCCTCAAGAAGTATCGGAAGCTGCTGGCCGAAGAGGCCTCGGGGTGAGGATCGTCTTCTGGGGAACCCCGGACTTTGCGGTGCCCTCACTGCGGGCGCTCACGGGAGAGGGATTTCAGGTGGTCGGTGTGGTCACCCAGCCTGACCGGCCGGCGGGACGTGGGCGGAAGCTGAGGGCGTCTCCGGTGAGGACGGTCGCCGAGGCCGAAGGGCTTCCGGTCCTGACCCCCGAGCGTCCCCGGGGGGAGGCCTTCGTCGACGAGCTGGCGGCGCTCGGTCCCGACCTCTCGGTCGTCGTGGCGTACGGGCACATCCTCGTGCCCGGCGTGCTGGAGCTTCCCACGCACGGCTCGGTCAACGTGCATGCCTCGCTCCTTCCGGAGCTGCGGGGCGCAGCCCCGGTGAACTGGGCCCTGATCCGGGGGCTGCCCGAGACGGGAATCTCGGTCATGCAGATGACCGAGGGGATGGACGAGGGCCCGGTGCTCCTGCAGCGGCGTCTCCCGATCGCCCCCCACGACACGGCGACCGGAGTCTATCTCCGCCTGGCCGAGCTGGGCGCCGAGGCCCTGCTCGAGGCGCTTGCACTGCTCGAGGCTGGCGTGCTCGAGCCGCGCGAGCAGGACCACGAGCGGGCGACCCTGGCGCCCAAGATCGACCGGAATACCGCTCGGATCGACTGGTC
The DNA here is from genome assembly GCA_007126575.1 of Gemmatimonadota bacterium. Lineage (GTDB taxonomy): Bacteria > Gemmatimonadota > Gemmatimonadetes > Longimicrobiales > Gaopeijiaceae > SLBA01. The sequence continues at coordinate 30,473 of SLBA01000016.1, read as the reverse complement.
GGGCGCGGCCCGCGAGGTGGCGAACCTGGTTCGCGGGATGGATATGGTTCCGGGCGCCTGGTCGACCCTCGGGGGGGAGCCCGTGAAGCTCTTCCAGCCCCGGGTCGTCGAGGGCGAGGCCGGTCGCCCCGCCCCGCCGGGCACCGTCCTGCGCGCCGATCCCGAGATCGGGCTCGTGGTGGCGGCCGGGGAGGGCTCGCTCCGGTTCCTCGAGGTCCAGCCGCCGGGCAAGCGGCGCATGAAGACCGCCGACTGGCTGCGCGGGGGTGGGCCGAACGTCGGGGAGCGCTTCGACTGATCGGATCCGCCATGCTCCCGCGCCTTCACCTGCTCACGAACGACGACCTGCTGGCCGACGAGCGGCTTCTCCGGCGGGCCGGGGCCCTCATGGAGCGGGGAGGGGGGCGACTGGCCCTGCACCTCAGGGGGCCCCGGACACCGGGACGGCGTCTGTACGAGCTGGGGGTTGCGTTCGCCGGCCCGGCCGCCGCCACCGGCGCGCACCTGTTGGTGAACGACCGCGTCGACGTCGCGATGGCGCTGCGGGGGTCGGCATCCGGTGTCCACCTGGGGGGACGGAGCCTGCCCCCCGCCGAGGCCCGCTCCCTGCTCGGCGACGAGGTCCTCCTCGGACGGTCGATTCACGGCGAGGGGGAGACGACGGGGGAGGGTCTAGACTACCTTATGGTGGGCACGATCTACCGATCCGAATCGCACCCCGGACGCGAGCCGGCCGGGCCCGCACGGGTGGAGCGCCTGGCCGCGGCCCGAGGGCTCCCGCTCCTCGCAGTGGGGGGCGTGACACCAGGGCGGGTGGGCGAGCTCCGGCGGGCCGGTGCCCACGGGGTCGCGGTGATCCGCGGCGTCTGGGACGCGCCGGACCCCGGCCGCGCACTCGACGACTACCTGGCTCGGCTCGAACCCGATGGAAGGGAGGACCCCCCGATGAGCTCTAAGACCGACCCCTCGACCCGGACGATGACGCTGGTCGTGAATGGAGACGAGCGTGAAGTCCCACACGGACTCACGATTGCCGGCCTGCTCGAGGCGCTGGAGCTCGTTCCCGGCACCGTGGTGGTCGAGCGCAACCGCGAGATCGTCCCCCGCGAGGCGCACGCCGAGGTCACCCTCGCAGAGGGCGACCAGCTCGAACTCGTCCACTTCGTCGGTGGCGGCTGATTCGCCACCGCACCCGATTTTCGACCGTACTCGACTGCCACAGGAGACTCGACCGACGTCATGAGTGAACGCACCCAGACCGAAGCCCCACTGGCCGGCACCGACCGCCCCCTCGAGATGGGAGGCCGCGAGTTCACCTCGCGCCTGATCCTGGGGACCGGAAAGTACCGGGACAACGAGACGATGATGGCCGCCCTGCGCGCCAGCGGGACCGAGATGGTGACCGTGGCGGTGCGCCGCGTCGACCTGGACCGGTCGAGCGACGAGGCGATCCTGAATCATCTCGACCCCGACGAGTTCTTCCTTCTCGCCAACACCGCGGGATGCTACACCGCCGACGAGGCGATCCGGTACGCACGGCTCGCCCGCGCAGCCGGCTTCAACGAGTGGATCAAGCTCGAGGTGATCGGTGACGAGGCGACCCTCCTGCCCGACGTGCAGGCGACGCTCGAGGCGGCGAAGGTCCTGTGCGACGAGGGCTTCAAGGTGATGGCCTACACCAACGACGATCTCATCTCGGCGCTCCGGCTCGAGGACGCCGGGTGCGTCTCGGTGATGCCGCTGGCCAGCCCAATCGGGAGCGGGCTCGGGCTGATCAACCCCTTCTACATCCGCGAGATCAAGTCCCGCCTCTCGGTGCCCGTGATCGTCGACGCCGGGGTGGGGACCGCCTCGGACGCCTGTCTGACGATGGAGCAGGGGGTCGACGGTCTGCTCATGAACACCGCGGTGGCCGTGGCCGATGACCCGGTCGCGATGGCCGACGCGATGCGGCTCGCCACCCGCGCCGGACGACTCGCCTGGCTGGCGGGTCGCATGCCCCGCCGCGAGGTGGCCGTTCCCTCGTCGCCCACCACCGGGATGCTCGACTGAACCGCCCGACGAAGAAGGGGGGGCCTCGCGAGGTCGCCTTTCGGATCCTCGAAGAGGTCTCCCGGAACCGGAGACTCGATCGGGCATGGGAGGCCTCGCTGGAGACCCTGGCCCCCGAGGACCGCCCCTGGGTTCAGGAGCTGACGTACGGGGTGGTCCGGTATCGCGGACGCCTCGACTACCTGCTCGACCTGCACCTGCGCGACGGACTCGGGAGCCTGAGGTCCGGGGTCACGAATCTCCTCCGGATGGGGGCCTACCAGCTCTTCCACATGGGAAGCGTGCCGGGCTACGCGGCCGTCTCCGAGACGGTCGACCAGGTGCAGGCGCTCGCCGGAAAGGGGCTGGCCGGGATGACGAACGGGGTGCTCCGCTCCCTGGGGCGGGAGGGCGCGGACGAGACGCGATTCCCCTCGTTCGACGAGGACCCCCGGGGGTACCTGACGTCGTGGGGATCGCACCCGCGCTGGCTGATCGACCGGTGGGTCGACCGGTGGGGTCCCGACGAGGCCCGGCGCCTGGTGGAGTTCAACAACACGGTGCCGGGGCTGTATCTGCGACTGATGGTCGGGGGGGAGACCCTGGCCAGCGCCGTGTCGCGTCTGGCCGGGGTGGGGATCGAGGCCCGGCCGGGTCCTCCGGGAAGCCGGACGGTGCGACTCGAGGCAGGGACCGATCCCCTTCGGGCGCTGGGCGCGCTGCCCTCGATCGTTCAGGATCCGGCCGCGGCGTGGGTCGTCGCGCACGCGGGCCCGGTCGAGGGCCTCGAGGCGGCGGACCTCTGCGCGGCTCCCGGAGGTAAGACCATGGGGCTCTGGAGCGAAGGAGCCCGGGTGGTCGCACTGGATCGCTCCGCGCCGAGACTCCAGCGGGTCGCAGAGACCTCGCGGAGGCTGCGGGCACGGATCCCCACGGTGGTCGCCGCGGCCGAGGCCGTGCCGCTTCGACCCCGGGATCTGGTCCTGGTCGACGCGCCCTGCACCGGAACCGGAACGCTGTCCCGGCACCCGGACGCGCGCTGGAGGCTCGAGCCTGGCGACATCGAGCGGATGGCCCGGGTGCAGAACCGGATCCTCGCGGGCGCGGCCGGGGCCGTGCGACCCGGGGGACTACTCATCTATTCGACCTGCTCGCTGGAGCCGGAAGAGAACGAAGGACGCGTCGAGGAGTTCCTTCGGGAGCATCCCGGGTTTATCGTGGAGGACGGGCCGGACTCCACGCCGGACTCGACGAAGGGCCCTCCGGTCCAGGCGCTGGATGGCGCCTTTCTTCGGGCGCTTCCGCAGCGCACGGGGACCGATGGGGCGTTCGCCGCCCGACTCCGGCGGCGTTGAGCGACTCGCGAAGGCCAGGGAGAGACCGAAATCATGGATCTGGGAAAGTCACTTCGACGACGCCGCGCGGGGTCGAAGAATGGGGGAGGAGGCGCCGGGAAGAAGAAGTCCCGCTCCTCGTCGCGCTCCCGTTCGGGGGGATGGCCGCTCGGCCGCGCCTTCCTGGTGGCGTTCGTCACCCTCCTGGTGGGGATGACCACCGGGTATCTGTACGCCACGCAGGTCTCCTTCCCCGGCGAAGAGGATTCGGTCGCGGCGCTTCTCGAGGTCCCCGACCTGAGGGGGGCCAGTGAGGCCGACGCCCGGGAGTCCCTGCGTGAGCGCGAGCTCGAGGTGGGACGGGTCGACTCGATCCGACACCCCACGATCCCCGAGGGTCAGGTGGTCGGGCAGACGCCCTTTCCCGGCCAGTTCGCGGTCCAGGGAGGGCGGGTCGAGATCACGGTCAGCCTGGGCCCGGAGCGTCGGCCGATTCCCGATGTGACACGTCTCCGGGTCGACCGGGCCGTAACGGTCCTTCAGACCACGGGCTTCGAGGTCACCGTGGATTCGATCGACCATGACGACCCGGCGGGACGGGTGGTGGCCACCGAGCCCGAGGTGGGTACGCAGGCGACGCTTCCATCCGACGTCCGGCTGAAGGTCTCCCTCGGCCCCCCCCTGGTTGAGCTGCCCGATCTCGTGGGTCGCCAGGAGAACGAGGCCCGGGCGGCGCTCGAGGAGCTGGGACTCACCGTGGGCGAGGTCGAGACCCGATTCCAGTTCGGGTTCCGCAGTGGCGAGGTGCTGGCGACCACCCCGGCGGCGGGCGAGATGATCCCCCGCGGGGGCGAGGTCAACCTCGAGGTCGGGACCCGGGGATTCTTCCAGGATGATGGAGAGGACGGATGAGCCATGAGTGAACGACCAAAGGCCTCGAACCTGCCGTACTACATCACGGCTGTCCTCGCGCTCGCGGTCATCACCTTCGCGTGGGTCAACCAGGACCGGCTCCACGCCGTGGGCCCGGGGGTGCAGGCTCCGAACTTCGAAGCGGTCACCCTCGAGGGGGAGCCGGCCACGCTCGACGACTACCGGGGTAAGGTCGTCCTCCTGAACATCTGGGCCACCTGGTGCCCCCCCTGCCGGTACGAGATGCCCTCGATGCAGCGGCTCTACGAGGAGCTCGAGGGCGAGGACTTCGAGATCGTCGCGGTCAGCGTCGACGCGCGGGTGGGTCAGCGGGATCCCGACGGGATGCCCGGTGGCGACATCCGGGCCTTCTCGGACTCCCTTTCCCTGACCTTCCCCATCCTGCACGATCCCCAGGGTCGCATCCGGCGCGCCTACCAGACCCGTGCGCTGCCCGAGTCCTTCGTGATCGGTCGCGACGGTCAGATCTACCGGAAGGTGGCGGGCGCCACCGAGTGGGACCGGCCGCAGTACGTCGACTTCATCCGTCGACTGCTCGACGGGGAGGTCTGACCCGGTGCCGAACGTCTCGGGGTTCTTCACCCGCAACCTGACCCTGAAGGTTTCGGCCTTCGCGGTGGCCCTCCTCCTCTGGCTCTCGGTGCAGTGGGAGGCACCGGGGCGCTTCCAGTTCGAGGACGTGCCGGTGCGCGTGGACCTGAGTGATCCCGACTGGGTGCTGGTCGGAGATCCTCAGCCCGCCGTGGTGACCGTCTCGCTCCAGGGTGCCGCCGGGGATCTCTCCCGCACCGGCCGACCGACGATCCTCGTCCCGATGGACGAGGTCACCACGGGCGACACCACGGTGGTGCTCCGAAGCCAGTGGGTGCGCGTGCAGGATCGACCGGGCGTCGGTGTCGAAGACATCCAGCCGGCGACCGTCCGTTTCACCTTCGAGCCGGTGGAGCGACGATCGATCCCCCTGGTGTTCTCGCTCGAGAACGAACTTCCCGAGGGACTGGCACTCGCCGGGCCTCCGCTCCCGGCAGCCCAGGAAGTGCGTGTCACCGGCGCCCGAAGCCGACTTGCCGAGATGGACTCGGTGCGGTTCCGTTCGCTGGACCTGGCCACGATTTCCGGCACGGGGACCGTCACCCTGCGCGTGGACTCCACGGCGGTGCAGGGTCTGCAGGTCCAGCCGGCGCAGGTCGAAGTCGACGTACGGGTCGAGGAGAGCGAGGAGCGGATCGTCGAGGATGTCCCGTACGTACTCTCCGATTCCGAACTGGCCGATGAGTTCGAGAGCATCCCGGAGGTGGGGGTCGTCCGACTGACCGGCGCGCGCTCCCTGGTCGAGCGCGTCGACGCCTCGCAGCTCGAGATCGTGATCGAGATCGATTCCGATGCGCTTCCGGAGGCCGGCGAGCAGGTCACACCCGCCCTTCGGGTTCGCGGCCTTCCCGACTGGGTCCGCGCCACCTTCGAAGAGGAGGAGGTGGTCCTTACCCGGCGCGCGGACGATGCGGACGACCCGGAGGATCCGGAGGACCCCGACGGCGAGGGTGACCGAGCGTCGTGACCTCGACGTCGATGATCCTCGGACTCGAAACGTCGTGTGACGAGACCTCGGCGGCGGTGCTTTCCGGCGAGGGTGAGATCCTGGGACACGTCATCCTCTCGCAGGACATTCACCGCGTCTGGGGCGGTGTCGTGCCAGAGCTGGCCGCTCGGGCCCATCTGGCGGTGCTCGACGACGTGGTCGATGCGGCCCTGGACGAGGCCGGGGCGACGCTCTCGGATCTCGACGCCCTGGCGGTCACGGCGGGCCCCGGCCTGATCGGGGCTCTCCTGGTCGGAGTCAGCTGGGCGAAGGCGGTCTCGTACGCGCTCGACCGGCCGCTCGTGGGTGTGCATCACATGGAGGGCCACCTCTTCGCGCCCTGCCTCGAGGATCCCGAGGCCGAGCCGCCGTTCGTGGCGCTGCTCGTCTCCGGCGGCCATACCCTCCTGCTCGATGTCCGCGCGTGGGGAGAGTACCGATTGCTCGGGCGCACCCGGGACGATGCCGCGGGCGAGGCCTTCGACAAGGTCGCGAAGCTTCTCGGACTCCCCTACCCGGGGGGACCCGAGATCGAGCGAGCGGCCAGGGACGGGGATCCGGCACGGTACCGGTTCCCCCGCCCGATGCTTCGGGGCAACCAGCGGCCCGAGGGTTCCGACTACTTCGATTTCTCCTTCTCGGGGCTCAAGACGGCGGTCTCGATCCGGGTCGCCGAACTGGAGGCGGCCGGCCAGCTCGACGCGGAGCGCGCGCATGTGGCGGCGGGATTCCAGGCCGCGGTCGTCGATACCCTGGTGTCGAAGACCCTTCGCGCGACGGAGCAGGCGGGCGTCGATCGCGTGCTTCTCGGGGGCGGGGTCTCGGCGAACCGGCGATTGAAGACCGAGATGACCGAGCGACTCGGTCCGTCGGGCCGGGTCCTGTGCGCATCTCCACGCCTCTCGCTCGACAACGGTGCGATGATCGCGCGCGCCGGGCTCTTCCACCTCTCGGCGGGCCGGGTCGCCCCGCCCGAGCTCGGAGCCGATGCCGCGCTGGCCTTTCCGGGACTACGAGAACGCACGGGCGGGGGTTAACTTCATAAGCTGTACTTCTGCCCGCGTCCCCGGCAGAGGATCGATGGTTCCCACTGCCTCTCCCCGTTTCCGTACCCGATGATCAAGATCGTCCACGGCTCCGACCTCCACTTCGGCCAGCCCCACGACCCCGAGGTCGCGGAGCGGTTTCTGGAGTCGGTCCACGAGGAGTCTCCCGACCTCGTCGTGATCTCGGGTGACTTCACGCAGCGGGCAAAGGTGCACGAGTACGAGGCGGCGCGGGCATGGCTCGATCGGCTGCCCGAGGTCCCCGTGGTGGTCACGCCCGGGAACCACGATGTGCCCCTTTACCGCGTCTGGGAGCGGCTCACGGACCCGTACCGGAACTACCGTAGGTTCATTGAGCCGGAGCTCGACACGGTGACCAGGATCCCAGGGCTGATCGCCGTCTCTCTGAACTCGAGTGCCCCCCGCAGGGCGATCGTGAACGGGCGGGTCGACGCCGATCAGATCGAGTTCGCCCGGCGTGCCTTCGAGGAATCGGACCCGGGGACGATCCGGGTCGTGGTGGCCCATCATCACCTGGCGCCGGCACCGGACTACGAGGGAGACCGTCCGCTGCCCGGGGCCCGGCGAATCCTCGACGCCTTCGAGGAGATGCGGGTGGACCTCGTCCTCGGCGGCCACCTCCACCGCGCCTACATCGGGAACTCGCTCGACGTGTACCCGGGAGCGGAGCGCGATCGGGGGATTACCATCGTGCAGAGCGGCACGACCACATCCCGCCGGGGCCGGGCGCGCGAGGCCGCCAAGAACTCATTCAACGTCATCCGGGTAGAAGACGAGCGGGTGAATGTCACCCACTTCATGCACTTCGGAGTCCTCGGGCGGTTCGCCCCGTTCTCCACCCACGCGTTTCCCCGGGCTCCGAATCGATGGTTTCAGCGGCCGCAGTCATGAGAGGCAGACGCGCCGGCCCCTTCCTCCTGGCCATGATCCTGGTGTCCCTGGGGCTGTCGGTCGCCACGACCGACGCGTCCGCCCAGACCCAGCTTCGCCCGGAAATCCTCTCCCTGAACTTCGATGGGAACGAGACCTTCGCCGATCGCACCCTTGCGAACAGCATCGTGACTCGACAGACGACCTGTCGATCCTTCATCGTGAAGCCTTTCTGCTGGCTGGACCGGGGCTTCGCCGTGGACCCCGCATTCTACAACCAGCGGGTGTTCGACCTCGATTTCGTGCGAATCGCCCAGTTCTATCGGCTGCGTGGGTACCGCGAGGTTCGGGTTGACACCACGATCGTTCGTCGAGCCCCGACCCAGGTCGACCTGACCTTCACGATCACCGAGGGGGAACCGATCCGGATCGTCTCCTTCGACGTGTTCGGGGTCGGAGACGTTTCGGGGGACCCGATCGACCGCAATCTCCCGATCGGGGTCGGCGACCGGCTCGACATGACCCAGGTCAATGCGGCGCGCGACACCATCACCCGACGGCTGCGCAATCGCGGGTATCCGCACGCCGAGGTCTATCGGGACCAGTTCCTGCCCGACGACGCACCCCGCGAGGCCGAGCTCGCCTTCGACGTCTTCACCGGCCCGCGCACCCGCTTCGGGCCGATCGAGATCGAAGGCAACGAACAGGTCGGCGAGGCCGTCATCCGCAGGATGATCCCCTTTCGGGAGGGGGAGTTCTATTCGCAGGACGGCATCTTCGACGCGCAGCGCCAACTCTACAGCCTGGCCATCTTCCGCCACGCTTCGCTCGTCGACGACCTCGATCACGAGCCCGATTCGATCGTGCCGATCCGCGTCACCGTCGCCGAAGGAGACGCACACCGTGTGCGCTCGGGTGGGGGGTGGACGACCGCCGACTGCTTCACCGGCGAGACGCGCTGGTCGGCCCGCAACTTCATGGGCGGCGCCCGGCGTCTGGTCCTGAGGGGCCGCCTGGCGGGCGTACTCACCTCGACCTTCGAGGATTCGATCTGTCGGGGCGCCGGGACCGGGGAGTTCGCCCGACTGAACTGGCTCGCGTCCGCCGAGTTCACGCAGCCGTGGATCTTCTCACCGCGCAACACCTTCACCGGAGCGGTCTTCTCGGAGCGCCAGAGCGTACCGGACATCTACATCCGCGAGTCCCTGGGGCTAAATCTCGCCCTCACCCGGACGCTGGGCCGATCGAACCCGGTCACCCTCTCGTACCAGCCGCAGCTGTCCCGTCTCAGTGCGGCCGAGGTCTTCTTCTGCAGCAGCTTCCTGGTCTGCAACCCCCAGGAGATCGACATCCTGCAGTCGGCGAATCTACTGGCGCCCATCGGGCTGAGAGGGATTCGCGACGAGACCAACCGGTCGGTTTCTCCCACCGCCGGATACACCGTCTCGGCCGATTTCGAGCACGCGTCGCGGTTCACCGGGTCGGACTTCGATTACGAGAGGGTCACGGCCGAGGGTACGGTCTTCCGCGAGTTCGGGGTGGGCGTGCTGGCGGGCCGACTTCGGGCCGGCTGGCTGAATGCGGCTCCTTTCCGGGACCTCAGCGCCCAGGGTCTGGGTTCGGTGCGGATCGCGCACCCGCAGAAGCGATTCTTCGCCGGAGGGGCGAACTCGGTCCGAGGATACGCCCAGAACCAGATGGGACCCCGAGTCGTCACCGTCCCGGTGCAGGACCTCATCTTCCCTCGGGAGGGCGGGGAGTTCGCGATCTGTGACCCGGCCGAGGTGCATGAGCTGACCTGCGACGCGTCGCCGCTGGCGGAGGGGGCCTTCGACTCGCGCCCCGCGGGCGGGAGTGCGGTCGTCGAGGGAAGCCTGGAGCTTCGCTTTCCCATCTGGGAGATGGTCGGTGGGGTGGCGTTTGTGGACTTCGGGCAGGTCTGGGCCGAAGCGTCGTCGATCGGCGTGAGCGGTATCGTCGCCACGCCGGGGCTGGGCGTACGGTATTCGACGCCGATCGGACCGATCCGTATGGACGTGGCGTATCGGCCGGCCACGACACAGGAGCTGCCGGTGATCACATCGTCGATCCGGCCGTATCGTGAGGGGCAGGATTCCCCCACGCGCCGGATCGTCGGACCCGACGGCGAGCGCATTCCGTGGGTGCTGCAGGACGAACTGGCCCGGCTCGATGCCCCGTTCCTCCTCGAAGAGGACCGGGGGTTCTCCTTCCGGCGCCTGCAGATCCAGGTCTCGATCGGACAGGCCTTCTGAGATGGCCATGAACCGCTCCGCGAAAGCCCTGCTCTGGTTCGTGTCCGGTGTCGGGATCCTCGTGCTCGCGGTGGGCCTGCTCGCCTGGTTCGCGCTGCAGACACAGCCGGGCCACGCCTTCCTTCTGCGCACGGCCATCGGCCAATCGGACCGCTTCATCGACGGAGAGGTCCGCGTGGGGGCCATCCGCTCCGACGGCCTCCTGCGGGGATTCACCCTCCACGACGTTTCGATCCTCGATGATCGCGGGCGTCCCTTCGCCGAGGTCGACTCCATGACGGTCGGGTACTCGGTCCGGGCACTCCTGCGGCGCAACGTCGAACTCGTCCCCACCGAGGTGTGGCGACCCCGGGTGGTGCTCGAAACGCTTCATGGGGACGAGATGAGCAACCTGGCCCGTATCTTCCGGATTCCCCCACCCGAGCCGGAGCCGGATGTGGACCCGGAGGACCCCGAGGCGCTCGAGCCGGATCCCTCCGACGAGGAGGTGATCGCGCCCGCGTCGCAGCTCCGCCTCGCTCTCGACGGCATGCGAGTACACGGGGGCGATCTGATCATCCGGAATCCCGTCGAGGGGGACCCGCCCGCTCGTGGGATCGTCGAGACGGTTCCCGGGTTCGACGGGCTCCATCAGGTGATCCGCTTCAGTGCGATCGATGCCCGGCTCGGAAGGGTCCGCCTCCTCGATCTCGACGAGCCCGGGGAGTTCGTCGAGTTCCAGGCCCTCTCCCTGACCGGACAGATCTTCGAGGAGCCCTTCCACGTCCGTGAATTCGAAGGGCATCTGCGACGGGCCGGCACCGAGCTCCTGGTCGGGGCCGACCGGCTCGAGCTTCCCTCCAGTACCCTGCGGGGACAGATCGTCCTCGGACTCGGCGGTGACGAGCTTGAGCTGGATCTGCTGCTGACGGCCGACCCCCTGGACTTCGCCGACTTCCGCTGGCTCGAGCCGCAGATCCCCGAAGGCGGAGGTCATCTCACGCTCTCTGCCACGGGACCGATCACCTCCGGGAGCTGGCGGGTGACCGACGCGGAGCTCCAGAGCGGCGAGAGCCGGGTCCGAGGACGCCTGGGGCTGGAGCTCGGGGGAGGCCTTCGCTTCGTCGAGACCGATCTCGTCGCCGATCCCGTGTACCTGTCGATCGCCGAGCCCTGGCTCGAGGAGCCCCTCCCCCTGGGGGGGACCGTGAGGGGGCCGGTACGGCTGACCGGAAGCTTCGAGGAGCTCGGAATCGATGTCCGTCTGGAGTACGAGGATGCCGAGGCGGGGATCCCCGCCTCGATGGTCGAGGCCCGCGGGAGCCTCCTGCTCGACGGGGACGAGCCGGGAGTGCGGGGATTGTCGGCACGTATCGATCCCCTGGACTTCGGCACGCTTGCCGCGCTCTTCCCCGAGCTCACGGTGCTCGGTACCGGATCGCTGGCAGTCGAGGCCTCGGGTCGCCTCGCGAACGGCCTGCAGCTGAGCGCCGATCTCCGTCATCGGGCGCCGGGGGGCGAAGAGAGTCGGGTGCTCGGCGCCGGAACGGTGCAGTTCGTCAACGAGCAGCTTCGCCTCTCGCTGGACGGGGGGCTCGACCCGGTGAACCTGACCGGACTCGCCGCCGCCCTCGACCTCGACCTGCCGATCGAGGGGCCGATCAGCGGCCAGTACCGGGTCAGTGGATTCCTCTCCGACCTGGAGCTCTCGACCCGCCTGAACACGAGGGGCGGTGCACTGACCCTCGACGCCCGTGGCGATGTGACCGATCTGGCGCGGGGGTACGCCTTCACGGCCTCGTCGAGCGAACTCGACCTGACCGCGTTTCTGACCAACCTTCCCGAGCCGACGGTGATCCGCGGCGAGGTCGAGGTGGAGGGGCGTGGGCTCGATCTCGAGACGATCGAGGGGACCGCATGGGTCCGGCTCGAAGACAGCCGCTCCGGCCATGCCCTCGTCGATCGGGCCGAGTTCGACCTCGAGGCGATCGGGGGAGAGCTGCGGCTGCATCACCTGTTCGTGACGTCTCCGGCCGGCGAGGCGACGGGATCGGGTACCCTGGGGCTACGGGAGGACGCCGGTGCCGGCGAGATGGCCTTTGCGTGGTCGATTCCCGAGTTGAGCGAACTGCGTCCGCTCCTCATGGGAGACACGATCATTCAGGCCGATACCCTGAGCGCACTCGAACTCGAGACCCTTCGCTGGGACGGGATCGACCCGGACACGCTGGCCGCCATGAACGGTCGGCTCCTCGATGGCACGGCGTCCGGAGAGCTCGAACTCCGCGGGGGTCTTCGTGATCTGGACTTCCGCGGATTCGCCGATGTGGAGCGCTTCCGGTGGTCCGAGGCGGTCCTGGAGCGGGGGCGGATCGACGCGATCGGTCATCTCACCGAGTTCGAGCTGGTCTCGATCGAGGGGATCGCCGATCTGGCGGACTGGGGCTGGCGGGACTGGACTTTCGAGCAGGGCGTGGCCGAGGCCCGATGGGCCGGAGGTGAGGGCGAGGTCGACCTGGACATCCTTCGGGAGCCCGGCGAATCCTACCACGCCGACGCCCGATTCCGGCAGGACTCCACGGGGATCGATATCGATCTGCGCTCCCTGGTCCTCGAGATGGACCCGGTGGAGTGGAGTCTCGTGCGGCCCGCTCGACTGCACATCGGGGATCGACGGTACGAGGTGGTCGACCTCGAGATTCGCAGACCCGAGTCCGCCGGGGATCCGGACGATCCGGACGACGCTCCGGTGCGGATCCGGGCCGACGGGGTCGTCGACCTCGAGGGAATGACGAGCTTCACCCTCGAGACCGAGCGGCTCGACCTCAACCGACTCGGGCACCTCGCCCGGATCGAGAATCCGCCCTCGGGGCTGCTCGACCTCTCGCTGCGGGTCGAGGGGCCCGCGGGATCGCCGGAAATGGAGGGCGAGATCCTCGGGCAGTACCTTAACATCGGCGGAACCGATCTGGACCGGGTCGAGGGGACGTTTTCGTACGGCGACCAACTGGTCCGCGCCCGGCTCGATGTGGAACACGAGGGGCAGCGTCTCCTGACCGCGGACGGGAACTACCCGGTGAACCTGGCCTTCCGCGAGGTCGAAGATCGCTTTCCCGACCGGAGCGTCGACGTGACTCTCGAGATCGATGCGCTCCCGGCCGCGACGCTCCTGGCGTTCCTCGAGGGCATCGAAGAGATCGAAGGGGTCTTCGACGGGCGGATCCAGCTGCGCGGGGAGCCCAGCGATCTGCGCCCATCCGGGTCCCTGCACCTGGCCGGCGGAGGCATGTCGATCCCCGAGATCGGACTTCGCCCGCGAGAGATCGAGGCGGACTTCGAGCTGTCGACCGACGGCGTGGTCACGGTCACGGGGCAGGCCCGATCCCGCGGACTCGCCCGGGTGAGCGGGACCGTCGACCTGAACGACCTGACGGATCCCGGGTTCGATCTGCGGATCAGCGCGTCCGGGTTCCAGGCCACCGAGCGGCGCGACCTCGAGGCACGGATCGGGGGCGAAGTCACCCTCACGGGGCGCTTCCAGGCGCCGCGAATCGGTGGGCAGGTCCGGGTGGAGCAGGGGGTGATGTTCCTCGAGGAGTTCGCTCGGACCGCAGAGATCGTCGATCTCACCGACCCGGCGATCTTCGACGTGGTCGACACGACGCTGGTCGCCGACCGACCGGCGGTCGAGGCGGCGCAGAACCCCTTCCTCAACAACCTGGTGGTGAATGTCGACCTCGAGATCCAGCGGGACTTCTGGCTGCGTAGCCGAGAGATGAATGTCGAGATCGGGGGGGACCTGATCGTCACCTTCGATCGCCCCAAGAGGGAGATCCTCCTGGTGGGCTCGCTGGAGGCGATCCGGGGCAACTACAATGTTCTCGGTCGCCAGTTTCAGGTCCAGGAGGGGGTCGTCGAGTTCGTCGGGACCCCCGGGATCAACCCGACACTGGACTTTCGTGCGGTTCACCGCCTGAGGCGTGAGGGCCAGGAGCCATTGAACATCGTGGCGGTGGTCGAAGGGCCCCTTCTCGCCCTCCGCATCGGCCTGCAGTCCGAGGCCCAGCCACCGATCGCGGAGTCCGATCTGATCAGCTATCTGCTCTTCGGCCGGCCGTCGTTCGCCCTCGGTTCCGGAGAGGCGTCGGCGCTTCAGGGAGCTGCGGGTGCGGGAGTGAGCGTGGGAATCGGAACGCTGGCGGGACAACTCTCGACGGTGGTGGCGCAGCAGATCGGGATCGACTACTTCGCGATCACGCAGACCCGGGACGCCGGAGGCGCGTCGATGGGCGGGTTCGGAGGCGCCTTTGCCGACACCCAGATCGAGGTGGGGCAGTACCTGGCGCAGGATCTCTTCCTCGCCATGGTCCTGCGACCCCTGGGGGGGATGGGGGGCGGACAGGCCCAGATCCCGGGTGCGCGGCTGGAGTGGCGCTTCACCGACACCTGGACCTTCGAGGCCTTCGTCGAGGACCGCTTCGGACGCGAGGGGGTCTACTCGTTCGGCGATGCGGGGCTGCAGCTCACCCGGATCTTCGGCCTCGAACTCTACCGCGAGTGGGGGTACTGAACGGGAGGGGTGCCGAGCGGGGCGAAGGGGCACCGAAAGCCCCCTGCGGTGTAAAGCAAGATCGCCCGCGATCGGGACATGGCCGGACTCCGGCAGGATGTGGCGACCCGCGTGCGATCCCTCGATGATGAACACATCAGAACAGTAAGAGTGAGCTAGAATGAATCAATTGAAAGTTTTCCTCCTGATGTCGGTGATGACGGTCTTCCTGGTCCTCCTCGGCGGACAGATCGGGGGACCGGGTATGGCCATGTGGTTCTTCGGTGGGGCCGTGGTCATGAACGTCGGGATGTTCTGGTTCAGCCACCGCCTCGTTCTTCGCATGTACAAGGCGAAGATCATCGAGCGCGAGGACGCCCCCGAGCTCTTCGACATGGTCGACGAGCTCCGGCGCCGCGCGGACCTCCCGATGCCGATCGTGGCGATCGCTCCGAAGCAGCAGCCGAACGCATTCGCCACCGGCCGCAGCCACAAGCACGCAGTGGTGTGTGTCACCGCGGGGCTCATGCAGCTGATGAGCCGGGACGAGCTCGCCGGAGTGATCGCGCACGAGCTGGCCCACATCAAGCACCGCCACATGCTCGTCTCCACGATCGGGGCGGTCATGGCGGGTGCGATCACGATGATCGCCCGGTGGGGGATCTTCTTCGGCGGGGGCGAGAACCGGAATCCGATCGTCATGATCCTGATCATGATCCTGGGCCCGCTGGCGGCCATCATCATCCAGATGGCGATCTCGCGGACCAACGAGTTCCAGGCCGACGAGACGGGGGCCCGGATCGCGGGCTCCCCCGATGGTCTCGCCAACGCCCTTCAGCGACTCGAGAGCGCGGCGAACCAGATCCCGATGGATGTGAACGCAGCCGGAGCGCAGCTGGCGATCGTGAATCCGCTGCGGGGTGGCGCCATGAGCGGGATGACGAAGCTCTTCCGGACCCATCCCCCCACCGAGGATCGGATCGCGGCGCTCAGGGAGCTGCGGGGGACCTTCTAGATGGTTCGCGACACCCTCGTGGTGAGGGGGGCCCGCGAACACAACCTGAACGATATCTCCCTCGAGATCCCGAGGGAGGCTCTCGTGGTGATCACGGGGATTTCCGGATCCGGAAAGTCCTCTCTGGCCTTCGATACCATCTATGCCGAGGGGCAGCGCCGCTACGTGGAGTCTCTCTCGGCGTACGCCCGGCAGTTCCTGGGGCTGATGGAGAAGCCCGACGTGGATGCCATCGAGGGGCTCTCTCCGGCGATCTCGATCGAGCAGAAGACGATCTCGCGCAATCCCCGCTCCACGGTGGGGACGGTCACCGAGGTCTACGACTACCTGCGGCTCCTTTGGGCGCGGGTCGGGACTCCCCACTGCCCCACCTGCGAGCGGCCGGTCCTGAGGCAGTCGTCGTCGCAGATCGTCGACCGCCTCCTGACCCTCGAAGAGGGGACCCGGGTCGAGATCCTCGCCCCCCTGGTCCGGGGCCGGAAGGGCGAGTTCCGCGAGCTCTTCGAGAAAGCACGCAAGGACGGCTTTGTCCGCGTCCGGGTCGATGGCGAGACCTGGGACCTCACCGACCCGCCCTCGCTGAACCGGTACGAGAACCACGACGTCTCGGTCGTGGTCGACCGGCTGGTGATCCGGGCATCGGACCGGGCGCGCCTCGCTGACTCGGTCGAGACCGCGCTCACCACGGCCGAGGGGATTCTCGAGGTGCTCGAGCATCGAAAGGGGGCCGATCCGGAGCCGCACCTCTTCTCGGAGCACTATGCCTGCGCCCACTGCGGGACCTCGCTTCCCGAGCTCGAGCCCCGGCAGTTTTCCTTCAACTCTCCCTACGGCGCCTGCGAGGGGTGCGACGGCCTCGGCACGCGCCGAGAGGTCAGCGCCGACCTCCTCCTGGGAGACGACTCGATCTCGATCCTCGAAGGGGTGATCCTTCCCTGGGGAGAGCCCTCGGGTCATCTCAAGAGGTCGGTGGTACCGGCGCTGGCCGAGGCGTACGAGTTCCACGCGAACACCCCCTGGGGCGAGCTCCCCGAGGATGTCCGCGACGCGGTCCTCTTCGGCTCAGGCAAGATGAAGATCCGCTTCCCCTACAAGCGCGGGGGAAAGAAGCGGGCCTACACCGAGCCCTGGGAGGGCGTCGTCGCGAATGTGCGCCGGCGATACGAGGAGACCTCCTCGGATGCCGTGCGCGAGCAGCTCACCAGCTATATGACGTCGCAGCCCTGCGAGAGCTGCGGGGGCACCCGGTTGCGCTCCGAGTCCCTTGCCGTGACGGTCGGAGGGCGCTCGCTGGGCGCGATCGGGCAGCTTTCGATCGGCGCGGCACGCGAGTTCTTCCAGCGCCTCCCGGTCGAGGGCGAGACCCGGGGCCCCGACGCTCCGGAGCCCCTCGACGTGCCGGCGCTCCCGGGTGCGGTCGCGGGCCCGATCCTGAAGGAGGTCCGGGAGCGACTTCGGTTCCTGGACGATGTGGGTCTTCAGTACCTGACGCTCGGACGCTCGGCCCACACCCTCTCCGGGGGCGAGGGGCAGCGCATCCGGCTGGCGACGCAGATCGGGAGCCGACTCGTCGGGGTTCTCTACGTGCTCGACGAGCCCTCGATCGGCCTCCACCAGCGCGACAACGACCGGCTCCTGGGTACCCTGCGGGCCCTTCGGGACCTGGGCAACACGGTCCTCGTGGTGGAGCACGACGAAGACACGATCCGGGCGGCGGACTATGTGATCGACCTGGGGCCGGGAGCGGGTCGACACGGCGGTGACGTGGTGGCCGCGGGTACGATCGACCGGGTGATCGCGGAGCCGAAATCGCTCACGGGTGCCTATCTGCGTGGGGAAAGACGGATCCCGATTCCCGAACAGCGGCGCCCCGCCGACCCCGATCGCCAGCTTCGGATCCGGGGGGCGCGGGGACACAATCTGCAGGGGATCGATGTGGCGATCCCCCTCGGGTGCTTTGTGACGATCACGGGGGTATCCGGATCCGGCAAGTCGAGCCTGATCAACGAGACGCTCTATCGGGCCCTGGCTCGGCAGCTCTACCGGGCCCGCGATCTGCCCCTCCCCTTCGATGGACTCGAGGGTGTCGAGGGCATCGACAAGGTGATCGAGGTGGACCAGTCTCCGATCGGTCGGACCCCGCGCTCGAATCCCGCCACCTACTCGGGGGTTTTTACACCGATCCGCAAACTTTTTGCGGAGCTCCCCGAGTCGCAGATGAGGGGCTACGCGCAGGGGCGGTTCTCGTTCAATGTGAAGGGGGGCCGCTGCGAGTCCTGTTCGGGCGACGGCCTGGTCAAGATCGAGATGCACTTCCTGCCCGATGTCTACGTGCCCTGCGACGTGTGCCGTGGGCGGCGCTACAACCGGGAAACCCTCGACGTGCACTACCGGGGAAAGAACATCGCCGACGTTCTCGACATGACGATCGCCGATGCACTCGACTTCTTCGACCCGGTTCCGAAGATCCGCGAGAAGCTGCAGACCCTCTTCGACGTGGGGCTCGGCTACCTTCAGCTGGGGCAGTCGGCCACCACCCTGTCCGGGGGCGAGGCACAGCGCGTGAAGCTGGCGACGGAGCTGGCCAAGCGAGCCACGGGCAACACGCTGTACATCCTCGACGAACCCACGACGGGGCTCCACTTCGAGGACGTGCGCGTGCTCCTCACCGTGCTCCACCAGCTGGTCGACAAGGGCAACACCGTGGTGGTGATCGAGCACAACCTCGAGGTCGCCAAGACCTCGGACTGGATCGTGGATCTGGGTCCCGAGGGGGGGGATGGGGGCGGCCTCGTCGTGGCCGAGGGGCCACCCGAGCGGGTGGCCGAAACCGAGGCGTCGCTGACCGGACGATACCTGGCTCCGATGCTCGCGGCCGGCGTGACCGCATAGCGGACGGACCTCCAACACCGTATTGTAGGGACGTTCGAATGAATCGTCCCCACCCCTTCGTACGTATTCGATAGGGAAGGGGACACCGGGAGTGCGGCTTCGGGGTCCCGAGCCCACCCCCGCCCGGCGGAGGTGGCCATCTGAATGTGTCGGCGCTCCGGGGCGCCGACCGGACCACGGAGGGGTGAAATGGTGACGAGAGAAGACCTGGAGAGCTTCCTCATCCGAATGGATGTGGAACATGAGGAGGTGGCGGAGGGAATGTACCTGGTACGAAGTCGTACCGACGACCTTCCGATCGTGGTGAACCACTCACCCCCTCTGCTCATTCTCCGAATGAAGGTGATGGATCTCCCGAAGGACGGAACGCCTCGGGAAGACCTCTATCGAACCCTGCTGGAGATGAACGCGGCCGATGTGGTGCATGGCGCGTACGGCATCGAGGAAGGAGAGCTCATCCTTGGCCACACCTTCCAGCTGGAATCCCTGGACTTTTCGGATCTCCAGGCGGCGCTCGAAAGCCTCCAGATGGCCGCGTCCGGCCATATGGAGCGGATCAAGACCCTCGCCTCCGCGCCCGTGGAGGGATGACCAATGAGCATATTTTCAAAGATTTCGACCCTCTTCAGGTCCAACATCAATGATCTGATCGCTCGGGCCGAAGACCCCGAGAAGATGCTGAACCAGATCATTCTCGACATGCGCGACCAGCTGGCGAAGGCCAAGCGCGAGGTCGCGGCCGCGATCGCCGACGAGCGAAAGCTCCGGTCACAGCTCGAAGACGAGATGAAGCAGGCCAAGGACTGGGAGCGGCGGGCCATGCTCGCGGTCCAGGAAGGTCGTGACGACCTGGCCAAGCAGGCGCTCCTTCGCCACCAGGAACACGCCGACCGGGGCCACGCCCTGGAGCAGACCTGGCAGGGACAGGCGCAGGAGACCGAGAAGCTCAAGGCCTCGCTGAAGCAGCTGAACGACAAGATCGAAGAGGCCAAGCGCAAGCGGAACCTCCTGATCGCCAAGCAGAAGCGCGCGCAGGCCCAGAAGCGGATCCACGAGACGATGTCGGGGCTCTCCGACACGTCGGCATTCGACGCGTTCAACCGGATGGCCGAGAAGATCGAGGAGTCGGAGCGGCGCAGCCTGGCCTCGGCCGAGGTGTCCGAAGCGCTGACCGGAGACACCCTCGAAGACGAGTTCCGCCAGCTGGAGACGGGCGACGACATGGATGGTCGTCTCCTTGCCCTGAAAAGGGAGATGGGTCTGCTCGGACCCGCCGGAGAGGAACGGCGTCAGCTTCAGGCCGGTGAAGAGGCGGAAGACGACGAGGCCGTCGATCCCGACGCCAACTCCATCTCCGACTTCGATCGCCGGAAGGCGGCCGAGGCGAAGGCGCACGAAGGCGAGATCCAGGAGGCGGAGCTGCTCGAGGAGTTCGACCGCCTTGAGAACCGAGACCCGAACTGAGCCAGCGCATGGACCCCGTATACCTGAACGGAGAGTTCATCCCCCGATCCGAGGCCATGATTCCGGTCGAGGATCGGGGGTTTCTCTTTGCCGATGGCCTCTACGAGGTCACCCCCTTCTACGGGGGGCGTCCACTGCGAATGGACGGGCACCTCCGGCGCCTGACCCGCGGGCTGGGAGCGCTCCGCATCGACTTCGACGTCGAGCCCCTGCCTGCGATTCACCGGGAGCTGCTGGAGCGGTGCGGGCTCCAGGACCACACGATGTCGATGGTGTACCTGCAGATCACCCGGGGTGTGGCCCCGCGCTCCCACGCCTTCCCCGATCCCCCGGCGACACCGACCGTCTTCGCCTACGCCAAGGCCTTCGAGCGCCCCGGGGTGGAGCGCTGGATGCGCGGATTCAACGCGGTGACCGTGCCGGATCGACGCTGGACGCGCTGCGACCTGAAGACGATCCAGCTCCTTCCCAGCGTCCTGGCGCAGGAGGAGGCCCGCCAGGCCGGCGCGACCGACGCACTGATGGTGCGAGACGGTCTCGCCCTCGAGGGGGCGCACAACAACGTCTTTGCCGTATTCGGCGATGTCGTCGCCACCCATCCGGCCTCGAACCAGATCCTTCCGGGGATCACGCGCGAGGTCGTACTCGAGGTCGCACGGGCCCGGGGGGTCCCGGTCGAGGAGCGGGCCATCCCGATCGCGGAACTCGCGTGCGCCTCCGAGATCTTCTTCACCGGCACCACGACCGAGATTCGCCCCACGGTCGAGCTCGACGGGCAGCCGGTCGGTGAGGGCCGGGTCGGCCCGGTCACGCTCGAGCTGATGCAGGGGTTCCGGGAGCTGATTGCCCGGGAGTGTGGCGTCGCGCTGGACCCCGACGCGTCGGAGCTCGACGGGGGGTGAGCCACCGGGGGACCCTTCTTCGGGGCGCGTGCATCGGCCTCGGCACGGTGGCTGCGCTTGCGGCCTGCCGCACCCCGGTCGAACAGCTCCCGGTGACCCCGATCCAGCGCCCCGTCGAGGCGCCCTGCTGCGAGGGAGCGCCCGACGGCCTCCACCTCGAGTACCTGGGCGTCGGGGGCTGGTTGATCCGCCATGGGGAATCGGCGCTCCTGACCGCACCGTTCTTCTCCAATCCCGGAATGCTCGACGTGGCCCTCGGCCGGATCGAGACCGACACGGCGCTGGTCGACACCTTCCTCCCCCCGGTCGAAGACGTCTCGGCGATCCTCGTGGGGCACGGGCACTACGACCACCTCCTCGACGTTCCCTACATCGCCCGGGTCCGAGCCCCTTCGGCCCGAGTGTACGGGAGTCTGAGCACGATCCATACGCTGACGGGGGACCCGGAGCTCGACCCGGGCCGACTCGTCTCGGTCGAGGATCAGGCGGGAGATGCAGGCGCGGCCGGAGAGTGGATCGAGGTCGAGGGGGGCTCGATCCGCTTCATGGCCCTGCGCTCCGAACACGCCCCGCACTACATGGAGCTGAATCTCTTCGCCGGCCATCACGTGGAGCCTCTCGAGGGACTCCCCGACCGGGCTTCGGGGTGGCTCGAGGGCCAGACGCTGGCCTTCCTCATCGATCTGCTTGGGCCGGATGGAGAGCCCGTCTACCGGATCCACTACCAGGACGCGGCCGCGGAACCCCCCGCCGGATTCCCGCCCCGCCTGCCCGACCGAAAGGGGGTGGACCTGATGATCGTCTGCGTCCCCGGCGCCGAGCAGGTCAACGGGTATCCGGAGGCGATCGTGGGGCACCTGGCCCCGCGGCGCGTGATCCTGGGACATTGGGAGGACTTCTTCAGGCCCCGCACCGAGGGGCTCAGGCTCTCACCGGGCACCGACATCGATGCCTTCATTCGCCGGGTAGAAGGGGCCCTGCCCGAAGGGGGAGAGTGGATCATGCCCCTTCCGGGCCTCATCTCTACAGGTCCAGTTCGTACTTGCGAATCTTGTTGATCAGGGTCGTCCGAGCGATCCCCAGGTCGTCGGCCGCGTGCGTCCGGTTTCCCCGGTGATGCAGGAGGGTGCGCTCGATGTGGCGGGCCTCGACGGCCTCGAGCGTTCTGGGTTGAAATCCCTTCGAGCGTGAGGTTCCCCCCCGCCGGACCAGGTCGGCCGGCAGGTGGGTCCGCCGGATCTCTTCACCCCCGGCCGAGAAGATGAGCGCCCGCTCCAGCGTGTTTCGCATCTCGCGGATGTTCCCCGGCCATCGGTAGGAGAGGAGGACGTCGAGGGCGTCATCGTGGATCCGATCGGCGCTCCCCGGGATCTCCTTTCGCAGCCCCGCCAGCAGCCCGTGCAGGAGTGCCAGGCGGTCGTCGTCGGTCCGCTCCCGCAGGGGAGGCAGGTGGAGCGAGGCCACATTGAGTCGGTAGAAGAGGTCCTCGCGGAAGCGACCGTCCTCGACCCGCTCCGAAAGATTCCGGTTCGTGGCAGCGATCAGCCGGACGTCGGCATGGAGCTCCTCGCTCCCCCCGAGGCGCCGGAAGCTGCGGGTCTCGAGCACGTTCAGCAGGCGGGGCTGGATGTCGAGACTCATCTCCCCGATCTCGTCCAGGAAGAGGGTGCCCCGGTCCGCCTCGAGGAAGAGGCCGTCGCGCCGTTCGCGGGCGTCGGTGAAGGCCCCCTTCTCGTGGCCGAAGAGCTCCGAGGCCAGGAAGGTGGGGGTCAGGCCGGCCGAGTTCACCTCGACGAAGGGCCGCCGTCCCCGGGGACTCAGGCCGTGCAGCATCCGGGCTACCCACCCCTTCCCGGTCCCGCTCTCACCGGTCAGCAGGACGGTGGTCCGCTCCGAAGCCGAGAGCATCTCGATCTGCTCGGCGAGCTCCCTCATCCCCCGGGAAACCCCGAGGGCCTCGAGGCCCTCGGCCGCGGTCCCTCCCTGCCGGAGGCGCTCGTTCTCGCGGAGGAGCCGGTTCTTCTCGAGCACCTGCTTCAGGACGGCGGAGAGGTGGTCGAGTTCGACCGGCTTCGCCAGGAAGCTCTCGGCCCCGAGCTGCATCGCCTCGACGGCGGTGGGCACGTCGGCATGCCCGGTCAGAAGGATCACCGACGCATTCCAGTCGCGCAGTCGCTCGAGGATCTCGAGGTGCTCCACGTCGGGAAGCTTCAGGTCCAGGAGCACCACCTCGGGGCGATGGGCCTCGAAGGTGGCCAGGGCGGGGTGCCCTCGGGTTTCGAGCAGGACCTCGAAGCCATCTCTCTCGAGGTAGCGGCCGATCGAGTTCAGGATGGTGGTGTCGTCGTCGACGAGGAGGAGCGTCTGGCTCATCCGGTGGGCTCCCTGGGTTCGCGTCCTGGAGTGATCATGGGGTAATCTGGTGGATCCGGTTCTTCATGGCGATGCTGTCACGGTGGGCTTCGGTACGAGCCGGATGACGACGTTGCCGGCGGAGCGCTCACCGTTCGAACGCACGACCACGGCGCGATCCGGGTGATCCTGTGTGAGCTGCACGTGGTCCAGGAGCTCGGATGGGACTCGCAGCTCGTAGGCTCCGGGCTTGAGTCCCATCGCGTAGAAGCCACCGTCCGAGAAGGTCGTGATCTCGGTCTGCTCTCCGGGCCGCACCAGGTCGGCGATCACGATCTCCATTCCCGCCACCGGCTCCTCGCGCCCGTCACCGGTGATCCGGACCACGCGCCCGCTGAGCTCGGCGCCGGGCACCACCGGCAGGTCGAGTCGCCGGTACGACGAGGGGGCGAGGGGCAGCTCGATCGTCCCGAGCGCCGGGACCCAGAGCGGGTTCGGGAGCGTCATTGGATCCATCTGCACCCGGGTCATCTCGTAGGGGGTCAGGTCCCAGTGCGTGTAGCGACCCTGCTCGTCGGTGGTCACCGACCGGCCGTCGATCACCACCCGGACGCCCGAGAGCACCGGTTCCCCGGGATCCCTTCGCCCGTTCCCGTTCTCGTCGAGAAAGACGTATCCCGAGATCCCGGCCCGTTCCACCCCCGGCCCGGAATCGAGGCGGAATCCACCGGTGGCCTCGTTCCACTGCACGTTCCCCTGGGCGTACTGAAGCGCGCGGATCTCCCGGTTCGCCCCGCCGAAGACCTGGGTCACGGAGCGGAGCTGGTCGAGCGTCGCCTGGAGTCCCGCGGTGAAGCGATGGTCTCCGGTCGGGTCCCATCCCCCGGTGAGGTTGAGCTGGGTACTGCGCGTGACCGGATAGCTGAGGCGAAGCTGACCGCGGGCGATCGAGTCCCACCCGATCGTCTCGATCTCGGCGTGGAGCCAGGGCGAGAGCGTGGTCGGGCTCGGAAGGGGGATCCGCCCCCGGACCGAGGCGATCTGTCGAAGCGGTTGATCGCCCGACAGGAAGAGGCCGCGCTCGAGCTCGTGCGACTGGTAGCGCCCCGGGTCCTGCACTCCCAGCTCGACCCGGTATCCGCCGAGCTGCAGGGCCGAGGTCGCTCGCCAGCGGAGGCGCCAGTCGTCGCGCCGCTCCTCGTAGACCGCCGAGCCCCTCAGGCTCCAGCGGTTGCCGGCTCCGAATGGCCGCCAGAAGAGATCGGCCTCGGTCGTGGAGCGGCGGCGGGCGTCGTGCAGGACCGGCGCCTCCAGCTCGGGCTGAAACCAGGTGTAGGCGCCCCGCACGCGTAGATTCGACGAGGGGGTGAACTCGGTCACCCCTCGGTAGAATCCGTCGTAGAGCGCCTCGAGCCCCAGGTGCACCGAGTGCACCGGGGACCCCGACAGCTCGAGGTAGGGGTGCGCGAGGTCGGGGAGGGTGTCGCGGTGGAATCCGTCCGCGCCGGCGCGCAACGTCCAGCGGTCGGAGAGGCCGTAGCGGAGGTCCAGGTTCCCCGCGGCCCGGCAGGCGCCGGATCGGCATTCGCCCGCGCTCAGCCCCCACTCGAAGCGGCCTCCGGGAAGGCGGTCCTGTCGAAGGAGCATGAGTCGCTCCATCGTGACGACCTCGCCGTGCGCACCATAGGCCACCACCTCGATGGGATTCGTGCCGTAGCTGAGGGGCACGTCGAGCGCGAACGCACCCTGCTCGTCGGCCCGGGTCATGTCGATTGTTCGCCCCTGCTGGCGAAGCTCGATCTCCCAGCCCGGGCCCAGGCGTCCGGTGACCTCGGCCGTGGCGAAGTAGGCGTCGCGAACGTAGGGCGCGTTGGTGAGGTGGATTCCGCGCAGCGACCGGGGCCGGGGACCGGAGCCCAGGCCGTCTCCGAGGCGCAGCTGCCGGAGCCAGCGCTGTTGCGGCCAGGCGATGTGGTAGCTGGCCCCGGTGTCGACGTTTCCGTCCGCCACGGGACCCTGGCTGCGGCCGCTGAGCTGGAGGGAGCCCCCCAGGAGCTGTGCGCCGAAGCCGAGGGAGAGCTGTGCGCTCTCCTGGGGCCGGTCGAGCGCGGCCGAGGTGCTCCAGTCGAGTACCATGCCGCCGGTGCGGTACGGGGTGCGGTCCAGGGTCCGCTCGGCCGGAGGGGTCTCACCGGGAGGGCGGAGTGCGGCGAGTCGCCGCTCCCGCTCGATCCGGCGTCCCAGGGGAAGCACCTCGGGATTCAGGACGACGGCGTGCAGATCCGAGAAATTCGTGTGGATCGTGACCCCCAGGAGTCGCTCGAGGAGTCGGGGGGTGAGCATGATCCGGCCGTCCCGCCAGAGCATCTGATCGGCCACGTCGGCCAGCAGTTCGCCTCCGAGACGGGCCCGGCCGGCTTCGGCGTCGACCAGGATCTCGATCGCGCCCGGCTGCCGCGTGGCCCGCAGGACCCCGTCTCCGTTCTCGACGAAGAAGACCTCTCCCATCTCGAGGAAGGTCGCCGCCGGCAGGAAGGGGGTGTCCCCGCGCTGTGCCGCGGGCACGAGTCGCTCCGAGAGGCGCCCCATGCGAAGGTTGATGAGGATGTCGATCGGTGCGTGGAGGGAGTCCGGAGTGGCGCTCGCGTTCGCCGGTGAGGATGCCATTGCGGGCACCGATGCCGGATACCGGGTGCCCTCCCCCTCCTGCCCGACCAGCTCACCCGCAGCAAGCAGGAGGCAGACGGTCAGGAGTCGGGAGAGGAGAACCGGCCCGAGGGCGGTGACCGTGCGAAGGGGGGAGCGCATCGAGTCGGTTCCGATCAGCGCAGCGACACGGGGGCTTCCCGCTCGATCGGGGTCGTGCGCAGCCGGAAGGCGGCCGGCACATCGTCTCGATCGGTACTGAACTGGGCCCGAAGGCGGAAGGGACCCGGCCCCAGGTCCGAGACGTCGTACTCGAAGAGGCGGTGGTACTCGCGGTAGACCGCCACCTGCTCCTGCCACTCCCGCACGACCTCTCCGTTCGGGTCCGTCAGGGTCAGGGTCAGCGCCGAGATGTACGCCGCGGAGCCCTGTCGGAGGAGCCGGGGGCGAAGGCGAAGGCGCCCATCCTCGATCCAGGGCTGAAAGTCCTCGATCTCGAGCCCGGTGGTGATCGACCCCTTTCGGTAGTTGGCCGCGATCACGGTGCGCACGCGCATGTCGAGGCCGACGCGGACATCCGATTCGCCGGGGACGGTTCCGACCTGCGTCGACTCGGCGCCCGAGGTGATTGCCAGACGCGCCCAGTACTCTCCATCGGGGAGGTCGGCCGGGGGCTCGCCCAGGAGCCGGACCACCTGACGCTCACCGGGGCCGACCACCACTCGCTGCGGATAGGCACGCAGCCACCCCGCCGCCGACCGGGGATCGTCGCCCGCCTCGTCGGTGAACAGGTGGAGGCGGCCGTCCTCGTCGGTCGTCGGGTAGCCGAAGAGCGTCGAGATCGTGACCTCTTCGGGAGTGGTACCGGGATTGAAGAGGGTCACCGTGGCCGAGCGGGTCGAGTGCTCGAGGTAGACCGCCGTGGGGGCGACCACGATCGAGAGCGCCTCGGCGGTCAGGACGCCCATGCCGAGCAGCACGGTCAGGGTCAGCGAGCGGATCAGGGTCTTCATGGTGTCCTCAGCTTCCGAGGTCGGAAAGGGTGAGTGTGATCGTTGCGGAGTAGGTTCCCAACGGCGCCTGGGGCGGGGGCTGGACCGTGCCTCCCAGGAAGATCCAGGACCATCCCTGCTGCGTCAGCGTGATGGTCCAGGGCGTGTTCGGGTCGAAGGGGATCCGGTCGCCGGTGCCCCCGCTGGCCGAGAACTGCGCATCGGCCGCTCCGAAGAGCAGGGGGATCGAGCCGCCTTCGGGTCGCGACATCTCGGCGGGCAGGTCGAAGGAGATCTCGATCGTCTGATCTCGAGCGCCCCGGATGCGGAGCTGCGCGTTCCGCCCCGCGTCGTTCGGCGAAACCCGGGTCGCCAGCCCCCCCAGCAGCTCTCCGAAGCTCAGGTCCTGTTGCCCCTGTACCGCGAGCGGAGGGCCCTGCTGCGCCGAGAGGGCACCGGGCACCGCGATCGTGAGCATCGTGATCGAAAGGGTCAGAAGGGAGCCAAGTCGCATCGGGGGAGGAGGTGAGCGCGCAGTCCGGTGGGCCGACGGGAGGATGACCCGCCGACCGCACCGGACCAGGCGGACTCAGTTGCCGGTGTAGGCGACGTTCAGGGTGATCTGACCTTCGTACGATCCGGCCGGCTGTCCCGCAGTCGGAGTCACCGTGCCGCCGACAAAGACGTAGAGCACACCGTTATCGAGGCGCTGATCGGTCCCTGCAAGCGGGTCGAAGGTGCCGTCAGCCTCCCCTGAGCTCACACCAAATCCGGCCGAGCTCGAACCGAAGGCGAACGGAAGCGTCGCTCCGCCCGTGGCTGCAAGCTCGGTGAGGTTGTCAAAGCTCAGAGACACTTCCTGGTTTCCCCCACCCTGGATTTGGAAGCGCCCGGCGTTCCCCACGTCGGTGGCTGCGATGGTCGAGGCGATTCCCGGGATCACATCGCCGAAGCGGAGGTCTTCTTCGCCGGAAACCTCGAGCTGTGCGATCACTGTGGCGGTGGCGCTGATGCTCGCGGCGTCTCCCTGGCCCTGCGCGGATACCATCGCCGGAATCGCGAGGAAGGCGGTGAGGGCGAGGATCATGGTCAGTTTCTTCATTTCTGTGGCTCCCAAGTGGTTCTTTGTTCTGGCGCATCACCTTGGTCTCCGGCCCCAGGTGTGGGACTCGGGGCGAGTGCGCCGCTGTAGGCTGGCCACAGGGGAGGGCAACACGGGTGCCACCGGTGTTTCAAAATCGGAAGGTGTTCAGGAATTGGACACCACGCCCGGGCCCCGGAATGACGTACCGAGGGGCGGTAGAGCATTGTAGGTGTAGTGAAATCAGACAGTGACTACAAGGTCATGTTCGCAACCTATTGTACGTAAACGGTTGTAATCAATAGACTTGAGGGCATAGCGGTTCTCGGGCACGGATGCTGCAATTCGGAACAGCGTGCAGAACGCCCCTATCCCGGATCCTACCATGCGTCGACCCGACAGTGGTTCCATCAGAATGATCCTGACCCTCGTGGTGGTCGCGATGATTCATTTTGCGAGACCTGCCGCGGTATCCGCCCAGGAGGCCTGCGTCGAGGCCACGCCGCGTGCCACGGTGCAGGTGCATGCCGTGGTCGTGAACCCGGGTCCGATGCAGGAGCTGGTGGGGATGGCCGTGCGACTTCGGGATGCCGCGGTGGCAACCCGGGCGCCCTATCTGACCGACGATACGATGCGCTCGGTGGTCGGATGGCTGGAGGTGCCCGGGCAGGTCGCGCTCCTCGAGGTCGATCGGAAGCGCGAGACGCCGGTCCCACCCGCCCGGCTCTGGGTGGCCGACCTGGGGCACTGACCTTCCGCCCCCGGCGAGGCCGGGGGTCGAGAGGTCAGGGGTAGATTCGGTAGGGCTCCACGCGCTCACCGAAGGCGCGGGACGCCTCGTCCCACCCAGCGACCAGCGCATCGATCTCGCGTCCCTCTTCGAGTCCCCGTCGCAGGGCGTCGCCTCCGGCCAGCCGGTCGAAGTGTGCGGCCCGCCACTCCCACGGGTCGGCGGAATCCCCAACCTCTCGTGCCAGCGCACGCGTGACCGACAGGAGTGCGACCCCGGCACGCGTCGGGTCGTAGCGCTCTCGATCCGTCACGTGCAGCCGGATCCCGCGGAGCTCCTCGTCGGCGAACTTCCCATCGCCCGGAGCCGTCGGGACGAAGGTCACGGCCTCGAAGCGGACCCCGTCGATCCCGAGTTCCTCGAGGCGGGCCACTGCGCGCTCCGCATCCAGCCAGGGGGCTCCGATCTGCTGGAACGCCCGATCCGTCCCGCGTCCGACCGACAGGTTCGTCCCCTCGAACAGGCAGGTGCCCGGATAGTGGTAGGCGCTCTCGAGCGAGGGCATGTTGGGGGACGGGGGCGTCCAGGGGAGCCCGGTATCCGCCATGTCCATCGTCCGCCGGAGGCCCTCCACGGGAACCACGTGAAGCTCCGCTACCACCCCGAACTCCCCGCGATACACCCGGGCCAGCTCCCCCGGAGTCAGGCCGTGCCGGATCGGGAGCGGGTACATCCCCACGAACGACGAGAACGCCGGGTCGAGGATGTTCCCCTGCGTCGCCCACCCCCCGATCGCGTTCGGACGATCGAGCACCACGAAGGGAATCCCTGCTTCACCTGCGGCCTCCATCCCCAGCGCCATCGTGTAGATGTAGGTGTAGAAGCGGGCCCCGATATCGAGAATGTCGAAGAGCAGGACGTCGACGCCCTCGAGCATCTCCGGAGTCGGTTTGCGGGTGTCGCCGTAGAGGGAGTGGACCGGGAGCCCCGTTCGGTCGTCGACCGTGTGGTCCACCAGTTCTCCGGCCTCGGCCGTTCCCCGGATCCCGTGCTCCGGAGAGTAGAGCGCGACCAGTTCGACCCCGTCCGCCCCGTGCAGGCGGTCGATGCTCGAAATGCCCTCGCGATCGATCCCCGTGTGGTTGGTGACGAGCCCCACCCGTCGTCCCTCGATCAGGTGGAGCGAGTCCGAGAGAAGCACCTCGATTCCCGGGCGCACGGGGGGCGCAGGTTCGGCCTCACTCGCCGAGATCTCCTCCACGGAATTCGACGGTCCTTCGCCGATCGACGGAGGACCATCGTCAGGGCCCGCTCCGCAGGCGGCGAAGAGGACGACGAAAAGCGCGGCGGGAGCCGGCAGAGCGAGAGTCGGGTACGAACGAAGGAGTGGAGGCATGAAGGAAAGATGACGGGGGAGCCGCAGGGTGGTCAACGCGCGTCTCGGGCGGCTCGTTCGGGCTCCCGGGCCGATTGTCCGGGCTCCCGGCCGGGCCTACCTTGGAGACTGTCTCCGCCGAACCCATGGACCCGAGGGATCCGACTCGTGATGCATCCGCCACCAGGCACCGTTTTTCGCCCCGCGATACTCCTCCTGCTCGTCGCCGTCGTGGGTGTCGGGTGTTCCAGGGAGGCCCCTCCGGCCCCAGCACCTCCGGTTGCCGAAGAGGCCGCCGAGGCCCCTCCGATCCCCGTCGACTCCCTTCCACGTCCGGACACCCTGGCGGGTGGGGACCCCCGGGTGGCCCGTGACGATGTGATGGCCGGCCCGGACCGCGCGCCCGGCG